>NZ_JBSHNE010000007.1:0-294247 GCF_053646035.1 Streptomyces sp. NPDC055287 | reverse complement strand
GTACTGCAGGGGGGACCCTGTGGGAGAGTAGGACGCCGCCGAACAATCATTGTGGGAAAGCCCCGCACCTTATGGTGCGGGGCTTTTCTGCGTTCGGGGTCCGTTCTGTACCCCTGTGTGCCCGCTGGTTGTGGCTGAGGGTAGGGTCAGGGAGCATCATTGGCACGTTCCCACAGGAGGCCCCCGGGTGGAGGTCCAGGAGACTCGCGTTCAGACGGACCGGGTGCTCACCATCCCGAACATCCTCAGCATGGCTCGTCTCGCCGGCGTGCCTTTGTTTCTGTGGCTGATTCTCCTGCCCGTGTTCGGTGGGCCCAAGAGTGACGGCTGGGCCTTGTTGGTGTTGATGCTCAGTGGCATCAGCGACTATCTCGACGGAAAGCTGGCCCGTCGCTGGAACCAGATCAGCAAGCTCGGACGGCTGCTCGACCCTGCCGCTGACCGGCTGTACATCCTTTCCACGCTGCTCGGTCTCACTTGGCGCGAGATTCTGCCGTTGTGGCTCACCGCAGCCCTATTGGCGCGTGAGCTGATGCTCCTGGTGATGGTGGGCATCCTCCGCAAGCACGGCTATCCGCCCCCGCAGGTGAACTTCCTGGGGAAGGCCGCCACCTTCAACCTGATGTACGCCTTCCCGTTGCTGCTTCTCAGTGACGGAAGCGGGTGGCTGGCGTCACTGGCTGCGATTTTCGGATGGGCGTTCGCTGGATGGGGTACAACTCTCTATTGGTGGGCAGGAATCCTTTACGTGGTCCAGGTCCGCCGGCTGGTGAAGGCGGAGGCCGCGGCCGACTGAGCCTGCCGATTGCGGCAGTGTCCCGGCGCCTGGTTGTCTGCGTACGACGCCTCTCGGGCAGCCTCGGACCGGCGAAGTCGGCTAGACCGTCGTCTCTTCGAGGAGGACTTTTCCGACATGAAGGCCGTCGTGATGGCTGGTGGCGAGGGCACCCGCCTTCGCCCCATGACCTCGAGCATGCCCAAGCCGCTCCTGCCGGTCGCCAATCGGCCGATCATGGAGCACGTGCTGAGGTTGCTCAAGCGGCATGGGCTCAGTGAAACCGTCGTAACCGTGCAGTTTCTGGCCTCGCTCGTCAAGAACTACTTCGGTGACGGCGAGGAGCTCGGAATGGAGCTCACCTATGCCAATGAGGAGAAGCCACTCGGCACTGCGGGCAGCGTAAAGAATGCCGAAGAAGCATTGAAGGACGACGCCTTCCTTGTCATTTCCGGCGATGCCCTCACCGACTTCGACCTCACTGATCTGATCAGATTCCACAAGGAGAAGGGCGCACTGGTCACGGTGTGTCTGACCCGGGTGCCGAACCCTCTGGAGTTCGGCATCACGATTGTGGACGAGGCAGGAAAGGTCGAACGGTTCCTGGAGAAGCCCACCTGGGGGCAGGTCTTCTCGGACACCGTGAATACGGGCATCTATGTCATGGAGCCCGAGGTGTTCGACTATGTGGAAGCGGATGTCTCTGTCGACTGGTCCGGTGATGTCTTCCCTCAGCTGATGAAGGAAGGCAAGCCGATCTACGGCTACATCGCCGAGGGCTACTGGGAGGACGTCGGTACGCACGAGAGCTACGTCAAGGCCCAGGCCGACGTGCTCGAGGGCAAGGTCGACGTGGATCTCGACGGCTTCGAGATCTCCCCCGGTGTGTGGGTGGCCGAAGGTGCCGAGGTGCACCCGGACGCGGTGCTCCGCGGGCCGCTCTACATCGGTGACTACGCCAAGGTCGAAGCCGGCGTGGAGCTGCGTGAGCACACCGTCGTGGGGTCGAATGTCGTCGTCAAGAGCGGGGCGTTCCTCCACCGGGCCGTCGTGCACGACAACGTCTACATCGGTCAGCACAGCAACCTGCGCGGCTGTGTGATCGGTAAGAACACCGACATCATGCGGGCCGCGCGGATCGAGGACGGCGCCGTCATCGGTGACGAGTGCCTCGTCGGTGAGGAATCGATTGTTCAGGGCAATGTGCGGGTCTACCCGTTCAAGACCATCGAGGCCGGTGCCTTCGTCAACACCTCGGTGATCTGGGAGTCGCGGGGGCAGGCGCATCTTTTCGGCGCCCGTGGTGTCTCCGGGATTCTGAACGTGGAGATCACGCCCGAGCTGGCCGTGCGTCTCGCGGGTGCCTATGCCACCACACTCAAGAAGGGCGCCACGGTCACCACCGCGCGTGACCACTCGCGTGGTGCGCGGGCGCTCAAGCGGGCGGTGATCTCGGCGCTGCAGACGAGCGCCATCGACGTACGCGACCTGGAGAACGTGCCGCTGCCCGTTGCACGGCAGCAGACGGCGCGGGGGAGCGCCGGCGGCATCATGATCCGTACGACTCCGGGTGTGCCGGACTCCGTCGACATCATGTTCTTCGACGAGCGGGGCGCGGATCTGTCACAGGCCGGGCAGCGGAAGCTGGACCGGGTGTTCGCGCGTCAGGAGTACCGCCGGGCCTTCCCCGGCGAGATCGGGGACCTGCACTTCCCGGCCAGTGTCTTCGACTCGTACACCGGGTCGCTGCTGCGGAACCTGGACGTCACGGGTATCGCCGACTCGGGGCTCAAGGTCGTTGTCGACGCGTCCAACGGAAGCGCCGGTCTTGTGCTGCCGAGCCTTCTCGGACGGCTCGGGGTCGACGCGCTGACGATCAACCCTGGACTCGACGAGTCCAGGCCGACCGAGACGAGCGACTCGCGTCGTTCCGGTCTGGTACGGCTCGGTGAGATCGTCGCTTCCGCGCGGGCCGCCTTCGGGGTGCGGTTCGATCCCGTCGGTGAGCGGTTGTCGCTTGTGGACGAGCGTGGACGGATCATCGAGGACGACCGGGCTCTGCTGGTGATGCTCGACCTGGTCGCGGCGGAACGGCGCAGTGGGCGGGTCGCCCTGCCGGTCACCACCACGAGGATCGCCGAGCAGGTCGCGGCGTACCACGGAACGCAGGTGGAGTGGACGACCACCTCGCCGGACGACCTGACGCGGGTCGGCCGTGAGGAGTCCACCATCTTCGGTGGCGACGGGCGCGGTGGCTTCATCATTCCCGAGTTCAGCAGCGTCTTCGACGGCGCTGCCGCCTTCGTCCGGCTGATCGGACTGGTGGCCAGGACCCAGCTCACGCTGAGCCAGATCGACGCGCGGATACCGCGAGCCCATGTGCTGCGACGTGATCTGGCCACGCCGTGGGCGGTGAAGGGTCTCGTCATGCGCCGCGTGGTCGAAGCCGCCGGAGACCGGTTCGTGGACACGACCGACGGCGTGCGTGTGGTCGAGGCGGACGGTCGATGGGTGATGGTGCTGCCTGACCCCGCAGAGGCCGTCACCCATTTGTGGGCCGAAGGGCCCGATGTCGATTCGGCCCAGGCGCTGCTCGACGAATGGTCGGCGGTCGTGGACAGCGCAGGTCACTGAGGTGTGACCCGTGTGCCGGACGGAGTGGGAGAACGCCGTCCGGCACACCGGTGGGGCCATTCGGCGGTAACTGCTGCGACGTGCGACGATGTGCGGCATGTCGCAGCAGTCCCCTGATCGGAGTACGTCTCCGCCACCTCGGCGCCCCGACGCGTCCATGTCGCTGCTGACCAATGTGATGGACCACAGCCTCGACGACGGATACGCGGAGGCGACCGCGCGCAGGAAGGCCGACGGCAGCGCGGGCATGCCGCGCACGCTGCGCGCGAAGCTCGGGCTTGCGGCCGGCCTGGTGCTGGCCGCCCTGATCGTCACGGTGGGTGCGGCGCAGGCGCGGATAGAGGCGCCGGTGATCGCCAAGGAGCGCGAAGAACTCATCGACCGGGTGGAGGCCGAGACCTCGGCGGCGGACAAGCTGGAGCTGAAGGTCGAGGGGCTCCGGGCCGAGGTGGGAGAGCGTCAGCGCAAGGCGCTCCAGCAGCACGGCGGTGATCAGGGTGGGCTGGTGGCGCTGCTGTCCGGTGCGACGCCGGTGCAGGGGCGCGGTGTGAAGCTCGTCGTCGACGATGCCAAGGACACCGAGGAGGGCGGCGGCGGGCCGCGGGAGAGCACCAGCTTCTCCGACACCGGCCGGCTGCGGGACCGGGACATGCAACGGGTCGTGAACGGCCTGTGGTCCTCGGGCGCGGAGGCGGTGGCCATCAACGGTCAGCGGCTGACATCCCTCTCGGCGATCCGGGCGGCCGGCGACGCGATACTGGTCGACAACAGGCCGCTGGTGCCTCCGTATACGGTGCTGGCGGTGGGGGACGGGCAGCGGCTGAGTGCCGCATTCCAGGACAGCGCCGACGGCCAGTACCTCCATGTCCTGCAGGAGAGCTACGGCATCAGGACGAGCATTTCCGCTCAGGAGCAGGTCCGGCTCCCCGCCGCACCGAGCCTGATCGTACGTACAGCAGAGCCGCTGGTCGCGGGCGCCGGGCAGGCCGCGGCCGACACAGGGAAGGGCACATCGTGATCGCCGTACTGGGCCTCGTCGTGGGAGTCGTGGTCGGACTGTTGGTCCGGCCCGAGGTTCCGGCGGTGGTCGAGCCGTATCTGCCGATTGCCGTCGTCGCGGCGCTCGACGCGGTCTTCGGTGGCCTGCGGGCCATGCTCGACGGCATCTTCGTCGACAAGGTCTTCGTCGTCTCCTTCCTCTCCAATGTCGTGGTGGCGGCCCTGATCGTGTTCCTGGGCGACAAGTTGGGCGTCGGCGCGCAACTGTCCACGGGTGTGGTCGTGGTGTTCGGCATCCGGATCTTCTCCAACGCGGCGGCGATTCGCCGTCACGTGTTCCGGGCGTGAGGCACATGAGTACAGAGGACAACCCTCAGCGAGACAGCGCCGAGAGCGGCGGATCGGAAGAGCAGGCTCCGGCGGCTCAGGAGTGGCCGGCTCAGCGGCCTGCGACGGGGCGTCAGCGACTGCTTGCGGGACTCTGGCCGCCGCGGGTCACGCGCGCGCAGCTGATCGTGGCGCTGCTGCTGTTCGTACTCGGGCTCGGACTCGCCATTCAGGTCAGGTCCAACAGCGACGACAGCGCACTGCGGGGAGCCCGCCAGGAGGACCTGGTGCGCATTCTCGACGAGCTGGACGACCGTACGCAGCGGCTCGAGGACGAGAAGCAGAAGCTCGACGACCAGAAGACCGAGCTGGAGAACAGTTCGGACCAGGCGGAAGAGGCGCGGAAGCAGACGCTGGAGAAGGAGCGTCAGCTCGGCGTGCTGGCCGGGACGGTGGCGGCGCAGGGGCCCGGCATCACGTTGACGATCACGGACCCGCACTCCACGGTCGAAGCCGACATGCTGCTGGACGCGATCCAGGAACTGCGGGCTGCGGGCGCGGAAGCGATCCAGATCAACGGCGTGAGGGTCGTTGCGGACACGTACTTCCTGAACAGCGGAGGCGGTGTCCAGGTGGACGGGAAGAAGATCTCGGCGCCGTACCGCTTCGAGGTGATCGGCAAGCCGCAGGACCTCGAGCCCGCGCTCAACATCCCTGGCGGAGTCGTCCAGACGCTGGAGGAGGAGCGAGCCGTCGCCACGGTCACCCGCTCCCAGAAGATCGTTGTGGACGCCTTGCGACCGGCGAAGCAGCCTGACTACGCTCAGTCGTCACCGCAGTGAGGCCGGGGCGCATGGGGGCGGCGGGACAAGGGCATGAGGTTGCGGGGGGTCGGCGCACCGAAGCTGTGGTGCGTGGTGGAAACTGTTTGGTGGCTACGGACGTTGTGAAGATGTCCGGTTCGGCAGGTGTGTTCATTCAGGGTTCGTCCTGCCCCACGGGCGGGTCTGTTTCAGTCAAGGGGAATCGCCCGTGAAGTTGTTTGCGAAGTTGTTCGGCAAGAGTGCACGCGAGGACGGTGCGAACAGCACTGCCCGTCACCGCGCGCCGCGTGGTGGAGAAGTTGATGAGCAGGGTGGCGAGCGCCCGCTCTTCCGGGACGAGGTCGCTGGTCCGGGCGGGGACATTTCGGGTGGACCGGGCGCGTCGTCTGTTGACCCCGCCGGTCCAGGCCGCATAGGTTTCGGAGAATCAGCCTCAAGTACGGGTGGAGGGTTTGCCGCCGCTCCGTACGCATCCGATGCCCCGCAGGGGCAGCCGCGGCAGGAGGATCCGTCCATGTCGGCCTTGCCGGTTTGTACGAGGTGCGGGCACCGCAATGCCGAGGCCAGTCGATTCTGCTCCAACTGCGGAGCGCCGCTGCGGGCCGGAGCGGCCGCCGAGCGCCCCTCGGAGACGACGTCGACGATCTCCATCTCGGGGCTCGAGGCGTACGAGGCCGAGGCGACGGGACAGACCGCCGCTCCCTCGCTCTCGCCGGAGGCCCAGGCGGCCGTCGACGCCCTTCCGCTGGGTGCGGCGCTGCTCGTGGTGCGTCGCGGTCCCAATTCGGGCAGCCGCTTCCTCCTGGACGGGGAGCTGACCACGGCCGGCAGGCACCCGCAGAGCGACATCTTCCTCGACGACGTGACGGTCTCGCGTCGGCATGTCGAGTTTCGCCGGGGCGCGGACGGCGGATTCACCGTCTTCGATGTCGGCAGTCTCAATGGCACCTACGTCAACCGTGAGCGGATCGACTCGGTCCCGCTGTCGAACGGCGACGAGGTGCAGATCGGTAAGTACCGGCTGGTCTTCTACGCGAGCCAGCGGGCCATCTGACCCGTACGGGAAGGTCCATGCAGCGAACACCGACGGGCGGTGCCGGAAACGGCACCGCCACCGCGGGCGACCGGCTGATGAGTATCGGCACCGTGCTGAATCTGCTGCGTGACGAGTTTCCCGAGGTCACCATCTCCAAGATCCGTTTTTTGGAGACCGAGGGACTCGTCGAACCGCAGCGGACAGCCTCCGGCTACCGCAAATTCAACCCCGACCATGTCGAGCGGCTGGCCCAGGTGCTGCGCATGCAGCGCGACCACTACCTCCCGCTCAAGGTCATTCGCGAGCACCTCGACGCGCTGGAGCGCGGTGAGCAGGTGCGGCTTCCGGCTGCGGGTGCGCCGGGGGAACCGCACGACGGGGAGCCCGACCGAGGGACGGAACGCCCGACTGCCGCCCGGATCGGACGGGACGAGCTGCTGGCGGCCGCCGAGGTGGGCGAGGAACAGCTCGACGTATGGGAGTCGTACGGCCTGATCTCGCCCCTGCCGGGCGGTGGCTACGACGCCGAAGTCGTGACGGTGGCCAAGCTTGTCGCCGAATTCGGCCGGTTCGGTCTGGAACCGCGGCATTTGCGAGCGGTGAAAGCGGCGGCGGACCGCGAGGCCGATCTGGTCGAACAGGTCGTCGCGCCACTGCGTCGGCACCGGAATCCGCAGACCAGAGCCCATGCGGAGGCTACGGCCAAGGAACTCGCGGAGCTGTCCGTCAGACTCCATTCGGCCCTCATTCAGGCAGCCCTCGGCGTGCGGCTGCACTGAGCTTGGGGGATCCCGACTACCCAAACCTGCCAAGCACGTCCTAGGGTTGCTGTGTGAACGAGCTCGACGTCGTAGGTGTCCGGGTAGAAATGCCCTCGAACCAACCGATCGTGCTCCTGCGTGAAGTGGGAGGCGATCGGTACCTCCCCATCTGGATCGGGCCGGGGGAGGCGACCGCGATCGCCTTCGCCCAGCAGGGGATGGCCCCTGCCAGGCCGCTGACCCACGACCTCTTCAAGGATGTACTGGAAGCGGTCGGCCAGGAGCTCACCGAAGTCCGCATTACCGACCTGCGGGAAGGGGTCTTCTACGCCGAGCTGGTCTTTGCCAGCGGAGTCGAAGTGAGCGCCCGGCCGTCGGACGCCATAGCGCTGGCGCTGCGTACCGGGACGCCGATCTACGGCAGTGACGGTGTGCTGGACGACGCCGGTATCGCGATTCCCGACGAGCAGGAGGACGAGGTGGAGAAGTTCCGCGAGTTCCTCGACCAGATCTCTCCCGAGGACTTCGGGACCAACAGTCAGTGAGCCACACGCCAGAGCTGTCCGCGCATTCGAGTAGCCTTTCCCCGCAGTGAGGCACGGGAAACCACTCTCAGGGTGATTATCACTCGGCGTGCCGAGTGTGGCGATCGTTGACGCACCCCGGGTGACTGCCTACCGTCGACAGGGCAGGTCAAGGACGGAGGTCGGCGTGAGAAGCAGCGGCGACGGTACGGTGGCGGGCGGGCCGTATCCGCTTCACGGCAGTGCGGTCGACCCTCTGGCGGGGCGGCAGGGCGTGACGTCGGCCATGGGCGGGGCGACGGCGGCCGACAGCACGGAGAGCATCGGGTACCGGGGGCCCACCGCGTGCGCGGCGGCAGGCATCACGTACCGGCAGCTCGACTACTGGGCGCGTACGGGGCTGGTGGAGCCGAGTGTGCGGCCTGCCTACGGGTCGGGCACGCAGCGTCTCTACAGCTTCCGCGATGTCGTCGTCCTCAAGATCGTCAAGCGTTTCCTGGACACTGGGGTGGCGCTGCAGAACATCCGCGCCGCGGTCCAGCATCTGCGGGCGCGCGGCTTCCAGGATCTCGAGCGGATGACGCTCATGAGCGACGGGGCGACGGTCTACGAGTGCTCCTCGCCGGACGAGGTCGTCGAATTGCTCCAGGGCGGCCAGGGCGTCTTCGGGATCGCCGTGGGCGTGGTCTGGCGGGACGTGGAGAGTGCGCTGTCGCAACTGCACGGTGAGCGCGTCGACACGGGCGAGACGCTGGTCGGGCACAACCCCACCGACGAGCTGGCCCGGCGCCGTAACAAGGCCGGCTGACCGGGCGGCCCGGCTTCCCGCCGCGCCGCCGCCGTCCCATTGTCAGTGCCGTACGGCAGCATCGGTGGTGTGAGATCCGCGCCGACCATCCTGCATCTGGACATGGATGCCTTCTTCGCCGCCGCAGAGCAGGCAGCGAAGCCGAGTCTGCGCGGTAAGCCGGTGGTGGTCGGCGGTATCGGGACCCGTGGGGTCGTCGCCACCGCTTCGTACGAAGCCAGGCGGTTCGGGGTGCACTCCGCGATGCCGGTGGCCCAGGCGCGACGGCTGTGCCCCAACGCCGCCTATCTGATGCCGCGCTTCGCTCTCTACCGGTCGGTGAGCGAGCAGGTCATGGAGCTTCTCGGGCGGCTTTCCCCGCTGGTGGAGCCGCTGAGCCTGGACGAGGCGTTCGTCGACCTGGAGGCGGGCGGGGTGGCCGACGACTCGGCCTCGGCCCGCAGGGCCGGAGAGCTGCTGCGGGCCGACATCCGGGCCGTCACGGGACTCACGGGATCCGTGGGGCTCGCGGGCTCGAAGATGCTGGCGAAGATCGCTTCGGAGCAGGCCAAGCCGGACGGGCTGGCCCTCATAGAGCCGGGGACCGAGCGGGAGCTGCTGGGGCCCATGCCGGTGCGGATTCTGCCCGGGGTCGGGCCGGCCACCGGGGAGCATCTGCGGCGGGCGGGGATGACGACCGTCGCGGACCTGGCGGAAGCGGGCGAGGACGAGCTCGTACGGCTGCTGGGAAAGGCGCACGGGCTCTCGCTGTACCGAATGGCCGTCGGGCACGACGAGCGGCCCGTAGTGGCCGAGAGGGACGCGAAATCGGTGTCGGTCGAGGACACCTTCGAGGTCGATCTCCACGACCGGGTCCGGGTCAGGAACGAGGTGGTACGGCTGTCCGACCGGTGCGTGCAGCGGTTGCGGGCCGCCGGGCGCTCGGGCCGGACCGTGGTGCTGAAGGTGCGCAGGTACGACTTCTCGACGCTGACACGCTCGGAGACGCTGCGGGGGCCGACCGACGATCCGGCGGTCGTACGGGAGGCCGCGGGTCGGCTGCTCGAAGCGGTAGACACCACGGGCGGTGTGCGCCTGCTGGGCGTAGGCGTCACCGGGCTTGCCGACTTCACTCAGGAAGATCTCTTCGCGCAGGCGGCGGGTGAGCGCGCCGACGCCGAGGCGGAGGCGGGCGAGGAGTCCGGCGGGACGGCGGGCGCGGCACCGGGCGGCGGAGGGGAGCCGGCGGCGCCGGTGCCCGGGCCGCCGGTGGAGCGCCGGTGGCTGGCCGGGCAGGACGTGCGGCACGCCGAGTACGGAGCGGGGTGGGTGCAGGGCAGTGGTGTGGGGAGGGTGACCGTGCGGTTCGAGGAGCCGACATCGCCGCCGGGGCGGGTGAGGACCTTCAGGGTGGACGATCCGGATCTGGCGCCGTCGGACCCGCTCCCGCTGGTGCGGGCGTCCGCGGATCAGGCCGGGTCGTCGCCGGCCAGCCGCCCGAAGTCCCGGTCGGGGGCGGGGGAGGAGATGTCGAGCCCGTAGTGGTGGTAGAGCTGTAGTTCCTGCTCGGGGGAGAGGTGGCGGCCCACACCGAAGTCGGGGGCGTCCCGGATCAGGGCGCGGTCGTAGGGCACCCGCAGGGAGTCGTCGACGAACTTGCTGGGCTCCAGGGGCACGAAGGCGTCCCGGCTGAAGAGGCCGGTGCGTACCGCGGCCCATTCGGGCACACCGGTGGCGTCGTCGAGGTAGACCTCGTCCACCGTTCCGATCTTGGTGCCGTTGCGGTCGTACGCCTTGCGGCCGATCAGGCTGCGCGGATCGATGTCGGTCTGCACGGTCCCTCCAACTGATCGCAGCTGCTCCGTAGACCCTACGAAAGTGCACAACTGTGGACTCGGCCACTCGAGGGATCCATGACGGGCCTCGCTGGTAGGCTGGCCAATGGCTGCTGACCCCGTGCGGGAGAGTCTCCGGTGAACGTGCCGGAGGCGCCGAAGGAGCAAATCCTCCCCGGAATCTCTCAGGCCCACGTACCGCACGGACGAGGTCACTCTGGAAAGCAGGGCGGGCGTCGGACGGGAATGTGCTGGAGGACAGCACAGCACCTGTCGCGGACCCCGTCCTCACCGACGGTGAAAGCCGGAACGACTCTCGACGTCAGCGACGTCCGCACGGTCTTCCGGTGAAGCTCTCAGGTTGAGATGACAGAGGGGGAGGCCGTCCGGGTACCCGTGCCGTGGTGCCCCTCGCAGGTCGCGTCAGACCAGGAGGCCTTCCGCAGATGACCGCAAACCGCATTCCGCTCTCACAGCTTGAGCGTGGCATCCCCTTCGAGCAGCGCCACATCGGGCCCGATGCCGAAGCTCAGGCCAAGATGCTTGCCCAGGTCGGGTACGGCTCGCTCGACGAGCTGACCGCGGCCGCGGTGCCGGACGTCATCAAGAGCGCCGAGGCGCTCGGGCTGCCCGACGCGCGCACCGAGGCCGAAGTGCTGGCCGAGCTGCGCACGCTCGCCGACCGCAACCAGGTGCTCGCCCCGATGATCGGGCTCGGGTACTACGGCACCTTCACGCCGCCGGTGATCCTTCGCAACGTCATGGAGAACCCGGCCTGGTACACGGCGTACACGCCCTACCAGCCGGAGATCTCGCAGGGCCGCCTGGAGGCGCTGCTCAACTTCCAGACGATGGTCGCGGACCTGACCGGTCTGCCGACCTCGGGCGCCTCGCTGCTCGACGAGGGCACCGCCGCCGCCGAGGCCATGTCGCTCGCGCGCCGCGTCGGCAAGGTCAAGAACGGCGTCTTCCTCATCGACGCGGACACGCTGCCGCAGACCGTGGCCGTGATCCAGACCCGGGCCGAGCCGACCGGGGTCGAGGTCGTCGTCGCCGACCTGTCCGGCGGCATTCCGGCCGAGGTGGCCGAGCGTGGTGTCTTCGGCGTCCTGCTCCAGTACCCGGGTGCCTCCGGCGCCGTACGCGACATCAAGCCCGTCATCGAGCAGGCGCACGAGCTCGGGGCGATCGTTACGGTCGCCGCCGACCTGCTGGCGCTGACGATGCTGACCTCGCCCGGCGAGCTCGGCGCGGACATCGCGGTGGGCACCACCCAGCGTTTCGGTGTCCCCATGGGCTTCGGCGGCCCGCACGCGGGGTTCATGGCCGTACGCGAGAAGTTCGCGCGCAGCCTCCCGGGGCGGCTCGTCGGCGTCTCCGTCGACGCGGACGGCAACAAGGCGTACCGGCTGGCGCTCCAGACGCGTGAGCAGCACATCCGCCGCGAGAAGGCCACCAGCAACATCTGTACCGCGCAGGTCCTGCTCGCGGTCATGGCCGGTATGTACGCCGTCTACCACGGCCCCGACGGCCTGCGCGGCATCGCGCGCCGCACCCACCGGTACGCGACGCTCCTCGCCGAGGGACTGCGCGCCGGCGGCGTCGAGGTCGTGCACGGTACGTACTTCGACACGCTGACCGCCCGCGTCCCGGGCAGGGCGGCCGACGTCGTCGCCGCGGCCCGTGAGGTCGGCGTCAACCTGTACCTGGCCGACGCCGACCACGTCTCCATCGCCTGCGACGAGACGACGGCGCGCGCACAGATCTCCGCGGTCTGGGCGGCTTTCGGTGTCGACGCCGACATCGAGGCGCTCGACGCGAAGGCGGCCGACGCGCTGCCGGAGGGTCTGCTGCGGACCGACGCGGTCCTCACGCACCCCGTCTTCCACCAGCACCGCTCCGAGACCGCG
The DNA here is from genome assembly GCF_053646035.1 of Streptomyces sp. NPDC055287. Lineage (NCBI taxonomy): Bacteria > Bacillati > Actinomycetota > Actinomycetes > Kitasatosporales > Streptomycetaceae > Streptomyces > Streptomyces sp. NPDC055287. The sequence continues at coordinate 281,835 of NZ_JBSHNE010000007.1, read as the reverse complement.
ATGCTGCGCTACCTGCGCAAGCTCGCCGACCGCGACTACGCGCTCGACCGCGGTATGATCCCGCTCGGTTCGTGCACGATGAAGCTGAACGCGACCACCGAGATGGAGCCGGTCACCTGGCCGGAGTTCGGGGCGGTCCACCCCTTCGCGCCCGTCGAGCAGGCGCAGGGTTACCTCACGCTCATCCACGAGCTGGAGGAGCGCCTCGCCGAGGTCACCGGGTACGACGCGGTGTCGATCCAGCCCAACGCCGGTTCGCAGGGCGAGCTCGCGGGTCTGCTGGCGGTCCGGGCGTACCACCGGGCCAACGGCGACGACCAGCGCACGGTGTGCCTGATCCCGTCGTCCGCGCACGGCACGAACGCCGCGAGCGCGGTCATGGCCGGCATGAAGGTCGTCGTCGTCAAGACCCGCGAGGACGGCGAGGTCGACGTCGAGGACCTGCACGCCAAGATCGAGCAGTACCGCGACGAGCTGTCGGTGCTGATGATCACCTACCCGTCCACGCACGGGGTGTTCGAGGAGCACGTCGCCGACATCTGCGCGACGGTGCACGAGGCCGGCGGTCAGGTGTACGTCGACGGCGCCAACCTCAACGCGCTGGTCGGCCTCGCCAAGCCGGGCAAGTTCGGCGGCGACGTCTCGCACCTGAACCTGCACAAGACCTTCTGCATCCCGCACGGCGGCGGCGGCCCCGGCGTCGGCCCGGTCGGCGTACGCGCCCACCTCGCGCCGTACCTGCCGAACCACCCGCTCCAGCCGACCGCCGGTCCCGAGACGGGTGTGGGGCCCATCTCGGCCGCTCCGTGGGGCTCGGCGGGGATTCTGCCGATCTCGTGGGCGTACGTCCGTCTGATGGGCGGCGAGGGGCTCAAGCGGGCGACTCAGGTGGCTGTGCTGGCCGCGAACTACATCGCCAAGCGCCTGGAGCCGCACTACCCCGTGCTCTACACCGGTCCGAACGGGCTGGTGGCGCACGAGGCCATCGTCGACCTGCGGCCGCTGTCGAAGTCGACGGGCGTCAGCGTGGACGACATCGCCAAGCGGCTCATCGACTACGGCTTCCACGCGCCGACCATGTCGTTCCCGGTGGCGGGCACGCTGATGATCGAGCCGACCGAGAGCGAGGACCTGGCGGAGATCGACAGGTTCTGCGACACGATGATCGCCATTCGTGCGGAGATCGAGAAGGTCGCGTCGGGCGAGTGGCCGGCGGACGACAACCCTCTGCGCAACGCGCCGCACACGGCGGCCGCGCTGGGCGGCGAGTGGGAGCACGCGTACAGCCGTGAGGTGGCGGTCTTCCCGGCCGGGGTCTCGGCCGCGGACAAGTACTGGCCGCCGGTGCGCCGCATCGACGGTGCGTTCGGTGACCGCAACCTTGTCTGCTCGTGCCCGCCGCTGGACGAGTACGACAACTGACGGACGCGGTAGGCCTCTCGGAGGCGTGCGCACGTGTCGGGGCCGGTTCGGAGGATTCCTCCGGGCCGGCCCCTCGTTGCAGCGGTGCAGCGGCGTACTGGCAGGGTCAGGCGGCCCTGACCACGTCAAGTGGACGGTGTGGAGCGATGATCTGGCCGTCCGGCAGCAGCTCACCGGTGTCCTCGAACACGAGAACTCCGTTGCACAGCAGGCTCCAGCCCTGTTCCGGGTGGTGCGCCACAAGAAGCGCGGCCTCCCGGTCGGGTGAGTCGGCGGTCGGGCAGGGTGGCTGGTGCTGGCACATGGATGGGTTCTTTCGCTGCGTTGTGGTGAGTGTCCTGCGGCTCGATGCGGTGTTCATGGCCGCCCCCCGTATCAGTCGGTCCGGTCCCAGTGTTGCCCTACGGGCGTCGTTCCGCAGGGATTTCGCGGCAGCTCTCCTTACTGATTAATGACGCATCACTCGTGCGGACGGTTCAGCCCAACCGGGGCGCCACTTCGGGTGGTTCGGGGTGGCCGATACGGGCTAGTCCGGATGGGGTGCCGGATGGGTACGAGGGGGCCCGGACGGCACTGCGCCCCGTGGCCGGGGCGGGCACGGGGCGCAGTGGAGGCGAACGGCTCCGGCGAACAGCGCCGGAGAGCAGGCCGCTGTCGTCAGGCGGGCTGGCTGAGGAGCGGAACGGTCGGCGGCGTGAGCCGGTGGGTGAGCAGCGGAAGCAGGTCGGCGGCCCGGTGCGGACGGTGCGAGGCGATGCCGGGCGGTGCGGGTGCCAGAGGTACGAGCAAGTCGGTCGGAAGCGGCATCGTCTCGGTGGCGTCGGACTCGGCGTCGGCCGCCGGGCCGTCGTGCAGCCACAGGGTGAACATGTAGAGCTCCGGTACGGACAGCAGGCGCGGTTGGTAGCGCGTCGTCATGGCCTCGGCCTGCCGCAGCGCGAGCTGGCTGGAGGCGATGTAGGGGCCCTCGCAGAAGTGGGAGAAGGCCCACCCGTCGGGGGTGAGCACGGTGTCGGCGGCGGCCACCGTACGGTCACCGCTGCGGATGAGGAACCGCCAGCCGGTCAGCCGGGTGCGCGGCGGCCTGCCTGACGGGATGATCCCGTCCAGTACATGGAGGGGAAGCGGGAACTCGGGGCTGAGGGGTCCCTGAGCCGTACGGAGAGCCGGGGGGCGGGCCTCACGGACGGCGGTGGGGGAACCGAGTGCCGCGAGGACGCTGCGCAGGGCGGGCGCGGGAGCCGGGGGAACAAGCAGCGGCATGGTGGGTCGCCTCTCACTTGGGAGACACGGTGATGCGTGGGTGTGCGTGGGCGGTGCGGACGGCGCTGTCTGCGTTCCGGGGTCAGAGGGGGGCCGTGGGGCGATGGCCGGGCGCCAACTCTCTGCCTCGTCTGCGGAGTTTATACGAGCCGTGTTCACATGATGTTTCTGCTAGCTGTCGCCGGCATTGCGGGCAAGGCGGTATCAGGACCTTTTCCTGCGGAGAATCTACCCATTCATCTCGGGTGCAGGCCTGTGGCCTGGAAAGTTCCGCCGCCAGCGGTCGGCCGAAACTCGTAGGTCTTTTTCACCAGCGCCCGCCGGGTGGAATCTGCTTTGTGCCGCATGCCGAGTGAATGTGCCGCTGGGGTTCCACAATGAGGGTACTCGGTGATTGGTGGCCGCGGGGCGTTACTGATCAGCCCGTCTGGGCATCATCGACCGTGACGTAAGTGCCCGATGCTGTGAGCCGCCCACTCGAGGAGGGATGCTTCGATGGGGGAGAAGGTCGTGGCAGGCGGGTTCGACCTGTCGGACCGGCAGAGGTACCGGAGGAAACTCCAGCAGTGCCTGGCGGGACTGGGGCGACTGCTGGCGGAGAAGCGGTTCGACCGTCCCAAGAACTTCATGGGACTGGAGATCGAGCTCAATCTCGCCGGGGCCGACGGTATGCCGATGATGATGAACGCCGAGGTACTCGAGCGGATCGCCAGCCGTGATTTCCAGACCGAACTCGGCATGTTCAATCTGGAAGTAAATATCGTGCCTCACCGGCTGGGAGGCCGCGTTTTCGATCAGCTCGCCGAGGAGTTGCGCACCGGTCTGGGATATGCCCACAGGAAAGCGAAAGAGGTCGACGCGGGCATCGTGATGATCGGAATTCTGCCGACGCTCGGGCGCCACGACCTGGTCTCGGCGAATCTCTCCGACGTCGACCGCTACCAGCTGCTCAATGATCAGATCGTCACCGCGCGGGGTGAGGACTTCACGGTCGACATCACCGGGGTCGAGCGTCTGACCTGCACTTTCGCCTCCATCGCGCCGGAAGCGGCCTGTACGTCCGTGCAGTTGCACCTTCAGGTCACGCCGGATCGGTTCGCGGATGTGTGGAACGCGGCCCAGGCGATCTCGGGGGTGCAGATCGCACTGGGTGCCAACTCGCCGTTCCTCTTCGGCCGCGAGCTGTGGCGCGAGTCCCGCCCGCCCCTCTTCCAGCAGGCGACCGACACCCGGCCGCCGGAACTCCAGGCGCAGGGCGTGCGGCCCAGGACATGGTTCGGCGAGCGGTGGGTGGAATCGGCGTACGAGCTCTTCGAGGAGAACCTGCGGTACTTCCCGGCCCTCCTGCCGATCTGCGACGACGAGGACCCGCTCCTCGTGCTCGACGACGGCGGGGTGCCGCGGCTCCAGGAGCTCGTGCTGCACAACGGGACGGTCTACCGCTGGAACCGGCCGGTGTACGGGCTGGCCGACGGCGTGCCGCATCTGCGGGTGGAGAACAGGGTGCTGCCGGCGGGGCCGACAGTGACGGACGTGATCGCCAACGCGGCCTTCTACTACGGGCTGGTGCGGGCGCTGGCGGAGGACGCGCGGCCGGTGTGGAAGCGGCTGCCCTTCGAGGCCGCGGAGGAGAACTTCGACACCGCGTGCCGGTACGGGATCGACGCGGAGATCCTCTGGCCGAAGCCGGGCCGCGCGGGCGGGACGGCGCGGGTGCCGGCCGTCAGGCTCGTACGGGACGAACTGCTGCCGCTGGCCGCGGCCGGGCTCGACGCCTGGGGCATCGAGCCCGCCGACCGGGACTACTACCTCGGCGTCATCGAGCAGCGGTGCAGGCGGCGCGTGAACGGCGCTTCCTGGCAGGTGGACACGTACCACCGGGCCCTGGAGGCCGGCCTGGAGCGCGAAGCCGCGCTGGCCGCCACGACGCGCCGCTACAGCGAGCTGATGCACCAGGGCGATCCGGTGCACACCTGGCCGGTGGGGTTCCCGGGGCGGGCGTGAGGCGAGCGGCGGACGGTACGGGCCCGCCCGGTCAGCCGCCCCGGCCCGCCTCCATGATGGCCTGGAGGATGAAGGCGTGGATCACGGCGGGGTCGCTGACCTGGTATCCGCCGCCGCCCGTGACGGAGGCGATCGCCTCGGCCTCCTCCCTGTCGGCGTCCGGGCGCACGGCGATCGCGATCACCGGGACCGGCCGCTCGGGGTCGGAGAGCCGCTCCAGCTCGGCGATCAGGGTGCCGCGGGAGATGCTGTACCGGTCCTGGTTCGAGCCGTCCGTGAGGGGGCGACAGCGTTGAACTTGCCGCTCGCGTAGCTGTCCCGGGCGCCCTTGTAGGCGGCCAGCGTGGTGTCGTACAGGCCCGTCGCACCGCCCGGGACGGGGGCGAGCGCGGAGAACGCCGCCGAAAGACTGTCGCGCTGTGTGCCGCCTCCGGACACGGGGTCGCCGAGCCGGGTGGTCGCCACCTTCCTGCGGTAGTCGCGCGGACCGTCGAGGTTCGTGGCGAAGTCCCACAGGCCGATCTCGTCCTCGGGAGTGAACTGGGAGAGGGCCCGGAGCAGCGACGCCTTCGTGACGTCCATGCGTGACTGGCCGCCGCGCCCCGGCACGGGGGCGGCCATGGACCCCGAGGCGCGTCCACCACCGTCGTCAGCCGGGCGCTCTGCACCGTGATGGTCCACATGCCGAGCGTCTTCTGGACGTCCTCGCTCGACAACGGCTCCGCCGCGGCCGACGCGTACGGCTGGGGCGGGCGGCCGTCGGCGACTCGTACGACATCCTCGGAGAACGGCTTGTCCGGCGTACGGAACCCGCGGCGGCCAGGACCTCGCGGCTCTGCGGTTCGCCGAGCAGCGTCATGAAGCGCATGGCCGCGCGGCGCTCGTCGGCGGACAGTCCGGGCTCGTCGACGAGGGTGTACGGGTAGTCGGGCTGGGGGGCGCCGTTCTTCGGGTGGAAGACCTCGGAGCCGGGTGCGCCGCCCGCGCTGTTGTACGCGAAGGCCGCCTGCTCGGAGAGGAGTACGGCCTGGTCCGGCGGGGGCCGCCCGTGTCCGTGCCGGAGCCGTCCCGTGCCAGCGTCCGCAGAGCTTGCGGTTCGCCGGCCGAGACGCGCTGCGAGAGGAGCTTGGCGGCCGGCCGCGACCTCGCTGTCGCGGGCGCGACCGGCCGCCGCGCGCACGGCGGGGGCGATGTCGGGGGAGGCGACGACCTTCAGACGGACGGCGGAGTCCGCGCACGAAGCGGAGAAGGACAACAGGTCGCCCCTGACCGCGAACGCGGTTCCCGCAGCGAGGCCAAGGACAAGCAGGGTGGTGACGGCGAGCGTGCGGCGGTGAGCGCGTGAACCGGACCTGGTGCCGTCGTTCGCTTCGTCGTCGGGCAAGCTGTGACGTCCCATGGCAGTGGAGCCCTCCTTGGATCTCGAACAAATCCCGGTCAAGGAAAGGGGGCTCGCTACTGGAAAGGCGCTCGTCCCCCCCCGGCCTGTCGCGCGCGATCTTCGTACCTGCATTCGAGACCCTGGCGGGGCGGAGTTGGGGATGAGCCGGGATCGCGGAACTGGAGGCTGGTGTGCAGGCAGAGGCGGGGCGGGTGGCCGATTTCCCTACGGGGCAGGGGGTGACACGACAGATCCTGCGGGTCGAAGTACTGATCGTCCTGGCGCTCTCGCTGGGCGCGAGCGGGGTGTCGTCCCTGATCAGGTTTGTCGGAGCCGTTACCAGGCCGGGCGGGCTCAAGGACCAGGCGGCGCATCTCAACACGTCCGCCGCGCCCGGGCGGCCGTGGCTGGATCTCGCCTGGCAGTTGTTCGGCATCACGTCGGCGCTCGCGCCGGTCGCGCTCGTCGCGTACCTGCTGTTGCGGGAGGGCGCGGGACTGCGCGCGATCGGGTTCGACCGGACGCGGCCCTGGCCGGATCTGGGGCGGGGAACGCTGGTCGCGGCGGGGATCGGCAGCGCCGGGCTCGCCTTCTACCTGATCGCCATCGAGTCGGGGTTCAACCTCACGGTGGTGCCGGAATCGCTGCCGCCGGTGTGGTGGAAGTTCCCGGTGCTGATCCTCTCGGCGCTGCAGAACTCCGTACTGGAGGAGGTCATCGTCGTCGGGTATCTGCTGCGCAGACTTGACCAGTTGGGGTGGTCGCCGAAGGCCTCTCTGGCGGCGAGTTCGGTGCTGCGCGGCTCGTACCACCTGTACCAGGGGATCGGCGGCTTCATCGGCAACATGGTGATGGGCGCCGTCTTCGTGCTGCTGTACCGGCGTTGGGGGCGGGTCGGGCCGCTGGTGGTGGCGCACACGCTGCTCGATGTGGGGGCGTTCGTGGGGTACGCGCTGCTGGCGGGCGAGGTGGGGTGGCTGCCGACTATGAAGGAGTGAGGAAGGGGGCGTACGGAAGATCCGTACGCCCCCTTCGGGCTTTCAGGTGCTCTGCGGGCCGGCGCCGGGCCGTGGGGCGAGCAGCTCTCCGTCGATGACGGTGAAGGCGCCGCCGGTCAGCAGGGTGCGGTCGCCGCGCAGCGAGGTGGCGACGAGGCCGGAGCGGCCGGACGCCTGGAGGCCGGTCAGGTCGTCGCGGCCCAGGCGGGCCGACCAGAACGGGGCGAGGGCCGTGTGCGCGCTGCCGGTCACCGGGTCCTCGTCGATGCCGACCTGGGGGAAGAAGCAGCGCGAGACGAAGTCGTAGCCGTCGGAGGGGCCTTCGGCGGCGGCCGTGGCGATGATGCCGCGCCTTGAGTGGGCCACGAGGCCGGCGAAGTCGGGTGTGAGCGCGCGTACGGTCCGCTCGTCGGCCAGCTCCACCAGCAGATCGCCGATGTGCGGTCCGGTGTCGCGTGCCGAGAGAACCTCCGCGCCCAGGGCCACACCGACGCCGTCGGGAACCGGGACCGCGGAGAGCGGCGCGGTCGGGAAGTCGAGGGTGAAGGCGCCGTCGGACCGCGCGGTGGCGGTGAGGATCCCGCAGAGCGCGGAGAAGCGCACGGTGCCCTTCGAGGCGCCCGTGGAGTGCAGGACATGCGCCGTGGCCAGGGTCGCGTGGCCGCACATGGCGACCTCGGCCGCGGGGGTGAACCAGCGCAGTGCCCAGTCCGCGTCGCCGCCCGCAGGGAGCGGGTGCGCGAAGGCGGTCTCGGAGAGGTTCACCTCGGCGGCCACCTGCCGGAGCCAGGCGTCGTCGGGGAACGTGTCGGAGTCCAGCAGCAGCACTCCGGCCGGATTGCCGGCGAAGGGCCGGTCGGTGAAGGCGTCGACGATTCGAATCCGCATGGACATGAACGTAGGGCCGCGGCAAAGCCGCAGGCCAAGGCCAATTTCGGATGCCTGGCCTCATTTGTGCTTGTCGGTCGAGCTATTCCGATATATCGTTGGAGTATCGCGACAGATCAACGATGGAAGGAGCGTAGCGATGCGTTCACATGGACATGGGGACTGCGGGCCCGGCCATCGCGGTCGGGGTGAGTTCGAGGGGCGGCGTGCCGCCTTCGGCCCCTTCGGGCCACCGTTCGGCGGGCCGTGGGGTGGCGGCGGACGTGGGCGAGGCGGACCGAGGGGCAGGGCGCGGCGCGGCGACGTGCGCGCGTCGATCCTGGCGCTGCTGGCCGACCGGCCCATGCACGGCTACGAGATGATCCAGGAGATCGGCGAGCGCAGTGGCGGGGCCTGGCGGCCCAGCCCCGGCTCGGTCTACCCGACGCTCCAGCTGCTCGAGGACGAAGGCCTGATCGTCAGTGAGAGCGAGGGCGGCAAGAAGCTGTTCACGCTCACCGACGCCGGGCGCACCGAGGCCGAGGCGGGGCCGCAGGCCCCGTGGGAGGAAGCGGGGCGCGGCGTCGACTGGGAGACGATGAACGAAGTCCGCCAGGCGGGATTCGGCCTGATGGAGGCGTTCGGCCAGGTCTGGAAGACCGGTTCGGCCGAGCAGCGGCAGAAGGCTCTCGCTGTCATCAACGAGTCCCGCAAGAAGCTCTATCTGATCCTTGCCGACGAGGACTGAGGCGCGGCAGGAAGAGCCGGGCAGGGCTGGAGCAGCAGGAGCAGCGGCGCCCCGCGGACATCCGCGGGGCGCCGGCTCGTGTCCGCCGGCTCAGGTGACCAGGCCGTCGAGCCTGCGCAGCGACTCGCTCAGCGCGGCGCCCGCCGAGTCCTTCAGCTTGCCCGCCATCAGGGAAACGGCGGCGCCGGTGAACTCGCCGTCGATGCGTACCAGGGTGCCGCCGCCCTCGGGTGCGAGCGAGTACCGCATGGCGAGGTTGACGCCCATCGGCCCCTTCCCCCTGGTGGCGAGGAGCCTGGCAGGCTCCAGCTCCTCGACCGTCCAGGTGACCTCGGCGGGGAAGCCCATGAGCTTCATGTTCTCGTCGTACGTCGCCGAGACCTCGAGCACCGCGGGGCCGCCTCCGGGGAAGCTGGTGTGGGTCGCGTTCCACTCGGCGTACGAGGTGAAGTCCGTCAGCTGCGCCCAGATTTTCTCGGCCGGCGCCCCGATGTGTGCCTCCGCGCTGGCTTCGGCCATGCGACCACCCCTTCTCGTCACCGTTCGGCGGCTGTCGTCGGCTGTGTGTCGCGGAACGTAGCCCGGCGGGGCGGAACATTCAATACTGATGAACTGTCAGATCCGTCGGGGCCAGGCACAGTCCCGATATTCCTGGTCTCATCCGTAAGGAGGAGAGCCCGGGCCGGGTTGCCCAACTTCCGTGGGATGCGCGAATGCTCCTCGGCGGGGATGTTCGCGCCGGCGGCGGCTGATGAGGTGGGAGATGTGCAAAGCCCTACCCCGCGGGTTCCCCATCAGCCCGCTCCCCGGCGTGCGGACGTCGCGGCCGGGCTCACCGCGGAGCTCGCCTCGGTGGTCGCGGGCGCGCGCAGACGGGCGCTGCGGGACGGCGACCGGCAGATCGACACCGCGCATCTGCTGCACTCGGTGATCGAGACCGATCCGGAGGTCCGGGCCGCGTTCGACGGACCGCCGCAGCTCGCCAGGGTGCTCGGCTATCTCGTACAGCGCAGCATCGGCTACGGGCTGCGCTGGCAGGGCGCGGTGGAGGAGTCCGGCACGGTGCCGCCGGTGCGGGATTCGGCGGGTGTGGCGGGTGTGTTGGATGTTGCCGGCTGGTCGCCCGCCGCTGTCGCGGCCATGGCGGGCGCCCTGGAGCGAGCCGCGGCGCGGGGCGATCAGCGGGCCTGCGGGCTCGATCTGTTCGCCGTACTCGCGGCGGATCCCGGTTGCCGGGCGGTCGAAGTGCTGCGGCGGGGCGGGGTGAACACGGAGCTGCTGGCAGGGCGTCTGCGCGGGGCGTCTCGACAGGCGTAACAGGGGTGACGCTCCTGACCCCGGCTGGCATGATGTGCCGATGCATGCGTCTCAGGGAAAGAGCGCCGGCCTGGGACTTGCCCTGGCATCGGCGTTCGCATTCGGCGGTTCCGGTGTCGCGGCCAAGCCGCTGATCGAAGCGGGGCTCGACCCGCTGCACGTGGTGTGGCTGCGGGTGGCGGGTGCCGCTCTCGTCATGCTGCCCGTGGCCTGGCGCCACCGGGACCTGCTGCTGCGCAAGCCCGCTCTGCTCGCCGGTTTCGGCCTGCTCGCGGTCGCCGGTGTGCAGGCCTTCTACTTCGCCTCGCTGTCCCGGATCCCGGTCGGTGTCGCCCTGCTCATCGAGTATCTCGCCCCGGCCCTGGTGCTCGGATGGGTCCGGTTCGTGCAGCGCAGGCCGGTGACGCGGGCGGCCGCGGTCGGTGTGGTGCTGGCCGTCGGGGGCCTGGCCTGCGTCGTCGAGGTGTGGGCGGGGCTGAGTTTTGACGCCCTGGGGCTGCTGTTCGCGCTCGGTGCCGCTTGTTGCCAGGTCGGTTACTTCGTCCTGTCCGACCAGGGCGGCTCCGGCGACGACGCGGCCGATCCGCTCGGCGTCATCGCGTACGGACTGCTCATCGGGGCCGCGGTGCTGACCGTGGTGGCCCGCCCCTGGGGCATGGACTGGTCGCTGCTGGCGGGGAACGCCGACATGGGCGGGACGGCTGTGCCGGCCGCGCTGCTGCTCGGCTGGATCGTGCTGATCGCCACCGTCGTCGCGTACGTGACGGGCGTGGTATCGGTGCGCAAGCTGTCGCCGCAGGTGGCGGGTGTGGTGGCCTGCCTGGAGGCGGTCATCGCGACCGTACTGGCGTGGGTGCTGCTGCGTGAGCACCTGTCCGCGCCGCAGATCATCGGTGGGGCCGTGGTGCTGATCGGTGCGTTCATCGCGCAGTCGTCGGCTCCCAAGGCTCCGAGCGGTCCTGTGGCGGGCGGGGCACCCGTGGTAGATGCGGCATCTGTGGTGGGTGGGGCTTCTGCGAGGGGCGAGGCAGCTGTGGTGGGTGAGGCGGATGCGGGCCTCGGGCGTGCGGATCTTGGGCGGCATGCCGATCTCGGGAGGTCTGCCGACGGTGAGTTGTCCGCGGGCCGGACCGCACCGTAGGGTGATGATCATGCATCTGACTGTGCTTCCGCCTCCCGCCGCGTAACGCGGGCGGCATTGCCGAAGACGAAGACCGGGCTCGGGCAGTCCCCGAGCGGTTCGTCGCTGCCCGCGTGCGGAGTCCAGCGACCACCACCTGTCCCGTCTTCACGCGGAGAAGTCACGTGTCGAAACTGTCCATTCCTTCCTCAGGCCTGCCCGTCGGGCGTGGCCTCGTCTATCTGATCATCGCCGGAACGGCCTGGGGCACCGCGGGAGCGGCCGCCTCTCTCACCTTCACGGCCAGCGATCTCGGGCCGCTCGCCCTGTCCTTCTGGCGCTGCGCCGGGGGGCTGGTGCTGCTGATGGCCGCCCGTGCGGTACGGCGGCGCCGGGTTGTCGCGCTGGGTGCGGCTGCTGCGGGAGCGGATGGCGCGCCGGCCGAGCCTCGTAAGCGGCGGCTGACGCGCGTTGTTGTCACCGGGCTCGGGCTCACCGTCTTCCAGAGCGCGTACTTCGCGGCCGTGCAGGCCACCGGGCTCGCCGTCGGAACCGTCGTCACCATGGGCGCGGCGCCGGTGCTGATCGCGCTGGGTGCGCGGCTGACCATGGGAGAGCGGCTGGGTCGTGCCGGGGCGCTCACCGTGGTCGGGGCGATTGCCGGGCTCGCCGTGATGGTGCTGGGCAGCGGTGAAACTGCCGTGCGGCCCGTCGGCGTCTTCTTCGCCCTGCTGTCTGCGGCGGGGTACGCCGCGATGACGCTGCTCACACGGCGGCTCGGGCGTGACGGTGGCGGCGGCGATCCGTTCCGTACGACCGCCTGGGCTTTCGCGATCTGCTCGCTGTGCCTGATGCCGTTCGCGGCTGTTGAAGGGCTGTTGCCGCACACCGCCGATCCGGTGCGGGTGGCGTGGCTGCTGGTGTACGTGGCGGCGGTGCCGACGGCGCTCGCGTACGCGCTCTACTTCGCCGGGGCGGCCGTGGTCCGGTCCGCGACAGTGTCGGTGATCACGCTGCTCGAGCCGGTGAGCGCGGCGGTCATCGCGGTCGTGCTGCTGGACGAGCACCTGACGGTGGCCACCGTGGTGGGCACGCTGCTGCTGCTCGCGGCGGTGGCGGGGCTGGCGCTCACGGAGGCGAGGGCGGCGGTGGGCCGGAGGGCTGCCGGGGTGCTCGTGTAGGGGCGGCGGGCCGGGCCGGGGCGCACTTCTGCCCGCCCCGGCCCCTCCCCGGCCGGCCTGGGCCGTGGGTCAGAGCGTCGTGAGGTAGTCGGGGAGCGCGACGGCCGGGTCCAGGTCGGCTGCCGGGATCGGGGCGCCGTACCCGCGGGTCAGGGGCACGACGCCCGTCCAGTGGGGGAGCGAGGCGTCCTCGGGCTCGTCGTTGGGGCCGCCGGTGCGTACCTTCGCGGAGACCTCCTTCAGATCGAGGCGGATCACGGCGGTCGCCGCGAGCTCCTTGGCGTTGGCCGGGCGCGAGTCGTGGGAGCGGCCGGGGACCACGTGGTCGACGAGCGCGTCGAGGGCGGTGCGGCGCTCTTCCTCGTCGATGACCTGGTGGGCCGTGCCGTGGACGACCACGGAGCGGTAGTTCATGGAGTGGTGGAAGGCGGAGCGGGCGAGGACCAGTCCGTCGACGTGGGTGACGGTCAGGCAGACGGCGAGACCGGGGTCGCTCTCGCCGGCCATGCGCAGGGGCCGGGAGCCCGTGGAGCCGTGCACATAGAGGCGGTCGCCGACCCGGCCGTACAGCGTCGGCAGGACCACGGGCGCGCCGTCACGGACGAAGCCGAGGTGGCACACGTAACCCTCGTCGAGTATCGCGTGCACCAAGTCGCGGTTGTACGAGGCGCGTTCCCGGGAGCGTGTCGGGACCGTGCGCTCGGAAGGCGCGTAGGAGGTGGTGTCCGGCATTGCGTTCTCCATTGCACTAGTGCATAGTTGTCTTTGTGCTAGGGCGAGAGTATCGGATCAGTGGGCGGCGTGCATCGGAGATTGCCGCGAGTGTGGAGCGTGCGGTGGGTTCCGGGGAACTGGAGCCCGGTCAACTGCTGCCTCCCATGCGTGAGTTGGCAGGGGAACTGGGGGTCAATCCGAATACGGTCGCGGCCGCGTACCGGACGCTGCGCGAGCGTGGGGTGATCGAGACCTCGGGCCGCCGGGGCAGCCGGGTTCGTCCGCGGCCTGCCAGTACGGCGCGGGACTCGATCAGGGTCGACGTACCGCCCGGTGTGCGCGACTTGAGCGAGGGCAATCCTGATCCCGCGTTGCTGCCGCTGCTGCACGACGCCTTCGCGGCTGCCGCGCGGCACAATGCCGAGCGGCCCGTGCTGTACGGGCAGGATGCCGTCGACCCGGATTTCGCGCGGCTCGCGCGGGCCGCGTTCGACGCGGACGGGGTGCCGGGCGGGCCTGTGGCCGTCACGTCCGGGTCGCTGGACGCGATCGAGCGCGTCCTGGCCGCGCACCTGAAGCCGGGTGACGCGGTGGCCGTCGAGGACCCGGGGTGGGGCGCCCTGCTCGATCTCATCCCCGCGCTCGGGCTGACCGCCGTACCGGTCGGGCTCGACGACAACGGGCCGCTGCCCGGTGAGGTCGAACGGGCGCTGCGGGGCGGGGCGCGGGCGCTGGTGATCACCGACCGGGCCCAGAACCCGACCGGTGCGGCGGTGAGCGTCGCGCGAGCCCAGGAGTTGCGCGGTGTCCTGGTGACGTTCCCGGGCGTCCTGCTCATCGAGGACGACCACGGGCACGCCATCGTCGATCTGCCGGTGCGTCCGCTCGCCGGGCTGACCGACCACTGGGTGTTCGTGCGGTCCGTCGCGAAAGCGTACGGCCCCGACCTGCGGCTCGCCATGATGACCGGCGACCCGGTCACCGTGGACAGGGTGATGGGCCGGCAGCGGCTCGGGCCCGGCTGGGTGAGCCGGCTGTTGCAGCGGGCGGTCGTTGAGCTGTGGGAGGCGGGCGCCGTGGACGTGCGGGCCGTCTCGCAGGAGTACGGCAGGCGGCGGGACGCGCTGGTGCGGGCGCTGGCCGAGCGGGGGATCGAGGCGCACGGGCGCAGCGGTCTGAACGTGTGGGTGCCGGTGGCGGACGAGACGGGGGTGGTGGCGCGGCTGCTGCACTCGGGGTGGGCCGTCGTGCCGGGGGCGCGGTTCCGGATGGCGGCGCCGCCGGGCGTGCGGGTGACCGTTTCGGCGATGACTCCGGCCGACGTCGGACCGCTCGCCGACGCCATCGCGGCGGCGGCCGGACCAGCGCCGGGGGGACGGCGCTACGGGTGAGGGCCGGCCGCCTGCCCCGCGACGCGAGCTCGAACCCAGCCCGACCCCAGCCTGATCCGGCGCCGGGCTCAGTCGGATCAAGCCCGCCTGCTGTCAGTCGTGGCTCGCGACCGTGCTTCGGGATCGGGCGCGGCTCTGGGTCAGGGCCGCGCCCGCGAGGACGACAAGCGCGCCCACCGGGGTGTTCCAGCTGAGGTGCTCGCCCAGCAGCGTGACGCCCGCGACGGTGGCGATGACCGGGATGAAGTAGGTGACCATCTGTGCGGTCGTCGGGCCGATCTCGGCGACGAGGTTGTACTGGAGCAGCATCGCGAAGCCCGTGCCGAGCGCGCCGAGTGCCACCACCGCGAGCAGCGGGACGACCGGGAACGACGTCGGCATGGTGGTGAACAGAGGGGTCGCCACGGCCAGTTGCGCGGTGCCGAGCAGGAGTTGCGCGCCGGTCATGGAGAGGGCGGAGTTGCCGCTACCGCCGAGCGTACGGCGCAGGTAGATCCAGCCCACCGGGTAGCTGAGCGAAGCGAGCAGCGCCATCGCCGTACCGCTGAAGTCGAGGCCCGAGAAACCCTGCCAGGCGCCGAGCACGGTCAGTACGCCGATGAAGCCGATGCCGAGCCCCGCGACGCGGCGCCGGGTCGGGCGGTCCTCGGAGAACGCCACCACCGAAAGCGCCATGCCCCACAGTGGCGATGTGGCGTTGCAGATGCCGGCCAGCGTCGAGGGGATCGTCAGCTCGGAGTAGGCGAAGAGCGTGAACGGCAGGGCGTTGAGGAAGAATGCAGCGACAGTCAGATGGCCCCACGTACGGGCGCCGCGCGGCAGCCCCACCCGCTTGACGGCCATCGCGGCAGCGAGCACGGCCGTACCGAAGAGAAGTCGCCCGAGGGTCACTTGGAACGGGGCGTAGGCCTGTGTGCCGACCTTGATCAGCAGGAAGCTGAAGCCCCAGATCAGCGCGAGCACGCCGAAGCGGATGCGCCAGTCCAGGGCCGGGCGCCGGACGGACGCGGGAGGGGCCTCCGGAGCGGCGTCAGGTGTCTCGCCAGGTGTGGCGTCAGGTGTGGCTGGGTTGGCGGACGGCGCGGCGCGGCGTGTGGAGGCGAGGCTCATGATGTTTACCCTGGCCTGCCCCACCTCGTAGCACAAGCGAGATTTTGTGGAGCTGACCGCTTAGTATCGCTTACATGTTGAATCTGGAGCGCCTGCGTACGCTCGACGCCCTCGCCCGGCACGGTTCGGTCAGTGGCGCGGCGGAGGGCTTGCATGTGACGACCTCCGCCGTCTCACAGCAGATGGCCAAGCTGGAGCGCGAGGTCGGTCAGCCCCTGCTCGCCAAGAACGGCCGCGGCGTCCGCCTCACCGATGCCGGAAGGCTGCTCGCCGACCACGCTGCCCGCATCCTCTCCCAGGTTGAGCGTGCGCAGTCCGACATCGAGGCGCAGCGCGGCCGCGTCGTCGGTGATCTCACCGTGGCCGCATTCCCCACCGCCGCCCGGGGTCTGCTGCCGGCCGCCCTTGCCGCGCTTCGCGTCGAGCACCCGCAACTGCGGGTGAAGATGCAGGAGCTTGAGCCCGCCGAGTCGGTACGCGGGGTCGTGCGCGGTGACTTCGATCTCGCCGTCGTGCTCGACTGGTACAACAGGCCGCTCTCCATGCCGGAAGGGCTCGCGAAGCAGGAACTGCTCCACGACCCCGCCGACGTCGCGATGCATGTCGACCATCCGCTCGCCGACCGCAGCGCCGTGGACCTGGAGGAGTTCGCCGACGACGACTGGGTCACCTGGGCGGAGGGCGAGTTCTGCCACGAGTGGCTGATGTTCACGCTGCGCGGCAAGGGTGTCGAGCCCCGGATCGCGCATGTCGCCGAGGAGCACGCCACCCAGCTCGCCCTGATCGCCGAGGGGCTCGGGGTGTGCGTGGCGCCCCGGCTGGGGCGCGGGCCTGTGCCGGACGGGGTACGTGTCGTACCGGTGCGGCATGCGATGCGGCGCCACGTGTACGCCGTCTGGCGCGCCGACGCCGACCGGCGGCCCTCCATCCGTGCGGCGGTCGACGCGCTGAGCGCGGCGGGCGCGGCCGTCGTCAGCTGAACCCGGGCCCGCGCGCCCGGAGCGGGCTGAGGTGCCAGGAGTAACGTCCCCGGGGCTCAGGCGGCGCCGCCGAGCTTGCGGAAGTCCCAGGACGTCACCGCGTCCGGCGTCAGCCGCAGCCAGGCGTGCCGCCCGTCGTGCGGCATCTGCGTCATGTCGAAGTACTTGCGGGGGAAGAGCCGCTCGGGTACCTCGAGTTCGGGGCAGGGCTCGCCGGTGCGCGGCGACTCGCCCACGAAGACGGCGGTGCCGGAGAGCTCGATGCCGCGCAGTTCGCCGTACTCCACCCCGTCGTCGACCACCACGGCCAGCCGGGCGTCCTTGCGGAGCTGCGCCCACCGGCGGCTCCGGGTGATCGAGTACAGCCACAGGGAATCCCCGTCCCAGACGAACCACAGGGCGCCGACGTGCGGGCTGCCGTCCGTCGAGACGGTCGCCACCCGGCAGGTGCGCTGTTCGGTGAGGAATGAGTCCCGCTCGGCGTCCGTCATCATGATGCGGCGGCCTCTGCGCTGCGTGGCGCTCATGCGCGTCCTCCCTGATTCCTGACTTGGTGTCAGAAATCATGGGGTCTCTTCCCCCGTCGCGCAATGGCCGCTACTCTCGCGCGCCCAGACCCGAGGGGGAGTCTTGCAGTCGTACGAACAGCTTGCGGAGCAGCTCGACCCGGCGACCACCGTGCTGCTCACCGTGGAATGCCAGCAAGGGGTCGTCGGGCAGGACAGCGCCCTGCCCGAACTTGCCGGGGAGGCCCGCTCGTCAGGGGCCCTCTTGCGCGTCGCTCGGCTGGTCGCCGGTGCCCACGAGGCCGGTGTACAGGTGCTGCACGCGGTGGCGGAGCGGCGTCCCGACGGGCGCGGCGCCAGCCACAACGCACGGCTGTTCCGGGCCGCCGCACGGCTGCCCGTACAGCAGCTCTCGGGAACGACCGCGGTGCGCGTCGCGGAACCGATCGAAGTCGCGGAAGAGGACTTCGTCGTGCGGCGTCTGCACGGCCTCTCGCCGCTCTCCGGTACGGGCGTCGACGCGCTGCTGCGCAACCTCGGCTGCCGGACCCTGCTCGTCACGGGCGTCTCGGCCAATGTGGCGATTCCCAACGCCGTCTTCGACGCGGTCAATCTCGGCTACACAGCCGTAGTGCCCTCGGACGCCATCGCGGGAGTGCCGAGCGACTACACCCCCGCGATGATCCGCAACACGCTCGCCCTTGTCGCCACGATCACCACGACCGACGAGGTGCTCGCGTGCTGGAAGCGCCCGCGGCGCGTCAGGCAAGGGTGATCGAGTCGCCCTCGACCTTGATGGCGGCAGAGGGGAGCGGCGCCTTCGCCGGGCCGCCCTTTACGCTGCCGTCCGTCGCATCGAACATGCTCCCGTGACAAGGGCAGTTGATCATGCCGTTCGCCACGTCCTTGACCGCGCACCCCTGGTGAGTGCACTTCGACGAGAACGCCTTGAACTGGCCTGCCGTGGGCTGGGTGACGACCAGCCCCTTGTCGGCGAAGACCTTGCCGCCGCCCTCCGGGATGTCGGTTGTCTTGGCGAGCACGGCGCCGGCGTCGCCGCCGCCCGCTTCGCCCGCCCCGCCCGCCGGTTTCTCGGCAGCGGTGCCGGACGGGCTGTCGCTGTCCGAACCGCCGCACGCTGTCAGCGCGGCGGCGACTCCTGCTGCGCCCACCGCGGCGACGACCGTACGGCGGCCGAACAGCCGCCCTGTCTCCTGAGATCCCGTCATGCCGGCACTCCTCTTCGACGTCTGGTTATGCGCTGTTGTACGCGGGAGCGGACTGCGGTGTTCAGCAGCCGAGCGATTTCTTCAGGAAGTCGCGTTCCAGCAGCAACAGCTTGTCCGCCACGCCTTCCCGGGTGACCAGGTGGCTCGTTCCCGGGAGCGGCAGAACGCTGTGCGGACGCCCGGCCGCCAGCAGCGCCGCGGAGAAGCGCAGCATGTGGGCCGGCAGGACGTTGTCGTCCGCCATGCCGTGGACCAGCATCAGCGGCCGGGTCAGCTTGCCCGCGTGCTCGACGAGTGAGCAGCGTTCGTAGTTCTCGGGCAGTACGCCGGGGTGGCCGAGGTAGCGCTCCTTCCAGTGCGTGTCGTACAGCCGCAGATCGGTCGGCGCGGCGCCCGCCACGGCGGCGTGAAAGACATCCGGACGGTGCAGTACGGCGCCTGCCGCCAGGTAACCACCGAACGACCAGCCCCGGATGCCCACTCGCCCCAGGTCGAGGTCCGCACAGTACTCGGCCGCCGCGTGCAGCGCGTCGACCTGATCGTCGAGCACGGGCGTCAGCTGGTCGCCGTGGATGCTCTTCTCCCACGCGACTCCGCGCCCCGGCGTACCGCGCCCATCCGTCATCAGCACGGCGAACCCCTGCTCGGCCCACCACTGGCCGACGGCCGTCCACCACCCGCGTGCCTTGACGGCCAGCTGCATGCCGGGGCCGGCGTACGGACTGAGCAGGACGGGCAGGCTGCCCGACCCCGTTTCGTGCCACGACGGGAGGAAGAGCAGGCTGCGCAGCTCACGCTCACCGAGCGAGAGGCGGAGCGGGCGGGGCGTGACCGAGGGCTCCTCGGCGCGTACGGCGATGTGCCCGGCGGGCTTGCCGCTCCGCAGCACGGTGACGGTGTGACCCTCGGGCGTCATGCTGTCGAGTACGACCGTGTCGCCGCCGGCAGCGGCCGTGTGGACGCCGGGCTCCTCGCTCAGCCTGACGAAACCGGAGTCCGGTTCGTACGACCAGACATGGACCTCCGTCGGCTCGTCGCTCGCGGTGAACAGCACCCTCTCGCCCACCGTGCACAGCAGTTCGCGGACGTTCAGTCCGGGCGGTGTGACCGCTCCGTGCCGGGCCATCCGCAGGCCGTGGACGTCGCCCCCCGGTGGCACGATCGCCAGGACGGGGGAACCGGCGGACGTGCGCGCCGGGACGCCGGGGAGGAACTCCAGCCACGCCCGGTCGCTCTGCTGGTGCAGCAGTGAGGTCTCCCCGGTCGCCGGGTCGATGCCCATCAGGTACGCCGTGCGCTGGTCCCTGGTCTGGACGTTCATGGCAGGTCCCGTGGAGTCCCACCAGGCCGCGACGAGGTACTCGAAGGCGCGGTCCGTCCACCGGTCCTCCCAGTGGGCCTCCGCGTCGGCCTCCGCGGGCATCCGCACCGCGACCCGCTGGCCGTCCACTCGTACGACATGCATCGTAGTTTCGGCGTTCGCCGTGCCGGCGGCCGGATACGGGACCGGCCGCGGCGCGTGCTCGGGACGCGCCGGGTCGCCCAGGTACCAGCGCTGCACCATCGACGTGTCCACGCGCGCGACGAGCAGGGCGCCGCTGTCCGGCGACCACCAGTAACCACGCATCCGGCCGAGCGACTCCGCGGCGACATGGTCCGCGAGCCCGTACGTCACATCGGCGTTCTCGGGAGCGGCCAGCAGCCGTTCCCCGGTGCCGTCGGTCCTGACGACGCGCAGGGCGCCCCCGGTGACGTACGCGACGAGTTTCCCGTCGGGGGAGGGGCGCGGGTCGACGGCCGGGCCGACCGTCGGGACGCGGCGCGGGCCGCCACCGTCCGTCCGTACGGTCCAGAGCTCGCTCCCGAGGGCGTACGCCACGACACGGGCCTCCCGGTCGGTCGCGTACGCCACCACGCCCTGCGACGTCTCCCGAGCGCGCTCCCGGCGGATCCGCTCGGCCTCCGGAGTGTCGGCGGCCCCCTCGGGCCCGGCGAGTACCCGCTCCCTCCCGTCCTCGTACAGCCACAGCCTGCTGACCGGGTCGTCCCCCGCGTCCGACCGTACGAACAGCACGCGCCGGCCGTCGGGCGAGACGGTGAAACGGCGGGGGACTCCGAGGGAGAAGCGACGCGTACGGGCGAACAGGCGAGGAAAACCCTGGGCATCCATGCGGGCACCCTAGGCACGCGAACAACTGATCGTGAACCCCGCCACCACGGCAGTAATCTGGGGAAATGCTCTCCGAAGTCACAGCGACCCGCTACGTCACGCCCCTGCGCGAGGGCGGCTCGCTCCCGGGGATCGTCGAGGCCGACGATCTCGGTACGTACGTCATGAAGTTCACCGGCGCGGGACAGGGCCGCAAGACGCTGGTCGCCGAGGTCGTCTGCGGCGAACTGGCCCGCAGGCTCGGGCTGCGCGTCCCCGAACTCGTGACGATCCAGCTCGACCCGGTCATCGGACTCGCCGAGCCCGACCAGGAGGTGCAGGAACTGCTCAAGGCGAGCGGCGGACTGAACCTCGGAATGGACTACCTCCCCGGATCGATCGGCTTCGACCCGCTCGCGTACGAGGTGGACCCGGCCGAGGCGGGCAGGGTGGTCTGGTTCGACGCGCTCATCAACAACGTCGACCGGTCCTGGCGCAACCCCAACATGCTCGTCTGGCACGGCGACCTGTGGCTGATCGACCACGGCGCCACCATGATCTGGCACCACAACTGGCCGACGGCCGCCGGTGCGTCCGCGAAGCCGTACAACGCGTCGGACCACGTCCTCGCGCCCTTCGGCCCCGACATCGCGGCCGCCGCGGCCGCGCTCGCGCCCCTGGTCACCGAGAAGCTGCTGACCGAGGTCGCCGCCCAGGTCCCCGTCGAGTGGCTGGTCGACGAGCCCGGCTTCGAGAGCACCGAGGCGCTGCGCCGCGCCTACGTCGACGCCCTGCTGCCGCGCGCCGCGACGATCCACGACCGGATCATCGTGGGCGCGCCGACCAAGGACAGGCCGTCGCAGGCCCCCGGCTGGCTGTCGGACCGCCTGACGCCACGACCTGCCGGGCGGGACGACGCCGGACAGGCCACGAAGGACGGCGACCAGTGAACGCTGAGCGGGATGTCTTCGAGTACGCGCTGGTGCGCGTCGTGCCGCGCGTGGAGCGCGGCGAAATGTTCAACGCGGGCGTGCTCGTGTACTGCCGCGCCCAGTCCTTCGTCGCCGCCAGGACGTACCTCGACGAGGCCAAGCTGAAGGCACTGGACCCCGGCGCCGACGTGGCGGGTGTACGGGCCGCTCTGCGGGCCGTGGAGGGCGTCTGCGGGGGCGGGGAGGCGGCCGGCCAGGCGGCTGGTGACGACGCCGGGCGGCGCTTCCGCTGGCTGATCGCGCCGCGCAGCACCGTCGTGCAGCCGGGGCCCGTGCACACCGGTCTGACGGCGGATCCCCGGGCCGAGGTCGAGCGTCTGCTCGACCTGCTGGTGCGGTGATCTCCGCTACTGACGCGCCGGGTCGTCCGTCGGGCCGTTGACACCGAGTGCCATGGCTTCTAGCGTCACGTCTGCTGAAGCTACTAAGCGGTTGCTCAGTGATCGGGAACTCACTCTCGGTCGACCGGGCGGCCGCATCCAAGGGCGAGGAGAACCAGCATGTCCACCACCGAGCAGCGTGTCGCGATCGTGACCGGGGCGGCGCGCGGCATTGGCGCCGCCACCGCGGTCCGTCTGGCGGCAGAGGGCCGCGCCGTCGCCGTACTCGACCTCGACGAGGCCGCGTGCAAGGACACCGTCGAGAAGATCACCGCAGCGGGTGGCACCGCCCTCGCCGTCGGCTGCGACGTCTCCGACAGTGCCCAGGTCGAGGCCGCCGTGGCGCGTGTCGCCGCCGAGCTCGGTGCGCCGACCATCCTCGTGAACAACGCGGGTGTGCTGCGCGACAACCTGCTCTTCAAGATGAGCGAGTCCGACTGGGACACCGTGGTGAACGTGCACCTGAAGGGCGCGTTCCTGATGGCCAAGGCGTGCCAGAAGCACATGGTGGACGCCAAGTTCGGCCGCATCGTCAGCCTCTCGAGCAGCTCGGCGCTCGGCAACCGCGGCCAGGCGAACTACTCCGCCGTCAAGGCCGGCCTGCAGGGCTTCACCAAGACCCTTGCCAAGGAGCTCGGCAAGTTCGGCATCACGGCCAACGCCGTCGCGCCCGGCTTCATCGTCACCGAGATGACCGCGCAGACGGCCGCCCGGGTGGGCATGGGCTTCGAAGAGTTCCAGGCCGCCGCCGCCACCCAGATTCCCGTGCAGCGCGTCGGCACGCCGGACGACATCGCCAACGCCATCGCCTTCTTCACGGGCGAGGACGCCGGTTTTGTCTCCGGTCAGGTCATGTACGTCGCCGGCGGCCCGCTCAACTGACGAGGGACTGAGGATCATGGCTGCTGAGGCAGAGGTACGGGACAGCGGGAAGGTCGCGCTCATCACGGGCGCGAGCCGAGGAATCGGTTACGGCGTCGCCGAGGCGCTCGTAGCCCGCGGCGACCGGGTGTGCATCACCGGGCGCAACGAGGACGCGCTCAAGGAGGCCGTCGAGGCACTCGGCTCGGACCGGGTGATCGGCGTCGCGGGCAAGGCCCACGACGAGGCGCACCAGGCCATCGCCGTCGAGCGCACGATGGAGGCGTTCGGCCGGGTCGACTTCCTGATCAACAACGCCGGCACGAATCCGGTCTTCGGGCCGATCGCGGAGCTGGACCTGGGAGTCGCCCGCAAGACGTACGAGACCAATGTGATCTCGGCGCTCGGGTTCGCACAGCAGACCTGGAAGGCGTGGCAGAAGGAGAACGGCGGGGCGATCGTCAATATCGCCTCGGTCGCCGGCATCTCCGCCTCGCCCTTCATCGGCGCGTACGGCATGAGCAAGGCGGCGATGGTCAACCTGACCCTCCAGCTGGCGCACGAGTTCGCGCCGGGTGTACGGGTCAACGCGATCGCGCCTGCCGTGGTGAAGACCAAGTTCGCGCAGGCGCTGTACGAGGGCCGCGAGGTCGAGGCGGCCGCCGCGTACCCGCTGGGGCGGCTCGGCGTACCCGAGGACATCGGGGGAGCGGCTGCTTTCCTCACCTCGGACCAGTCGGACTGGATCACGGGGCAGACACTCGTCGTCGACGGCGGTATCTTCCTGAATGCTGGCGTCGGCTAAGTCGCTTTACCCGCTTTTACTGCGGATTACACCCAAGCGCCCTGCCGGGACTGCCCGTTGACCCGGCAGGGCGCTGCGGTATGGTCTGCCGACCCATGGCTGATCGAGGAGCGTGCACGTGTTCAACCGGACCAGATGTCTGCAGTCCGCTGCAGCCCTTGTGTCCATATCCCTGCTGACCGGGTGCGGGATGCTGTCCAGTGATCAGTCCGACACCGAGCAGAAGCTCGCTGTCGGTACGACGAGCACGCCCAGCACACTCGACCCGGCCGGCGCTTGGGACGGTTCCTGGGAGCTGTACAGAAATGTCTTCCAGACGCTGGTGAGCTACCCCACGGGGAGCACCACGCCTGAGCCCGACGCTGCCGAGAAGTGTTCCTTCGTGGACAGCTCGAACCAGGTGTACACCTGCACGCTCCGCGAGGGGCTCACGTTCTCGGACGGGACGCCGCTGGACGCGGACGCGGCCAAGTACTCGATCGACCGGATTGTCGAGATCGCCCAGAAGGGAGGTCCGAGCGGGCTGCTCACCAGCCTCGACAAGGTCGAGACGAGCGGCGACCGGAAGATCACCTTCCGTCTGAACAAGCCGGACGCCACCTTCCCGTTCGTGCTCGCGACGCCCGCGATGTCGATGGTGAGCCCGGCCGACTACCCGAAGGACAAGCTCCGCACGGGCAACAAGCTGACGGGCTCCGGCCCGTACACCCTCGCTTCGTACCAGCCGGACAAGATCGCCGAGCTCGTGAAGAATCCGAAGTACGACGGGTTCGCCGATCTCAAGAACGATGCCGTCACGATCCACTACTACCAGGACTCCGCGGTGATGGTCGCGGCCCTGAAGAAGAAGGAGATCGACGCGACGTTCCGCGGTCTGACCGCTGAGCAGGTCATCGATCTGGAGGGGCAGCCGAAGGAGAAGGAACTCCAGGTCGTCGAGGCGGTCGGCGCCGAGATCCGCTACCTGGTGTTCAACCCCAAGGACCCGAACGCGCGCAAGCCCGCCGTCCGCCGGGCCATTGCCCAGGTGGTCGACCGGGGCGCTCTCGTGGACAAGGTCTACAAGGGCACCGCCGAGCCGCTGTACTCGATGATTCCGAGCGGCGTCGCCGGCCACGCGACCAGCTTCTTCGACACCTACGGTGAGCCGAGCGTGCCTAAGGCGAGGGCCATCCTCGCCGAGGAGGGCATCACCGAGCCGGTACCGCTGACCTTCTGGTACACCTCCGACCGGTACGGATCGGCCACCGCGCTGGAGTTCGCCGAGCTGAAGCGACAGTTGGACGAGTCCGGGCTGTTCAAGATCACACTGAAGCACCGCCCCTGGAACTCGTTCTACAAGGGCTACCAGAAGGGCGAGTACCCGGTCTTCGGCCGTGGCTGGTCCCCGGACTTCCCGGACCCGGACAACTTCGTCGCCCCCTTCGTCGGCGAGAACAACGCCGTCGGTACGCCGTACGACACTCCGGAGATCACGGCCAGCCTGCTGCCGAAGACGCGGCAGGAGAGCGACCGTGCCGCGGTCGGCGACCAGTTCGGGCGGGCCCAGGAGATCCTTCTCAAGGACGTCCGTCTGCTGCCGCTGTGGCAGGGCAAGCTGTACGTCGCCGCCTCCGACGAGATCGCGGGCGCCGAACGGGCGCTGGACCCGCAGACGATCATGCAGGTGTGGCAGCTGCACAAGAAGACCAGTTGGTAGGACCCGTTGTCAGTGGCCGCAGGTAGGTTCTTCGATGAAGAACTGATCGTTTACCGGAGGTTGTTGACGTGACCGACACCGACATGCTGCCCGAGTCCTGGCGCGGCGTCCTCGGGGACGAGCTGCAGAAGCCGTATTTCCAGCAGCTCACCGAATTCGTCGAGAAGGAGCGGGCGAACGGGCCGGTCTACCCGCCGCGCGAAGAGGTATTCGCCGCCCTGGACGCCACACCGTACGACCGGGTGAAGGTCCTGGTCCTCGGCCAGGACCCGTACCACGGCGAGGGGCAGGGCCACGGGCTGTGCTTCTCGGTGCGGCCGGGCGTCAAGGTGCCTCCGTCCCTGCGCAACATCTACAAGGAGATGAACGCGGAGCTGGGCACCCCGATCCCGGACAACGGCTATCTCATGCCGTGGGCCGAGCAGGGTGTCCTGCTGCTCAACGCCGTACTGACGGTGCGGGCCGGCGAGGCCAACTCCCACAAGGGCAAGGGGTGGGAGACGTTCACGGACGCGGTGATCCGCGCCGTGGCCTCGCGGCCCGACCCGGCGGTCTTCGTGCTCTGGGGCAACTACGCGCAGAAGAAGCTTCCGCTGATCGACGAGGAGCGGCACGTGGTGGTGAAGGGCTCACACCCCTCGCCGCTCTCGGCGAAGAAGTTCTTCGGGTCCCGGCCGTTCACCCAGATCAACGAGGCCGTCGCGGCGCAGGGCCACCCGCCGATCGACTGGACCGTGCCGAACCTGGGCTGATCAGCCCAGGTCGTACGTGAAGGTGTACGGGACGGCCGGCTCACCGTGTCGCGCGGTGTAGCCGCCCGTCCCCCTCAGCCCGGCCAGGTCGCCGGTGCCCGAGCCCGGGACCACCTCGAAGGTGCAGTGGACCTCGCCGTCCTCGCCGAAGGCGGCCCGCTCCTGGATGGCGAACGTCCCCCGGCGGCCGTCCACGCTGCCGCTGAAGAGCTGGTGGCCGGCGCAGATGCCGGTCTTCTCGGTCACGTAGGCGATGGAGTACTCACACGTCGTCGAGGCCGCCTCGATGGCGCCGGTGAAGGTGTTGGTGACGGAGGCGCGGGCCAGCCTGGGGACCTCCTCCGACCCGGCGGCCGGGGTCTCGTTCCAGTCGGCGAAGGTGAAGCTTCCGGTGGCCTGTGTGGGCATGGAGGGTTCCTCTCAAGACCGGCGCGACACTCTCGCGCTCCTGGGAACCAGCATCCATTCCGTACCTGACACCTTCTGTCAGGTACGGGAGGACCTGCCCGCAGACTTGGTCCATGCGCGCCGACCGACTGCTCTCGCTCCTTCTTCTGCTGCAGAACCGCGGTCGGATGACCGCCCCCGAACTGGCGGCCGAGCTGGGTGTTTCGGTCCGGACCGTCTACCGGGACGTCGAGGCGCTCAGCACATCCGGAGTGCCGGTGTACGCCGACCGGGGCCCGGCCGGCGGATACCGCCTGATGGACGGCTACCGCACTCGCCTGACCGGCCTGACGAGTGACGAGGCCGGCTCCCTCCACTTCGCCGGCATGCCGGCGGCCGCGGCCGAACTGGGCCTGGCCGCCGACCTGACGACGGCGCAGCTCAAGCTGCTCGCCGCGCTCCCGGACGGCCTGGGGGAGCGCACCCGGCGCGTCCAGGAACGGTTCCACCTCGACGCCCCCGCCTGGTTCCGGGACGCCGACCCGGCGCCGCATCTCGCGGAGGTCGCCGGGGCGGTCTGGCGGCAGCGGCTGCTGCGCGTGCACTACCGGAGCTGGCGTGGTGACGTGCACCGGGATCTGGAGCCCCTGGGCCTCGTTCTCAAGGGCGGCAACTGGTACCTGGCGGCGGACGCCGGGGAGTCGGTGCGCACCTACCGGGTGTCGCGGATGCTCGCCGTGGAGGCGCTGGAGGAGGGCTTCGAGCGGCCCGCAGGCTTCGGTCTGGCGGCGTACTGGCAGGAGAGCACAGCCGGATGGAGGCCGCGGTACTGCGCGGCGAGGCACGGCTGAGGGTGTCTCCACGCGGCGTGAGGCTGCTGCCGGTGCAGTGCGGTGCGGCCGGTGCGGAGGCGGTACGGGCGGCGGGGCCGCCGGACGCGCAGGGCTGGGTGGAGACCGTGCTGCGCGTCGAGGCGCTGCCCGTGGCGCTGGGGGACCTGTTGCGGCTGGGGCTGGAGGTGGAGGTGCTGGGGCCGCCGGAACTGCGCGCGGAGGTGGCTCGTACGGTCACCGGCCTGGCTCAGCGCTATCAGGGCGCGGACCGAGCCTGAGCCCGATTGTCAGTGGCGGGGTCTAGCGTCGGGACCGTCGGAATTTGCTTTGTGCGTGGCGGGCGACAGGAGAGCACGGCGATGGGGCAGCAGGAGACGTCCGAGGACGCCACGATGACGCGGATCGGGCAGGCGATCATGCTTCTCCATGCCGGGGACCGGGAGGAGGCGCGCAACCGCCTCGGTGAGCTGTGGGCGGAGGTCGGCGAGGACGGCGATCCGTTCCACCGCTGCACCCTCGCCCATTACATGGCGGACACGCAGGACGACGCCGGGGACGAACTGGCCTGGGATCTGCGTGCGCTGGCCGCCGCCGACGGCCTGACGGACGAGCGGGTGGCCCGGCACGACTCCTCGGTCGCGGTGCGCGGGTTCTATCCCTCGCTCCACCTGAATCTTGCCGCCGACTATCTGAAGCTGCACCGCCCGGACGCCGCACGCACACATCTGGGGCGGGCGCGGGCGGCGTCGGACGCGCTGGGGGACGACGGCTACGGAGACGGGGTGCGGGCAGCCATCGACCGGCTCGAGCGGAGGCTCGCGGACGCGGGCTGACCGGCGGGCTCGCCCGGTCGGCAGCGCCCGGTCGTCAGCGCCCGTATGTCAGCGCCCGTATGTCTCGCGGCAGATGCGCGCCTGGGCGCTGTCGTGCTGCCAGCCGCCGTATCCCTCGCCGAGCGCGCACACATCCGTGCCGGCTCCCACGGCGGGAGCGGGAAGAGACGGCAGGACGCGCGGTACCGGTACGGCGACTTCGCGTGGTGCGGGGGCCGCGGGGGCCGGACGCGCGGGGGCAGGAGCCACGGCCCCGGCCGAGCGGCGTGGTGGTGCGGGCGGGTCGGTTCGGCGTACCGCTGGGGCCTCTCGTCGCTCTGCCCGGGGCGCGGCCTCCTCCGGCGGCTGGAGCGCGGCGTCCAGGGCCTCGCGGGCGGGCGCCTGGACGATCTGCGGCTTCACGTCCTGGTCCGGTGAGAGCGGCGGCGCGTCGATCCCCACAGGTACGGGGACAGGCGCGGGCAGAGGTTCCACCGCCACGCATCCGGTGACGGTGGCGGAGACGGCCGTGACCGCCACTCCCATGAGGATCTTCGCTGTGGTTCTCGTTCGGTGCACCCGCGCAACTCTGGTGGGCGCGGTGTGGTTTTCGCGTACTCGCGTGGGAGATTGGCCCACACGAGTGATGTGGCGGCGCGTGGGGGCGCGGCGTGGTCAGTCGCCCGTCGAGCCGTCGATGCGTTCACGCAGCAGGTCGGCGTGGCCGTTGTGCCGGGCGTACTCCTCGATCATGTGGACGTAGATCCAGCGGAGGCTGTACGGCTTCCCGGAGCGGTGCTTGCCCTCGCCGACGTGGTCGAGCGAGTGCGGCGCGGCCAGCTCGCGCGCCCTGTCGATCGTGGCCCGCCAGGCGGTGTGCGCTTCCTCCCACGTGTCCCGGCCGGTGACATGGAAGTCCCCGTCCGGGTCTTCTGCGCTGGAGTAGAGGGGCGGGGCGTCCTGGTCGCTGAGCACCCTGTGGAACCAGCCGCGTTCGACGTCCGTCATGTGCCGCACGAGACCGATCAGAGACATGTCGGA
Source organism: Streptomyces sp. NPDC055287 (assembly GCF_053646035.1). NCBI lineage: Bacteria > Bacillati > Actinomycetota > Actinomycetes > Kitasatosporales > Streptomycetaceae > Streptomyces > Streptomyces sp. NPDC055287. The sequence continues at coordinate 252,893 of NZ_JBSHNE010000007.1, read as the reverse complement.
GGGTGCGACGGACGTCTCCCGCAACTGCTCCTCGCTCAGGCCCTCGCATTTGAACGCCAGCGTCTCGCGGTGGAATTCCAGCCAGCTCTCGAGCATTTCGCGCTCGCCGGCGGTGGTTGAGGGATCGATGCGCTCAGGAATCGTCATGGCGGCCATCGTCACTCACCGCCTCCCCCCGCCGCCAGTCCTTATGCGCCGCCGGCCGTGCTCGCGTTGGTGCTCGTGCTCGTGCCGATGTCCGTACCGATGTCCGTGCCGATGTCTGTGCCGATGTCTGTTCCGAGCATTCCGCGCAGCAACTCGGTGAACCCCTTGCGCAGTTCGGCCTCGCTGGGCACGGCGGAGTGGTACGAACCGGCCGCGCAGGAGAACATCAGCCCCTCGCACCACGCCACCAGCGACAGCGCGTGCCGCTCCGGCTCCCGCGAACCCGCCCCCGCCATCAGCGCGTTGAGCGGTTCACGGAAGTGGTGCCGGCCCGCCGCGTCGTAGAACTCGCGCAGCTCGGGCCGCCGCGTCGCCTCCAGGCCCAGTTCGTACCGGGCGATCAGCAGCTCCCGGTGGTGCGTCACGTGGCGGTGGAGGATCAGCGCGAGGGCGCCGACGATGCCCTCGAGACCGGCCGACGGTGCGGGAATCTCCTCCAGGGCGAGTACTTGAGCCTCGCGCTCGGCCAGTCGGCGCACCGTCGCCTCCAGCAGTGCCTGGCGCGTGCGGGCGTGGTTCGACGTGGATCCCTGCGGCAGCCCGGCGCGTTCGTCCACGGCCCGGTGGGTGAGTCCGCGCATGCCCCGCTCCACGAGCAGGGCCAGGGCGGCGTCGGTGATCAGCTCGGGGCGGGAGCGGCCCGTGGCGGCGCGTGCGGTCATGGGGACAATCTATCGCGCCCACTACACCTGTAGTACTCTCATGGTGTCACTACAGGTGTAGTTGCCGAGGAGCAGTCATGACCATGAGTCCCAAGGCCCAGCCCCACGCCGTAGTTGTAGGGAGCGGAATCGGTGGGCTGACCGCCGCCGTCGCCCTCCACCAGCGCGGCTGGCACATCACGGTCCTGGAGCGCGCGGCTGCCGTGGAAGCGGTCGGCGCCGGGATCGGGCTCGCCCCCAACGGACACCACGCGCTCGATGTCATCGGCGTAGGCGAGGAGATCCGTGAACTGGCCGCATGGCAGGGCGACGGCGGTATGCGTTCCCCGAGTGGCCGCTGGCTCGCCCGTACGACCAGCTCCGCCGCCACCGAGCGCTTCGGCGGTCCCCTCGTCCTCGTCCACCGCGCCACCCTCGTCGAGCGCATCGCCTCCCGCCTGCCCGACGGCGCCCTGCGCACCGCCTCGCCCGCGACGCTGGCCGATCCGGGGGTGGCCGGTGGCCGCCCCGCCGTGGTCACCACCCCCGACGGAGACATCGAGGCGGACCTCGTGATCGGCGCCGACGGCATCGGCTCCGCGATGCGCCGCGCGCTCTTCCCGGACCACCCGGGCCCCGCGTATTCCGGGATCACCACCTGGCGCGCGGTCGTTCCGGGCGCCGCACCCTTCGAGCCTCACGAGACCTGGGGCCGTGGCGCCCTCTGGGGCAGTCAGCCGCTGAAGGACGGCCGGGTCTACGCCTACGCCGCCGCCGTCGCCCCCGCCGGAGACCGCGCCGCGGACGGGGAGAAGGCCGAACTCCTGCGCCGGTTCGGCGACTGGCACAACCCCGTCCCCGCGATCATCGAGGCGGCCGGACCCGACGAGGTCCTGCGGCACGACGTGCACCACCTGATCACGCCACTGCCCGCTTTCCACCGCGGCCGGACCGCGCTGCTCGGCGACGCCGCGCACGCCATGTGCCCCACCATGGGGCAGGGCGGAAACCAGGCCATCGAGGACGGCATCGTGCTGGCCCACCACCTCCCTGGCGCGAATGACATCGGAACGGGCCTCGCGGCGTACTCCGCGGACCGGCTGCCGCGCACCACCGACATCGTCCGCAAGTCCGCGAGGATCGCGAAACTGATGTCGCTCCGCAACGCCCCGGCCGTCGCCGTGCGCGACACCCTGATGCGCCTCGCCGGCTTCGGGCCCGGCCTCGCCCTGCGTACCTTCGACGGCATCGCCGACTGGATGCCACCGCAGCGCACGTATGCTGCCGGGGCACGGGACCGCGCGGTCCGCGATCACCAGGCACAGCGTTAAGGGAGGCCTCTGTGAAGGTCGGCGTCATCGGGCTCGGAGACATCGCTCAAAAGGCATACCTGCCCGTACTGACCACCCGGCCGGGGCTCGAACTTCACCTGCAGACCCGCACGCCCGCCACCCTCGCGCGGGTCGCCGCGACCTACCGCGTCCCCGACGCGCAGTGCCACACCGGCCTCGACGCGCTGCTGACCGAGGGCCTGGACGCCGCCTTCGTGCACGCGCCGACCGCCGTGCACCCGGAGATCGTGACCCGGCTCCTGGAGGCGGGCGTGCCGACGTACGTCGACAAGCCGCTCGCGTACGAACTCGCCGAGTCCGAGCGGCTCGTGCGGCTCGCCGAGGAGCGCGGTGTCAGCCTCGCCGTCGGCTTCAACCGCCGTCTCGCCCCCGGGTACGCGCAGTGCGCCGAGCGCCCGCGCGACCTGATCATCATGCAGAAGAACCGCGTCGGCCTGCCCGAGGACCCGCGCACCCTCGTGCTCGACGACTTCATTCACGTCGTCGACACCCTGCGGTTCCTGGTCCCCGGCACGGTCGACCACATCGACGTACGGGCCAGGATGGTGGAAGGGCTGGTCCACCACGTCGTCCTCCAGCTCTCCGGCGACGGGTTCACAGCGATCGGCACCATGAACCGGATGAACGGCTCCACCGAGGAGATCCTCGAAATCTCCGGCCAGGACAGCAAGCGCCAGGTCGTCAACCTCGCAGAGGTCGTCGACCACAAGGGCCAGCCGACGGTCCGGCGCCGCGGAGACTGGGTGCCGGTGGCACACCAGCGCGGCATCGAGCAGTCCGTCGACGCCTTCCTCGACGCCGTACGGGCCGGAAAGCAGCTCAGTGCCCAGGACGCGCTGCTGACGCACGAGCTGTGCGAGCGGATCGTCCGGGCGGCCGAGGAGCAGAGGGCCGCCTGAGGGCCCGTACGCCACCGGCCGCGCACAGCAGGGCCAGTACGGCGAGTGCGCCTTGGACGGCCCAGTCGCCCGCCCGGACGTACGCCGTCGTGCCTTCGGCCAGCGGGATGTCGTACACCGCGGAAGTACTCTCGTCCGTCCCCAGCGGCGAGCCGACGCGCTCGCCGTCCGGGCCGAACACCGCGCTGACGCCGGTGAGTGTCGCGTGCACCACCGGGCGGCCGGTCTCGGCGGCCCGCAGCGCCGCGAGTGAGGCGTGCTGCTCGGGCGCCCAGCTGTCCTGGAACGTCGACGTCGCCGACTGGGTGACCAGTACGTGCGCCCCCTGCCGGGTCAGCTCCCTGCTCATGTCGGGGAACGCCGACTCGAAGCACACCAGAGGGCCGACGCGCAGCCCGCCGGCGGCGCCGCTGCCGGGGAGCGTCATCACCACGGGGCTCGTGCCGCGTCTGCGGTCCTCGCCCGCGGCCTTGCCCACGGAGGTGGCCCAGCCGAGTACGGATCGCGCCGGGACGTACTCGCCGAAGGGGACCAGGCGCATCTTGTCGTACCGCTGTCCGGTGACGCCCTGCGGGCCGACCAGCACGGAGCTCTTGAAGATGCCCGGCCGGTCGGAGCGCCGTGCGTCCACATTGACCAGTACTTCGGCGTCGACCAGCCGGGAGAGCGCGGCGAGCCGGCCCGCGAGGTCCGGACGCTCGACGAGGTCCTCGCCGACGCTGCTCTCGCCCCACACCACGAGGTCGAGGTCCTGTCCCGCCAGGTCGCGGGTGAGGGACTCGCTGAGCGCGAAGCGCCGCGCGGGCGCGCCCGCGCCCGCGCCGTCGACGACACCCGGCTGTACGACGGCGATACGCACCCGGCCCGACGGTTCGGGGCGCGGCACCCACGCCCACACGGCGCCCGCCGCGACGGCGCAGGCCACCAGCGCGGCCACGACGGGCCTGCGGGCCGAGCGCGCTGCCACCAGCATGACGATCCCGGTGTTGACCGCGACCACCAGCAGGCTCACCAGCCAGACTCCGCCGACCGACGCCAGCCGCAGCGCGGGGGCGACCTCCCACTGGCTGGAGCCGAGCAGCCCCCACGGGCCGCCCAGCCCCTCCCAGGACCGGACGAGTTCCGCCATCAGCCACCCGGAGGGGACGACAGCGAGCGCGGCCGTCGCCCGGCGGGCCGACGGCGCCCCGCCCAGCAGGTATCGCACGAGCCACCCCCAGGGCAGCCACAGAAGCGCCAGCAGCGCCGCCAGGAGCACGATGAACACGTGCAGGCTCGGCACCAGCCAGTGATGAACGGCGATCATGAACCCGGTGGCGCCGAGCCAGCCGTCCAGCGCCGCCCGACGGCCCGTGGGCGCCGAGCGGATCAGCAGCATCCAGGGCACGAGGGCGACGTAGGCGAACCACCAGAGCGACGGTGCGGGGAACGCGAGCGCCGGCAGAGCTCCGAACGCCACCGCGGCGGCGCCGCGCCACCAGGGCGACGACAGCCAGTGCCACCGGCCGGCCGGAATCCGCATGCGGCGCCTCCTCGTCCTGCCGCTCTGCACCGTGAGGAGTCCCGGAGCAGTCCCTGCAACCAGTGTGGGGGAGCGCGGCGATCGCGGACAGTGTGCCCGCAGCGACACGGGCGTAACAGGTGCTCGTCCGTCAGCTCGTCGTACGCCGCCACTTCTCCTGGACAACCACCGAGCTGAGCAGCCAGCCGTCCCGCGTGCGCAGCAGGCCGAAGGCGTAGCGCCCGCCGGACATGAAGTTGGGGTCGGTGCCGCGACGGCCGTGGTGTTCGCCGGGCGCGGCTTCGAGCCGCATCGGGTTCACGTAGTCGGCCTGGAGCGTCGCGCGGTCCCCGGTGTCGCCGTTGAGATCTTCGAGCCGCAGCCGCCTGTTGACGATGAGGTGCTGACGCATGGCAAAGAGCCGCATCGTCTCCGCCAGCCAGTCCGCGACCTCGGCGGCCGGTCCCTCGATGCCGCCCGCCGTGCGGTAGTCGGCCCGGCCGTTCGGGGTGAACAGGGCGCGGTAGTCGGACCAGTTGGCGTCGTCGACGGCCACCGCGTATCCGGTGATCACCGCGTCGATGGCCAGCCTGTCCATTACGGTCGCGAGCTCCACACGCTGCGTCATCGGCTCAGTCTCCGGCAGCGGACGCCCTGAGCCAAGAGCCGTGCACGTCGAGAGGGTCCCGACTGACACCGGCCATGAACCTGGTGTCGGCGTCGGTCCGTTTCGCGAAGGACTCACGGTTTCGCGAAGGGCTCGCGGGGAGCGCAGGGGCCGGGCCGCCGGGGCAGGGAGGCGCGGGGCGGCTAGGCCGCTTCGGCGACCTCGCCGCGCACGGCAGCGGCCCACTGCAGCAGCAGCGTCTCGTACTCCTCCGCAGGCCAGGCCTCGTCCACGCGCGACTCGACCAGAGCGCGAATGGCCTCATTCGCCTCGGTCAGGGGTCGCACGGAACCAGCCGGCGGGGGAGTGCGGTACATGAGATAAGACTACGTCCAGGCACTGACAGTGAGCACCGGATCGGCAGTGTCTTTCCTCGCACTAAGCTTGATCGCCGGGCGCCGGCCGGCGGTGTCCCCAAGGCGCCAGGAGATCGCACACCGTGTCCGAGCAGCACGTTCACGCCCCATCCGCCTCCGGCCGAGGCGGCCCCGAGCTGCGGGCCGACTGCGCGAACTGCTTCGGACTGTGTTGTGTCGCACTCGCCTTCACGGCCTCCGCCGATTTCGCGATCGACAAGGACGCCGGGCAGCCCTGCCCCAACCTGCGGACGGACTTCCGCTGCGGCATCCACGACCGGCTGAGACCCCAGGGTTTTCAGGGCTGCACGGTGTACGACTGCTTCGGAGCGGGGCAGCAGATCTCCCAGGTCACGTACGCGGGGCAGGACTGGCGCCAGGCCCCCGGCACCGCGCGGCAGATGTTCGCTCTGCTCCCGGTCGTGCGGCAGCTCCACGAGTTGCTCTGGTACCTGACCGAGGCGTTGGAGCTGGAGCCGGCCCGTGTGCTCCACGAGGACCTGCGCGCAGCGCTGACCAGGATCGAGCTCCTCGTGCAGGGCAGTCCCGACGAGCTCCTCGCCCTGGACGTCGCGGGGCACCGGCAGGACGTCAACGCGCTCCTGCTGCGTACGAGCGAACTCGTGCGTGCCGGTGTCGCGGCGGAGAGCGGCGGGAAGGGCGCCAGAGGCGGGAACAAGAAGGGCAAGGGCGGCAAGAAGAAGGACCGCCGGGGCGCCGACCTCATCGGCGCGAACCTCAAGGGCGCCGACCTGCACGGCGCCAACCTCAGAGGGGCGTACCTGATCGGCGCCGATCTCCGGGGCGCCGACCTGAGGGTGGCCGACCTGATCGGCGCGGACATCCGCGACGCCGACCTCTCCGGCGCCGACCTCACGGGCAGCTTCTTCCTCACCCAGTCGCAGCTGAACGCGGCGAAGGGCGACGCCGGCACCCGGCTTCCGCCGGCGCTGACTCGCCCTTCGCACTGGTGAGGAGAGTGGATCAGCCCGCCGACTCGCCCGCGTGGGGGCTCAGCGTGTCCGTGCCGACGAGGACGAACAGCAGGATGCCGAGCAGGATCCGGTAGATCACGAACGGCATGAAGCTCTTTGTCGTGATGAACTTCATGAACCACGCGATCACGGCGTAGCCGACGACGAAGGCGATGATCGTCGCGAAGATCGTCGGGCCCCACGACACATGGCCGCCCTCGCTCGCGTCCTTGAGCTCGAAGACGCCGGACGCCAGCACCGCGGGGATGGCGAGCAGGAACGAATAGCGCGCCGCCGCCTCGCGGGTGTAGCCCATCAGCAGCCCGCCGCTGATCGTCGCGCCCGAGCGGGAGACGCCGGGGATCAGGGCCATGGCCTGGCAGACGCCGAAGATCAGACCGTCCTTGACGCCCAGCTCCCGGAGCGTCTTGCGCTCCCGGATCGCCCGGTGTTTGCCGCCGGCCTCGTCGCGGGCCGCGAGACGGTCGGCGACGCCGAGGACGATGCCCATGACGATCAGCGTGGTGGCGATCAGGCGCAGATCGCGGAACGGGCCCTCGATCTGGTCCTTGAAGGTGACGCCGAGCACGCCGATGGGAATCGAGCCGACGATGACGAGCCAGCCCATCTGGGCGTCGTGGTCACCGCGCATCGAACGGTCGACGAGCGACTTGCACCAGGCGGAGATGATGCGGGCGATGTCCTTGCGGAAGTAGATGAGGACGGCCGCCTCGGTGCCGATCTGGGTGATCGCGGTGAACGCCGCACCCGGGTCGTGCCAGCCGGCGAAGGCCGCCGTCAGCCGCAGGTGGGCGCTCGACGAGATCGGCAGAAACTCGGTGAGCCCCTGGACGAGTCCGAGGATGAATGATTCGAACCAACTCATGGGGCTAATGCCGTCCCGATGTATTTGTGCAGCGGCGTGCAGCGTGCAAGTGCAGTCAAGGTCAGTTGGTGGGCAGCGTATCGCCCGAAGATGTCGGCGCTGCGGGAACCCCCGGCTGCGTACCCGATCAGGCGGAGACAGGGCCGGCGGGTGTCCAGCCGGGCGCGCGGACGTGCGGGGGCAGGGCGTCGTGTTCGACCCCGTTGCCGCAGGTGGCGCTGGTGACGACGGGGGTCAGCCGGGCGCAGCGGAAGTGTTCGGCCTCGGCCGGGGGCCGGTCGGGGTGATGTGCGAGGTCGGCGGACTCGCGACCGCCACCGTGCTCGAAGCCCGCTGAAGCGCTTCACGCATCCGGCTGCGCGCCACGCAGGCGGTGGCGCTTGCGCCAGGCGACCACCGCCGCCGCGAGACCCGACAGGGCGATGAAACCCATCGCCATCAGGAAGGCGGGGGAGGTCGGGGAAGAGGCGCTGCTTCCCGCGATCACGTACGCCGCCGTATTCGGGATCGAGCCGAGCCCGGTGGCCAGGAGGAAGGGAAACCACCCCATCCGGGAAATCGCGGCGCAGTAGTTGGCGGCCGCGAACGGCACCCCCGGGAACAATCGGATGGCGAGCATCGTCCGGAAGCCGTGCCGGCTCAGCTGGCCGTCCGCAGCGAGCAGTGCCCGCCCGCGCAGCAGCGGACGCAGCGCGTCCTGGCCCAGCAGGCGGCCGAGGCCGAAGGAGATTCCGGCGCCGACGACCGTTCCTGCGACGGCGGCGGCGAGCCCCGCCTGTGAGCCGAAGAGGGCGCCGGCGGCCAGATTGAGAATCGGCCGCGGTACGAACGCCGCTGTGCACAGCCCGTACGCGACACCGAAGAGCACCACGGCCGCCGCACCGCTCAGCTGCGGCGGCCAGCCCGCGCTCAGGAGCCGCTGCGGCTCGAAGACCAGCACCGTCGTCACCGCTGCGGCGAGCATCACGACGAGGAACGACAGCCGGGACCACGGGGAGAGCAGCGTCCTGGTGCAGCGGACGGTGAACCCCGCGGGCGGGGCAGCGGTGTCGAGCATCCGGGGAGACTAACCGACAAGCGCATGTGATCGCCGTAACGCGCACTCGCGTGAGACGCCCGCAGTAACGCGCACACGCGTGAGACGCCCGCAGTGCGCCCCACGCGTGAGACGCCCGCACGGACGACGCGTCGCGGATAAATCGTTCGACGCGCGGGTGGCCGTCGGCGAGGATCAACACATGTTCAGGCACGCCTTCTTCGCAGCACGGACCGCAGTCGCGGCCGCGCCGAAGGCTGCCGCGATCATCCCCGCAGCATGCGTCCCGGCAGCGGCCGCAGTCGCCATTGCCGCAGTCGCACTCGTCGCTGCCGCAGCGTCCTTCGACGGCGCCCGAAGCTGACCCTTCCCGGATTGTCCGGCGGACCCCACAGGGGGAGGGTCGGCAAGGCCCAGGGGTCCCCTCTCGCTTCGACCTTCCGAGGAAGATCACCATGCCCAAGACGGCATACGTGCGCACCAAGCCGCACCTGAACATCGGCACGATGGGCCACGTCGACCACGGCAAGACCACCCTGACCGCCGCGATCACCAAGGTCCTGAGCGAGCGTGGGACCGGCACCTTCGTGCCGTTCGACCGCATTGACCGGGCCCCCGAGGAGGCGCTGCGCGGCATCACCATCAACATCGCGCACGTCGAGTACGAGACCGACACCCGGCACTACGCGCACGTCGACATGCCCGGCCACGCCGACTACGTCAAGAACATGGTCACCGGAGCCGCGCAGCTCGACGGGGCGATCCTCGTCGTGTCCGCGCTCGACGGGATCATGCCGCAGACCGCCGAGCACGTCCTGCTCGCCCGCCAGGTCGGCGTCGACCACATCGTCGTCGCTCTCAACAAGGCCGACGCCGTCGACGACGGCGACGACGGCGTGCTGACCGACCTGGTCGAGCTGGAGGTGCGCGACCTGCTCACCGCGCACGGCTACGGCGGCGACGCCGTGCCCGTCGTACGGGTCTCCGGGCTCAGGGCGCTGGAGGGCGACCCGCGCTGGACGGCGGCGATCGAGGCGCTGCTGGACGCGGTGGACACGTACGTACCGATCCCGGAGCGCTACACGAACGCGCCGTTCCTCATGCCCGTCGAGAACGTCCTGACCATCACCGGGCGCGGCACGGTCGTCACCGGAGCCGTCGAGCGCGGCACGGTCAGGGTCGGCGACCGGGTCGAGGTGCTCGGCGCGGACACCGAGACCGTCGTGACCGGTCTGGAGACCTTCGGCAAGCCGATGGAGTCCGCCGAGGCGGGGGACAACGTCGCGCTGCTGCTGCGCGGCGTACCGCGCGACGCGGTGCGCCGCGGGCATGTGGTGGCGGCGCCCGGCAGCGTGACGCCCACCAGCCGCTTCACCGCGCAGGTGTACGTGCTGTCGGCGCGGGAGGGCGGCCGTACGACGCCCGTCACGAGCGGGTACCGGCCACAGTTCTACATCCGTACCGCGGACGTCGTCGGCGACATCGACCTCGGCGAGACGGCCGTGGCGCGCCCCGGCGACACGGTCACCGTGACCGTGGAGCTGGGCCGCGAGGTGCCGCTGGAGCCGGGGCTCGGTTTCGCGATCCGGGAGGGCGGACGCACGGTGGGCGCGGGCACGGTGACGGGCCCGGTCGCCTGAGGTCCGGCTCCGGCACGGCACATGACGGCCGGGCGGGGCGGGGGCGGGGAAGGATCACCGCCCCCGCCCCGTCAGCGGTCCAGGGGGGCCGGCCGGCCACGCACAATAGGGGGGTGGACGAGCCGATACCCGTGATCCGGAACGTGGACTGGGGCACCGCCAAGCTCATGCCCGACGTGGACCGGCCGCGGGCCTGGCTGCTGACGGTCGACGGCGCGCCCCAGTCGTACGTCGACCTCGACGAGCCCGCCCACCTGGAGTTCGAGTACGCGCGCCGGCTCGCCCACGTCGTCGACTGCGCGGCCGACGAGGGCGTACCCCTCGACGTGCTCCACCTCGGCGGCGGCGGCCTCTCGCTGCCCCGATACACGGCGGCCACCCGGCCGGGATCGCGCCAGGACGTGGTGGAGGCCGACCGGGGCCTGCTGGCGCTGGTCACCGAGCATCTGCCGCTGCCGGACGACTCCGGTGTGCGGGTGCACGGGGCCGACGCGCGCGAGTGGCTCGACGGCGCCCCGGCGGCGTCCGCCGACGTACTCGTCGCGGATGTCTTCGGCGGTTCCCGGGTGCCCGCGCATCTCACGTCCGTCGAGTACGCGCGCCTGGCCGAACGCGTCCTGCGCCCCGGCGGGACCTACGCGGCCAACCTCGCCGACGGCGCGCCCTTCACCTTCCTGCGCTCCCAGGTCGCCACCTTCGCGGCCGTCTTCGACGAGGTCGCCCTGATCGCCGAACCGGGTGTGCTGCGAGGCCGCCGCTTCGGCAACGCGGTGCTGATCGCCTCGCGCGCCCCCATCGACACGGCGGCCCTCGCCCGCAGGACCGCCGCCGACGTGTTCCCGGCGCGGGTGGAGAGCGGCCGTTCGCTGACGCGATTCACCGGCGGTGCGAAGACCGTACGCGACCAGGACGCGGTGGAGTCACCCGAGCCGCCCGGGCACGCCTTCAGCATCGGCTGACACGGCCAGGGCCGCTTCCGTCTTCGCCGCCGCCACTTGGTGCGTACGACGCGTCAGGTTCCGTACGTCGGGTACGAACAGCACCGCCGCCGTCACCAGGATCACCAGCGCCGCGCACCCCCACAGCGCCTCGTGGCGCCCGACGAGGCTCTCGACGGGGCCTGCCACCGCCGTCGCCAGCGGCAGCATCGCGACCGAACCGAACCAGTCGTACGCCGACACCCGCGAGAACTTCTCCTCCGGGATCTCCTGGTGCAGCGCCGTCATCCACGAGACACCGAAGACCTCGATCGCGACACCGCTCACGAACATCACCGCGGCGAGGCCGGCCACCGGCAGCGGCACGGCGAGGGCCGCCGAGGGCAGGGCGAGCGGGAAGACACACAGGGTTCCCGCGAGCAGCAGACGCCGCGGCTTCCACCGCATCATCATGAGCGCGCCGCCGACCGTGCCGACGCCGAAGGCGGCCAGGGCGAGGCCCCATGGCGCCGCGCCGCCCAGTTCGTCCTGGGCGACCAGCGGCCCGTACACGGCCTCCGCGGCTCCTACAACGGCGACCACGACCGAGAACTGCGCCACGATGCTCCACAGCCACGGCCGTCCGACGACCTCACGCCAGCCTTCGCGCAGGTCGGACAGCATCCCGCCGCCGGGCTCCCGGGGCCGGATGTGGCTCACGTCGAGGAAGGCCCGCAGGGCGCCGGCGAAGGCGAACGCGGCGGCGTCGACGGCGAGCACCCAGCCGGGGCCGACCGCGGCGATCAGCGCGCCGCCGAGTGCCGCGCCGCCGATGGCGGCGCCGTGCATGGCCATCCGGAAGAGGGCGAAGGCACGGTTGGCCTGTTCGCCGCTGACGCTCGACAGGAGCATGCCCTCGGCCGCCGGGTTGAAGAAGGCCTGGCCCACGCCGCAGAGCCCGGTCAGGAGCATCATCTGCCACAGCTGGGGCTCGCCCGTCAGGACGAGGAACGCGAAGGCGGCCTGGGACACGCAGTTGAGGGCGTTGGCCGCGACCATCACGCGGTGCCGTGGCAGCCGGTCGGCTATCGCGCCGCCGATGAGGAGGAACAGGACGAGCGGCAGCGTACGGGCAGCGGCCACCAGGCCCACGTCACCGCCGTCGCCGCCGGACTCGAGAACCGCGAACGCCGACGCGATCAACGCACCGTGCGTACCCAGGTTCGTCACGATCGCGGCGGCGGTCAGCAGGACGTAATTGCGGCCGGCCCAGTCGGGACGGCGGACTCGGCGGGGAGCGGCGGCAGGAGATCTCACCTCGGGACTATCGCCGCCGTCGCGTGCCATTGCCAAACCGTTTTCAACGGCGTATGGGCGCGAACGTCAGTCGGCGAGCCTGACGGTGCCGAGGATCTTCTTGATGGTCGCGTCCGGCACTTCGTCCTTGACGCCCTTCGAGCTGAACAGGCTCCAGACGGCGAAGTCACCGTTGGCGTTCTTGAAGGCGAAGGCGATCGACTTGCCGTCGGTGTCGCACTTCGTCTCCTTCTTGACACCCGTGACGCTGGCGAGGGAAACGCTGCCCTTGAGCCCGGACGCGGAGGTGAACGGCGCGGCCTTGGAGATCTTGAGGGTGCCGGTCTCGTTCTGGTCGTACCCGGCGAAGACCCACTGGCCGGCCACGTTCTCGGCCTCCGGGCCCGTCTTGTCGGCCCCGTTCGCGCCGCGGGTGCCGGTCGCGCCGAGCAGCGTGTTCTTGCCGCACCATCCGCTCTTGTAGTACGCCGGTGCCGACATGGAAATGACCGGCTTGTCCTTGTTATCCGTGAAGTTGATGGTCAGGCCGGGGGACTTGACCTCCCACTCCGGCGGCACGTCGAAGCGCGTGCCGTACTTCGGGTTGGTCACGACCTGCCAGCCCGGGATCGTCGGCCTGGCCTCCTCGACCGACCCGCCGCGCGGATTCTCGGCGGAGGAAGCGGGAGCGGACGGCTCCACGGGCGTGGCGGCGGCGGACGAGGCCGAGGTCTCCTTGCCGCCCGCCTCGGTGGTGCCGCCCTCGTCGTCCTTCCCGAGGATCACCACACCGGTGATCACGGCCGCCGCGACGACGGCGGTGGCGGCGACGATCGCGACGACGGTGGTCGTCCTCCGGTTGCCGTCCGGCGGCCGGGGCGCGCCCGGCGGCACCGGAGGCGCGTACTGCGGCGTTGCCGGCTGCTGGTAGGGGTTGGGCTGCTGGTATCCGGGCTGCTGGTACCCCGGATGCTGGTAACCAGGCTGCTGGTACGGGTTCTGGTTCGCGTCCTGCGGGTTCTGCTCGCCCCCGGGCGGCTGCTGTCCTGGCCACATGGCCCGTAACGATAGAGGTGCGCGGCCGCGGCGGGTGCGTCCGCCCCCCGAGGGGATGGCCAAGCTTGCCTACTCGTGGGTAACATCGCGCCTCATGAGCGCAGATCAGATGTCCGTCGGCGACATGCTCGTCGCCACGGTTCCCATGGCCCGTACCCTCAACCTCGAGTTCCTGGAGACCACCCCGGAGCGCGCCGTCGTGCGCCTGCCGGACCAGGCCGACTACCACAACCACGTGGGCGGCCCCCACGCCGGCGCCATGTTCACCCTCGCCGAGTCGGCGAGCGGCGCCATCGTCATCGCCGCCTTCGGCGACCAGCTGTCGCGCGCCGTGCCGCTCGCCGTCAAGGCCGAGATCGGGTACAAGAAGCTCGCCATGGGCGTCGTCACCGCGACCGCGACGCTCGGCCGCCCGGTGGCGGACGTCGTAGCGGAGCTCGACGCCGGACAGCGCCCCGAATTCCCCGTCGAGATCTCCATCCAGCGCGAGGACGGCGCCGTGACCGGCGAGATGACGGTCGTCTGGACCCTGCGTCCCAACAGCTGATCCGCCTCCCCGTGTGACGGGTGCGACCTCTTGGACGCCGTCACGACGTGACGAGGTGCGGGTAGGCTGCCCGCCGTGTGCCACGGGGGCGCACGGCGGTCAGCCGCACCTTCCACGACGACAGGAACCGGCGTTGCACATCACGGAGTGGCTCGAGACCATCCCCGCGGTCAGTATTTACCTCCTGGTGGGGGTCGTCATCGGGCTGGAGAGTCTGGGCATTCCGCTGCCGGGCGAGATCGTTCTCGTCAGCTCGGCCCTGCTCGCCTCGCAGCACGGCGACATCAACCCGTACGTCCTCGGCGCGTGTGCCACGGCGGGCGCCATCATCGGCGACTCGATCGGCTACGCGATCGGGCGCAAGGGCGGTAGGCCGCTGCTGGCGAAACTGGGGCGGAAGTTCCCCAAGCACTTCAGCGAGTCCAACATCGCGATGGCGGAGCGCTCGTTCGAGAAGTGGGGCATGTGGGCGGTCTTCTTCGGCCGCTTCGTGGCGCTGCTGCGGATCTTCGCCGGTCCGCTCGCGGGCGTACTGCGCATGCCGTACTGGAAGTTCCTCATCGCCAACGTCTTCGGCGGCATTCTCTGGGCGGGCGGCACCACGGCCGTCATCTACTCGGTGGGCGTGGTCGCGGAGGCATGGCTCAAGCGCTTCTCGTGGCTGGGCCTGGTGATCGCCGTGCTGTTCGGCCTCACCTCGATGCTCGTACTCAAGAACCGCGCGAAGAAGGCCGCCGCCCAGGCAGAGGCGAAGGCGGAGACCCAGGCCCAGGTCCGGGTCGAGGCGGAGGCGAAGTCCGGGGCCGCAGCGGACCAGCCGGAGGCCGCCGCACCCCAGAAGGTCACGGCGACCACCGAATGACGGGTGCCCGCCGCGGCTAGTCCGCGTGCGCCTCGCGGTGGCCCTTGGCCAGCTCCAGATACATCGCGGCGTTCAGCTTGATGCCCTCGCGCTCCTCGTCCGTCAGCTCCCGCTTCACCTTGGCGGGTACGCCCGCGACCAGCGAGCCCGGGGGCACGCGCATGCCCTGCGGCACGAGCGCCTGCGCGGCGATCAGCGAACCGGCACCGATGTGCGCGCCGTTGAGCACCGTGGCGCCCATGCCGACCAGTACGTCGTCCTCGACCGTGCACCCGTGCAGTACGGCGTTGTGCCCGACCGAGACACGCTCGCCGACCGTGACGGGGAAGCCCGGGTCCACATGGACCGTGCAGTTGTCCTGGATGTTGCTGTCGGTGCCCAGGACGATCGGCCCGCAGTCGGCGCGCAGCACGGTGTGGTACCAGACGCTGGCGCCCGGGCCCAGCGTCACGTCCCCGATCACCACGGACGTCGGCGCGGCGAAGGCCGACGGGTCGATGCTCGGCTCCTTGCCGCCCACGCCGGTGATCAAAGCCTGCTCTGCCATCGCGTGCTCCTTGGTGCTTCGGTGCTGGTCGGTCGCGCCAGGGGAACCGTAAGCGACGCCCTTCGCCCCCGGGATGCCGGGTGGGGCGAACATCACAGCAGGCCGCTTCGGGCCGTCGGCCTCCCGCGGACTACCGTGTGCGAGTGCCGAAGAACAGAAGCACGTTCTCTGTGTTGTCCGCGTTGGCCGCCCGGCGTCGCCGCCTGGTGACCAGCGCCGTGCACGGCGGTTGGCGCCTGCTCCAGCAGGCCGGGGCGGTCAGCGCGGAGCGCCCGGGGCGCCTGCGCTTCGGTGCGATCGGCGTCGGCACGAAGCTCGCCTTCCCGCAGGGCACGGTGTTCGGCGAGGAGTGGATCCACCTCGGCGACCACTGCATCATCGGCGAACAGGTCACGCTGACCGCCGGCATGATGCCCGGCCTCGACCTCGGCCCCGATCCCATTCTGCGGCTCGGCAACGGCGTGGTCCTCGGCCGGGGCAGCCATGTCATCGCCGATACGACGGTGACCATCGCGGACGACTGCTACTTCGGCCCGTTCGTGTACGTGACCTCCACGAACCACAGTTACGACGACCCGGACATCCCCGTCGGCAAGCAGTGGCCGCGCACGGACCCGGTGGAGATAGGCCCCGGCTGCTGGATCGGCACGGGCGCCGTGATCCTCCCGGGGGCCCGTCTCGGCCGTAACGTCGTCGTCGCGGCGGGTGCGGTCGTCCGGGGCGCGGTGCCCGACCACGCGGTGGTCGCCGGGGCACCCGCCCGCGTCGTACGCCGCTGGGACGCGGCGAAGGGCTGGCAGCCGCCGATGCGGACGCCCGCGCCCGTACCGATCCCCGAGGGCGTCACACCGGAGCAGCTGCGGGCGCTGGCCGAGCTGGAGGCGGAGAACGCCGAGGGAGCGGCTCGGCCACCCGGCGGTGAGTGGGAGCGTCCCCCCACGGCCGATTCCGCACGCTGAGACGGCCAAAGCGCTGCCCGGCGACGGCTGTTAGCGTCGGATCCATGCGCGCGCCTCTCGGAGACTTCGACCACGCCACCCCCGCCCCCGACTGCCTCGGCCTGCTGTGCGCCCCGGTCGCGGAGGCCGTGCGCGGGTGGAGTCACGACGTACCCGCCGATCAGCTGATCTACGTCGACACCGATCCCGGGATCGCCGACATGGCCGCCTTCGTCGAGCACTACGGCGCCGGCCTTCTCGACGCGTCGGCGAACTGTGTGGTCGTCGCGGGCAAGCGGGGCGGTGAGAGCACTCTGGCCGCCTGCCTGGTCCTCTCCCGTACACGTGTCGACGTGAACGGAGCCGTCCGCCGGCAACTGGGCGCGCGCAAGGCGTCGTTCGCCCCAATGGACTCGGCTGTCGGTGAGACCGGCATGGAGTACGGCGGGATCACGCCGATCGGCCTGCCCGCAGGCTGGCCGCTGCTCGTGGACTCCGCCGTCACGGGCATCCCGTGGGTCCTGGTCGGCAGCGGCCGCCGCAGGGGCAAGCTCATCGTGCCCGGCAAGGCCTTCGCGAGTCTGCCGGGCGCGGTCGTGATCGACGGCCTCGGTATCTGAGCCGACACCTGAGCTCCTCCGCCGGCCCTGTCACGCGAGTTTCTCGTCCGAGCCCTTGGGCCCGCGGCCCGCTCCCGCTCAGCCGAGCAGGGGGATCTCGATCGCCGGACAGCGGTCCATGACCATGTCCAGGCCCGCCGCGCGGGTGCGCTCGTACGCAGCCTCGTCGATCACGCCGAGCTGGAACCACACCGCCTTCGCGCCGGCCGCCGTGGCCTCGTCCGCGACGCCGCCCGCGAGGTCGCTGTTGACGAACACGTCCACGACATCGACCGGGAACGGGATGTCGGCCAGCGAGGCGTACCCCTGCTCGCCGTGGACCGTCTCGGCCTTGGGGTGCACCGGCACGATGCGCTTGCCGTAGCGCTGGAGCACCTCGGCGACGCCGTACGCCGCACGCGAGCGGTTGCCTGAAAGGCCCACCACCGCCCACGTGTCGCCGGACTGCGTGAGGATCTTGCGGATCGTTGCCGGGTCGCCGTACACGCTCTGCCTCCTGAAGTCGAAAGGTCACCGCTCGTGGCCAACAGGCGGTGTCGTACGCGCATTCCCGGGACGGCGCGCGAGCTGTTCCCGGGTGCGTTGTTGTTCAAGGTTGTACTGATGTGTATCGTCGCCGTGTGTGACTTGAAGTTTCAAGTAATGGCAGCCGTCCCCCAACAGGCAACAGGAGAGAGCCCCTCATATGACTCCCCCCACCAGCACCCTCGGCGTACCCGTCATCAGCAGCGGCACCACAGCCGGCCGTACCCCCTCACTCCACGGCTACGACGCGGGTCTCCTCGTCCTCCGTCTGGCCCTCGGTCTGACGATGGCCGCACACGGCGCGCAGAAGCTCTTCGGCTGGTTCGGCGGCGGCGGCCTCGAAGGCACCGGACAGTTCTTCACCGCGAGCGGCTATCCGGCCGGCAGGACGATGGCGGCCGTGGCCGGCCTCACCGAGACCTTCGGCGGCCTCGGCCTCGCGCTCGGCCTGCTCACCCCGCTGGCCGGTGCGGCGGTTGTGGGCACCATGGTCAACGTGCTCGCGGTGAAGTGGGGCGGCGGCTTCTTCGCCCCGGAGGGTGTGGAGTACGAGGTGCTCCTCACGGCGGCCGCGGTGGCGCTCACCCTGACCGGTCCCGGCCGTTACGCCCTCGACCGCTTCCTGCCCGGCCTGCGCGCCCACCGTCTGGCCTACGGCGTCGCCGCCGTGGTGGTCGGCCTGGTGGTCGCGGCCGTGATCCTGCTGCTGCGGAAGTAACCCCCTCCGGCCTGCGCATAGGGTGGGCCGAATGCAGGATCAGTACCGGACCGTCGCCCGCGCGGGCGTGCACGAGGCCGAGATCAGCAGATCGCGCTTCCTCTGCGCGCTCGCGCCCGCCGCGACCGAACGGGAGGCGCAGGACTTCATCGCGCGCGTCCGCAAGGAACACCCCACGGCCACGCACAACTGCTTCGCGTACGTCGTCGGCGCGGACGCCTCCGTGCAGAAGGCGAGCGACGACGGCGAGCCGGGCGGCACGGCTGGCGTCCCGATGCTCCAGATGCTGATGCGCCGCGAGGTCCGCTACACCGTCGCCGTCGTCACCCGCTACTACGGCGGCGTGAAGCTCGGCGCGGGCGGGCTGATCAGGGCGTACGGGGGAGTGGTCGGCGAAGCCCTGGACGCCGTCGGCACGATCACCAGGCAGCGCTTCCGGCTCGCCACCGTCACCGTCGACCACCAGCGGGCCGGAAAGCTGGAGAACGACCTGCGGGCGACCGGGCGCGCGGTGCGCGACGTCCGCTACGCCGAGGCGGTCACGATCGAGGTCGGCCTGCCGGAGGCGGACATCGAGCCCTTCCGTGCGTGGCTCGCCGACGCGACGGCGGGCACGGCCGGATTCGAACTCGGTGGCGAGGCGTACGGCGACGCCTGAGCCCCCCGCAAATCGGAGTCCGTGGTGGGGGAGGTGCTGAGCGGCGCTAACGTGGTCGGTGCCGACCGTCAGGTCCGTGCTGTTCGTGCAGGCTCAGGGGGCGGAGGAAGTAAGAATGCAGGTCGGAGCCGTCTCTTGAGGATTCTGCACACGTCGGACTGGCATCTGGGGCGGTCGTTCCACCGGGTGAACCTTCTCGACGCCCAGGCCACGTTCCTCGACCACCTGGTGACGACGGTGCGCGAGCGGGACGTCGAAGCCGTACTCGTGGCGGGTGATGTGTACGACAGGGCGGTCCCGCCGCTCGCCGCCGTCGAACTCTTCGACCGTGCCCTGCACCAGCTCGCCGCCGCAGGCGTGCCGACGGTCATGATCTCCGGCAATCACGACTCCGCCCGCCGGCTCGGCGTCGGCGCCGGGCTCATCGACCGGGCCGGGATCCACCTGCGTACCGACCCCGCCGGTTGTGCGACACCCGTCGTACTTCGTGACGCGCACGGCGACGTGGCCTTCTACGGGCTCCCGTATCTCGAGCCCGCCCTGGTACGTGAAGAATTCGCCGTGTCCGGGGTGGGCCACGAAGTGGTCCTCGGAGCGGCGATGGAGCGTGTACGGGCGGACCTCGCCGGGCGGCCCGAGGGCACCCGGTCGGTCGTACTCGCGCACGCCTTCGTGGCGGGCGGCGAACCGAGCGACAGCGAGCGCGACATCACCGTCGGAGGCGTGGCCTCCGTCCCCGCCGGTGTCTTCGACGGCGCGGACTACGTGGCCCTCGGGCACCTGCACGGCTCACAGGCCGTCACCGCCCGGGTGCGCTACTCGGGCTCCCCGCTCGCGTACTCGTTCTCGGAAGCGGACCACCGCAAGACGATGTGGCTGATCGACCTCGGGCCCGGTGGCGAGATCGAGGCCGAGCGGCTCGACTGCCCGGTGCCGAGACGGGTCGCCCGGATCCGCGGGCGCCTGGAGGAACTCCTCGAAGACGCCTCCCTGGAACGCCACGAGGAGTCCTGGATCGAGGCGACGCTCACCGATCCCGTACGTCCCACGGAACCCATGGCGCGGCTCTGCGCGCGCTTCCCGCACACCATCAGCCTCGTCCTGGACCCCGAGCGGGCCCCCGAGGACCCCCTCGCGTCGTACGCACAGCGTCTCAAGGGGCGCGACGACCAGCAGATCGCGGAGGACTTCGTGGCGCACGTTCGTGGTGGCAGCGGGCCGGACGAGCTCGAGCGCACAGTGCTGTACGGCGCGTTCGACGACGTACGTGTGGACGACACGACGCGTGAGGTCGCCCGGTGAGGCTGCACGCGCTGGACATCACGGCCTTCGGGCCGTTCGGAAGCACCCAGGAAGTCGACTTCGACGCGCTCAGCGCCGCCGGGATCTTCCTGCTGCACGGACCGACCGGCGCGGGCAAGACGTCCGTCCTGGACGCCGTCTGTTACGCGCTGTACGGCGCCGTGCCCGGCGCCCGGCAGAGCCCCGGAGCCTCGCTGCGCAGCGACCACGCTCCGCACGGCCTCCCGACCGAGGTGCGCCTCGAACTCACGGTGGGCGGACGGCGTCTGGAAATCACCCGACGGCCCGCACAGCCGCGCCCGAAGAAGAAGGGCACCGGTTTCACCACGGAGAAGGCGCAGAGCCGGCTGCGCGAGCACGTGCCCGGCACCGGCTGGAAGGCGCTCAGCCGCTCCCACCAGGAGATCGGCGAGGAGATCACGCAGCTCGTCGGCATGAGCCGCGAGCAGTTCTGCCAGGTGGTTCTGCTGCCGCAGGGTGACTTCGCGCGCTTCCTGCGCGCCGACGCGGAGGCGCGCGGCAAGCTCCTCGGGCGGCTCTTCGACACCCGCCGCTTCGCCGCCGTCGAGGACCGCCTGGCCGAGCTGCGCCGCTCGGCGGAAGCGCAGGTGCGCACGGGCGACGAGCGGCTGCTCGCCGTCGCGCAGCGCATGGCGCAGGCGGCGGGCGACAGCGCTGACACGCGGGCCTGGCCACTGCCGGACGAGCAGCCGGGCGAGCCGGGACTCGCCGAAGGCGTACGGGAGTGGGCCGCGATCGCGCGCAGCGGTGCGCGGGAGCGCCTGGACATCGCGGAGTCGGCGGTGGCGGCGGCGGAGAGCCGGCGGGCGGGGGCCCGGCGCACGCTGGAGGCCGAGCGTGAACTGGCCGCCCTCCAGCAGCGTTACGCCGACGCGCGGCGGCGCGCCGACGTACTCGAAGCGCGGCGCCCCGAGTACGAGCGGCTGCGCGAACGGCACGACAGCGCCCGCCGGGCCGAGCGCGTCGCCCCCGCCCTGTCGATCCGCGACGACTCCGAGCGGGAGCACCGCGCGGCGAGTGGCGCCCGCGAGCGCTCGCGGGCCGAACTGCCGCCGGACCTCGCCGACACGGGAGCCGAGCAGCTCGCCGCGCTGGAGCGCGGGCTCCGTCAGGACCTCGGTGGCCTCGACGCCGCGCGCCGGGCGGAGCGGCGGAGCGAGGAGATCGGCCGCGAGCGGCTGGCGCTGGAGCGCCAGGCCCGCGCCGACGACGAGCTGCTGCGGGACGCAGCCGACTGGCTGGGCGGCTGGGACGCGACCCGCCGCCGTGGCCAGGAGCGCATCGAGGCGGCTCAGGACGCGGTGACCCGCGCGGAGCACCTGGCGGGGCGGCTCGAACCGGCCCGCCGCAGACTCGACGCCGCGCGCCGGCGCGACGTACTCGCCGAGCAGGTCGAGGCCGCCGAGGGCCGGCTGCGGGCGGCCCGCGAGAGCGCCGTCGCAGCGCACGAGACGTGGCTGGACCTGAAGGAACGCCGGCTGCTGGGCATCGCCGCCGAGCTCGCGGCGGGCCTGCGCGACGGCGAGGAGTGTGCGGTCTGCGGTTCGGCCGCGCACCCGAAGCCGGCGCGGGCGGCGGCCGACCAGGTGGACCGTACGGCGGAGGAAGCCGCGTACGAGGCGCACACGCGAGCCGAGGCGGCGCGCGGAGCGGCGGAGCGTGCGCTGGCAGCGGTACGCGAGGAGCACGCGGCGGCACGCGCGGAGGCGGGACACGCTGCCGAACCGTCCGAAGCAAAGGCGCACGCCGGCCGCGCGGCGCGGGGCGTTGCAGCCGCGGGCGGGGTCATGACCGCAGCCGGCTCGGGGCCGGCTGTCTGCGGTGCGGCTGACGTGCCCTCACCGTCGCCCGCTCCCGAGGAGGGGAACGGTGACATCGAGGGAGCCTGCAAGTCGGACGGGCTCGGGGACGACGTTCCCGTGTCTCAGGACGCAGGTGCGGGAATCCCGGCCCAGTACGGTGGGCCCGCAGCCGGGGCGGCGCCTCCCGGCGGGGCCATCGGCGCCGCCCAGGACACTGCGTCCGGCCGGGCGCAGTGGCGTCCTCGAGACGTGAGCGTCGGCGAACTGGCCTCGCTGGTCGAGGAATTGAGCCGGAAGCACGCCGAAGCGCGCGCCACGGCCGTCGGCCTGCATGCGGCCCGCGAGGCTCTGGAAGGTGCCGAGCGCGAATACGCGCGGCGCGTCGACGCGCAGCAGCAGGCCGAGCGCCGTACCGCCGCCCGCACCTCGCAGCGCGAGGCGCTCGACCGCGAACTGGCCGCCCTCGAAGCGGAATTGGCCGAGGCCCGGGGCGAGGCGCGCAGCGTGGCCGAGCATGCGGCGCTGCTGGAGCGCCGCGTCCGCCTGCTCGGTGAGGCCGCCGAGGCCGTGCGCGCGGTCGAAACCACCGCGCAGCGCCTCAAGGAGGCCGACGACCGGCTCGCCGACGCCGCGTTCAGGGCCGGGTTCGACACCCCGCGCGCCGCCGCCCAGGCGCTGCTCGGGGACGCGGAACAACGGGACGTCCAGCGCAGCATCGACGCGTGGCGGCACGAACAGGCCGCCGTCGCCGACCGGTTGGCGGAACCGGAGACCGCGGCGGCCGCCGGCCGGCCCGAGGCCGCACCGCGCCAGGCCCAGGCGGAGTACGACGCCGCCGAACGCGCACTGCTCGACGCCGCCTCCGCGCTCGACACCGCCCGCGAGCGGTGTGCCGCGCTCGCCGCGCTGTCGCGTCAGGCCGACGAGGAGACGCGGCGCCTGGGCCCCCTGCGGGAGCGGTACGAGCGCGTGGCACGCCTCGCCTCGCTCACCGCCGGCACCTCGGCCGACAACGAACGGAAGATGCGGCTGGAGTCGTACGTACTGGCGGCCCGCCTGGAGCAGGTCGCGGCCGCCGCCACCGCCCGCCTCCAGCGCATGTCGTCCGGCCGCTACACCCTCGTCCACTCCGACGCCAGGTCCGGCGGCCGGGGCCGGTCGGGACTCGGCCTGCATGTCGTCGACGCGTGGACGGGTATCGAGCGCGACACCGCGACGCTGTCCGGCGGCGAGACGTTCTTCGCCTCGCTCGCCCTCGCGCTCGGCCTCGCCGACGTGGTCACCGACGAGGCCGGCGGCGTACGGCTGGACACGCTCTTCATCGACGAGGGCTTCGGCAGCCTCGACGACCAGACCCTGGACGAAGTCCTCGACGTACTCGACTCCCTGCGCGAACGCGACCGCAGCGTCGGCATCGTCAGCCACGTGGCCGACCTGCGGCGCCGTGTCACCACCCAGCTGGAGGTCGTCAAGGACCGGCACGGCTCCGTGGTGCGCCACCGTACGGCCGGGGTCAGCGGCTGAGCGCGCGCCGGGGCAGGGGCGAGGAGTAGACGACGCTGGTGGTGACCGAGCCGAGCGTCCCGAACCGGCCCGAGACCTCTTCCAGGTGCTTCATCGAACGGGCCGCGACCTTCATGACGAAGCAGTCGTCGCCCGTCACGTGATGCGCTTCGAGGACCTCGGTCGTCACTTCGAGCAGGTCGTGGAACGGCTTGTAGTTGCCGTGCGGATAGCGCAGCCGTACGAACGCCAGGATGGGCATCCCCAGCTGTTCCTGCTCGACGACGGCCGTGTAACCCGAGATCACCCCGGCCTCTTCGAGCCGCCGCACCCGCTCCGTCACGGCGCTCGCGGACATGGACACGGTGCGCGCCAGCTCGGCGAAGGTCGCCCGGCCCTCGCGTTGCAGGGCTTCCAGGATGCGCCAGTCGGTGGCGTCCGGTGAATATCCGGTCATGACCGAGAGACAACAGGGAATCCACCGGCAGATCAAGAGGAGAGCCGGGGAATCCCACTTCAGCTCGGTGATCACCCGTCGTAGATTTTGGGCATGACCACAACACAGCTCACCGCCGCCCAGACCGCCCCCACCAGTGCGAACGCCGTCCTGCGCGTGCCGCCGGCCGCCCCCGCCGCGGCCGCCGCGTACTTCTCCGCCAGCCTCGCCTTCCACGCCGACGTCTCCGACGTCGCCTCGGTCCTCGCCTCCGGCGAGGACCCCGGCTTTGTAGTGATCGACTCCCGCTCCACCGAGTCCTGGGACCAGGGCCACGTCCCCGGCGCCCTGCACCTCCCCACGGCGCTGATCCCGGCCCAGGCGGAGCCGCTCCTGGACAAGTCCGTGCCGGTCGTCACGTACTGCTGGGGCCCCGGCTGCAACGGCGCGACCCGAGCCGCCCACGCCCTCGCCGAACTCGGCTACCAGGTCAAGGAGATGCTCGGCGGCATCGAGTACTGGATCCGCGAGGGCTTCGAGGTCGAGACCTGGGAGGGCCGGGAGCGGCGCGACGCCGACCCGCTCACCGCGCCCGTCGGCTCGGACAACTGCGGCTGCTGACGGCCTTCCCTCACCGTACGACGTGACGCCCGGGCCGCAGGAAACACGCGTCCCGCGGTCCCACCCCGGCCGTCGGCCGCGCCGCCCGCAGCACCACATCGAGCACGGCGTCGCTGTCGCAGGCGTAATGCCCGCTCGCCCAGGCCGCGTTGGCCTCCACCACCGCCCACTGCCCGTCGGCCGTACCGACATCGACGACCACCGCACTCGGCAGCGGAGGCACACCGGGCGCGAAGAGCAGCGACGCGAAGTCCAGCGCCTCACCGTGGAGCGGGTCCTCCTCCAGCGGTACGACGTCCAGCGCGCCGCGCACCGCGTAGCGGCTGCCGGTCACGACCGCTCCGTCCAGCACGAACAGCCGGTACTCGGCGGTGAACGCGACGATGTCGCTCACCAGCACCGGAGTCTCGTCGTCCACTGCGTCCGGGCCCGGCAGGCCGCTGCCGTCCGGATACACGCGAGCGGGGAAGCTCTTGTCGTTGGGCGGCTTCACGAAGGCGGGGCGACGCAGCGTACGGGCCCGGGCGACTGTCGTGAACTCGATGTGCCGGCGGGTCAGTTCGCAGGGCAGTGCCGCAAGCCACTCCATCGGCGCCTCGAGGAGGCCCAGCCCCAGCCCGTCGGCGACCGCGTCGGCGAACAGGGGGCCCGCGTACAGCGAGCAGATGCCGTCCGGCCGGTCCGGCGCCCGCCACTCGCGCAGCGTCTCGCATCCCATCCCGCGCCGACGGGCGGCGGCCGCGAGCGCGTGGCCGGTCGCGGTGACGCGGGGGGAGAGGGCGAGGGTGCGTACGGGAGTGGGCATGGGGTGAGGGTGCCGCACCCGGCGGACGTGCGGTAATGGTTTTCCCGCACGGCCTCGCCCGAACGCCCGGGAGGGCTCCGGGAAGTGACGCGGGCTGGTCACCGACTCCGAGGGCGGCTCCCCGCGCGGGTGAGCGCGTCAAAGAGCGCGGACGCGTCCGCCCCGGCCGGCAGGCCGCTGACCTGCCCGTCGCCGGCCTCCACCACCCGCCACACACCGTCCTCGCGCAGCGCCATGTCGGTCGTCACCCAGCGGCAGCCGAGCGCCCGCACCGCGGGACGTACGGCATCGAGGCCGGGCGCGGGCAGGTCGCCGGGGGAGTCGGGATGCGCTGTCGTGAGTACGGGCTCACCGTCGAGCCACCACACGCGTGCCTCGCCGCCCGGCACGAACGACTCGTACTCCCGTACCACGAGACCGCCCGCGAAGGAGTCCTCCTGCAACTCCAGGAAGCGGCGTACGACGGCCGAGAACTTCTCCGTGTCGGCGAGCGAGGGGACGAAGCAGGCCTCGTCCCACTCGTGCTTGCGCGACTTGACGAAGTCCTTGACCACGGCGGGCCCGCGGCCGAGAGGTGCCGCGAGCGCGGCGAGTTCTGGTAGGGACGGCGGCGCTCCGGACGGCAGCGCGCGCCAGACACTGCGTGGTGTGAGCTCGGCGAAGACGTCGTACCACCCGGGGAGTTCATGCGCGCGGCGGAAATCGGCCGCCGGGGTGAGCAGCTCGCATCCGCGCGCACGCAGGGCTCCCGCGAGGTCCTCGTACCGGGACGCCGGGATCATCCAGCCCCGGTACCAGTACGGACCGGACCCGCGCGGCACCCGTGAGAGCGCCGCCCGCGTGTCCCCGGCGAGCAGCGCGTCGTGGTCCAGGAGCGCGACGTCCCCGCTCGCCTGCCGCGCACACGCCACCTCCGCCGCGAAGGCCGGATCGGGACGTCTCCCGCCGAGCGGGTCGGAGCAGAAGAGATAGCCGGTACTCATGAAACGGACTCCTGGTCGGGACGGATCAGCGGCGCGAGCGGGGGCCACGGCGCACGGAGGCGGCCGGGCTCACCGAACCCGCCCGGACCGCCCGCCACCGTACATACAGCCATGCAGCCGCGCGCGGCCCTTCAGAGCTTCGACAGCTCTTCCACCAGGTCGTCGAGCCCCAGCGAGCCCTGCGACAGCGCCGCCATGTGCCACGCCTTCGCGTCGAACGCGTCACCGTGCGCCTTGCGCGCGTTCTCGCGGCCCAGCAGCCACGCCCGTTCGCCCAGCTTGTAACCGATGGCCTGGCCCGGCATGGACAGATAGCGGGTCAGCTCGCTCTCCACGAAGTCCGCGGGACGCCCGCTGTGCATCCCGAAGAACTCGTGCGCGAGTTCCGGCGTCCAGCGCTCCCCCGGGTGGAAGGGGGAATCCGCCGGAATCGCCAGCTCCAGGTGCATGCCGATGTCCACGATGATCCGCGTGGAGCGCATCATCTGCGCGTCCAGGTAGCCGATCCTGCGCTCCGCGTCGCCGAGGAACCCCAGCTCGTCCATCAGTCGCTCCGCGTACAGGGCCCAGCCCTCGGCATTGGCGCTGACCATGCCGACGGTCGCCTGGTAGCGGGACAGCCGGTCCGCGACGTGCACCCACTGCGCGAGCTGCAAGTGGTGACCCGGAACGCCCTCGTGGTACCAGGTCGACGTCAGGTCGTACACCGGGAAGCGGGTCTCGCCCATCGTCGGCAGCCAGGTGATGCCCGGGCGTGAGAAGTCCTCCGAGGGAGTGGTGTAGTACGGCGCCGCCGCGCTGCCGGGGGGCGCGATGCGGGACTCCACCTCCCGTACCCGCTCGGCGAGCTCGAAGTGCGTACCGTCGAGCGCTTCGATCGCCTCGTCCATCAGGCCCTGCAGCCAGGCCCTGGTCTCCTCGACCCCCTCGATGTGCGTACCGTGCTCATCGAGCCAGGCCAGCGCCTCCCACGGCGTGGCCGCGCCCGGCAGGATCTTCTCGGCCTCGGTCCTCATCTCGCCGAGCAGGCGGTGGTACTCGGACCAGCCGTACGCGTACGCCTCGTCCAGGTCGAGGTCGGTGCCGTTGAAGTAGCGCGACCAGCGGGCATACCGCTCGCGGCCCACCGTGTCGGGCGCGCCCTTGACGGCCGGGGCGTACACATCACGCATCCAGTCGCGCAGCGCGGCGACCGCGCCGGTGGCGGCGCGGGCCGCCTCGTCCAGCTCGGCGCGCATCGGCTCGGGGCCCGCGGCCGCCCACTCGTCGAACCAGCCGCGGCCGCTGCCCGCCCATTCGGTCAGCTGACCTGTGAACGTCTCGGTGGCGCGCGGGCCACCCGGCAGTCCCCGCTCCAGGCCGAGCGCGAGCGACGCCCGGTAGCCCTCGAGCGCGCCCGGCACCGCGCGCAGCCGCTCGGCGGCGGCCGCCCAGTCCTCGTCGGTCTCGGTGGGCGTCACCGTGAAGACACCGCGGACGCTGTGGACGGGAGAATGGATGTTGCTGACGGCGCGCAGGTTCTCGTCGGCCTCGTGCACGGCCAGTTCGGCGGTGAGCCGCTCGCGCAGCAGTCGGCCGCAGCGCCGCTCGGCGTCACTGTCCGCGCCGGGCAGGGCCTCGGCCTTGTCCAGCTCGGCGAGCGTGGTGCGGGCCAGTTCGGCGAACGCCTTCTGTCCCTCCGGGGAGAAGTCCGGCAGGCTGCGGGAACTCTCCCTCACCCCCAGGTACGTACCGGTGATCGGGTCGAGGGCGATGAGTGCGTCGACGTACGCGTCGGCGACCTGGCGGGGGAGGGCGAGCCCGCTGCTCGGAGTGACTGACATGCCGACATCCTCGTACGGGGAAGGGCTCCTCGTCACCACCGTCGGGCGTCAGTGGCCTGACATCGGCGGCTTGGTACCGACGCCCCGCGGCGACCCCGCGGCGGGCGGCAGCAGCGGTCCGCAGTCCCACTCCTGGAAGATCAGCCGGGTCTCCACCCGGGCGACTTCCCGCCGCGACGTGAACTCGTCGAGAACCAGCCGCTGCAGGTCAGCCGTGTCCGTCACGGCCACGTGGACGAGATAGTCGTCCGGGCCGGTCAGATGGAAGAGCGCGCGCGTCTCGGGCAGGGCCCTGATGCGCTCCACGAACGGGCCGATGAGCTCACGCCGGTGCGGGCGCACCTGGACCAGCAGCAGGGCTTCGAGACCGCGGCCGAGCCTGGCGGGGTCGAGGCGCAGCTGATGGCCGAGAATCACCCCCGAGCGGCGCAGCCGCGTCACCCGGTCCAGGCACGTGGAAGGCGCCACCCCGACCTCGGCGGCCAGGTCACGGTAGGTGGTCCGCGCGTCGTTCTGCAGAAGGCGCAATATGTGCAGATCGACCGTGTCCAGTGCGACAGATTCGGCCATGGCCCGAACGTAACACGGAGTGCTGTCGTTACTTCCCGGTAGTTGTTCAGAGTCATGTCATGAACACCGACGCCTCGACCACACCCCGGGCCCTGGCCACCGAAGCCGTGCACGCCGGCCGCGAAGACCTCGCGGTGCTGGGCGTGCACTCCGTGCCGCTCGACCTGTCGACCACCTATCCGTCGTACGACAGCCGGGGGGAGGCGGCCAGAATCGACGAGTTCGCCGCCACCGGCGCACGGCCGCAGGGTCCGCCCGTATACGCCCGTCTCGACAACCCGACGACGGCCCGCTTCGAGGACGCCCTCGCACGGCTGGAGGGTGCCGAGGCCGCCGTCGCCTTCGCCAGCGGCATGGCGGCGCTCACCGCCGTGCTCCTCGCACGGGCGAGCACGGGCCTGCGCCACGTCGTCGCCGTACGGCCGCTGTACGGATGCAGCGACCACCTGCTGAACGCCGGACTGCTCGGCACCGAGGTGACCTGGGTGGATCCGGCCGGCATCGCGGACGCGATACGCCCCGACACCGGTCTCGTCATGGTCGAGACCCCCGCCAACCCGACGCTCGCCGAGGTCGACATCCGGGCGGTCGCGCAATCCTGCGGCTCGGTGCCGCTGCTCGTCGACAACACCTTCGCGACGCCCGTGCTCCAGCGGCCCGTGGAGCACGGCGCGCGGATCGTGCTGCACAGCGCGACGAAGTACCTCGGCGGACACGGCGACGTACTGGGCGGGGTGGTGGCGTGCGACGAGGAGTTCGCGCGTCAGCTGCGCCAGGTGCGGTTCGCGACCGGCGGCGTACTGCATCCGCTCGCCGGGTACCTGCTGCTGCGCGGCCTTTCCACGCTGCCTGTACGGATGCGGGCCGCCTCGGCGACCGCCGCCGAGCTGGCCCGGCGGCTGGCCGCCGACCCGCGGGTGGCCCGGGTCCACTACCCGAAGCTGGGCGGCGCGATGGTCGCCTTCGAGGTGTACGGCGATCCGCACGCGGTGATCGGCGGCGTACGGCTGATCACACCGGCCGTCAGCCTCGGCAGCGTGGACTCGCTCATCCAGCACCCGGCCTCCATCAGCCACCGCATCGTGGCCGAGGGAGACCGGCGCTCCTCGGGTGTCAGCGACCGGCTGCTGCGGATGTCGGCCGGCCTCGAGGACGTCGAGGACCTGTGGCGGGACCTGTGCGAGGCTCTCAGTGCTGCCGGGGGCGAACGGTCGGCGCCTGTGCCGGTGTCCGCGCCGGTTCCTGTGCCCCTGCACGGGAGGGGTGCGGTCGTCCGGCCGGCGGCGCAGCCAGCCGCGCGGTGACCACCAGCGTGCCCTCCTCGATCTGGTAGTCGAGGGGCAGGCCGAGGCCGCGCATGGCCGCGACCATCCCGGTGTTGGACGACTGGGTGACGGCGTAGACGCTCTCGCAGCCCGCCTCGACGGCGAGCGCCACCAGGCGCTCCAGCAGCTCGGAGCCGATGCCGCGGCGCTGCCACGCGTCCTCGACGAGCAGCGCGACTTCGGTCTCGTCACCGTCCCACAGGAGATGGCCGAGGGCGACGAGGCGGCCGGACGCCGTCTGGACGGCGAGGGTGCGGCCGAAGCGGGGGCTGAGGAGGTGGCGCAGGTAGCGGTCGGCGTCGCCGACCGGGCCGTGGTAGCGCAGGCTCAGGGTGCGGTCGCCGCAGCGGTCGTGCATGGCGCGGGCGGCTTCGAGGTCGTCGAGTCCGGCCCTGCGGACGGTGATCTCGTTGCCCTCGGGGAGCGTCAGGACGTCCTGGCTGCGGGGGATGCGCGGGCCCAGGCGCGTGTCCAGCTCCACGAGGGCACGGGCCCGCGCGAACTCCGTGGGGGTGAACGGCAGGTAGTGGCGCTCGATGGTGATCGCCCCGCCGGACGGGTCGCGCAGCCTCATGACCGTGCCGTCGAGTACGCCTTCGACCGGGGCGCTCGCACCGGTGGGCCGGCCGGTGAGCGTGGTCGCGGGCAGCGAGTGGATGGTGCAGCGGCCGAGCAACTGGCGCAGGGCCAGCGGAAGTTCCGCGGCGTCGAGCGCGGTGCGAGTGGCAAGGCCGAGTACCCGGGTGGGGGCGTCGACCAGGTCGTGGGCGTCGGCCCGCTCCAGCCAGGTGTCGCTGCCTCCGGCGGCGGCGGTCTCTCGGCTGAGCTGGGCGGCCTCGAGGGTGGCGGGGGCGCGCAGCAGCAATTCGTCGACGGTGCCTTCGGCGAGCGGGTGGGCCTGGAGGGTGAGGATGTCCACGCGTTGGCGGGCCAGGGCGGTGCACAGCAGAGCGAGGCTGCCGGGCTCGTCCCTGACGGTCGTACGCATCCGCCACAAGGCGGTTTCGGGCTCGGGTGCCGAGGTGCCGCCGTCGGTCGTCCCCGCGCTCGTAGCGGGGGAGTCCGGCGGCGGAGCATGGCTGTGCCTTCGTGCCCACCAGGTGTGGAATCCGGCCGTGGCGGTCAGCGCCACGGCCGAGATCACGAGGAGGTACGGTCCGTCGGGTCCGTGCGCGATCGTGTTCGCGACGGCGTCGGCGACGGCCACCGCGGTGAACAGGGCGGCGAGTTCGACGAGATCCCGCCGCCAGTGGTGCGGGCGGCGGGCCCTCTTGGCGGTCTGCGTCGATGGCGTCTTGGTCACTTCGGTCAGGTCGCTCATGGCACCACTGTGTCCGAGCGGTGTTGCGTGATCACGAACGCTTTGTGACTGATGGGTTAAGTATGCTTCTGGGCAGTTAGGTACCTTTTTCAATTACACCAGAGGCCCACCCGGCCCGGCTGGAGCACCTTGCTGAACAGCACCACGCCTCCCTCGGCGCGCAGCCGCACCGTCAGTTCGCCGCTCCCACCGTCGATTTCGACCTCTCCGAAGTACTGCGGCGACTCCATCGGCGACACGTTGGCGCGCGTCGGTGCCTTGACGAAGACCTGGTCCGGGCCGAAGGTCGCGTCGAGCCGCCCCGCCGGGAAGCCGCCCGCGGCCAGCGGCCCGGACACGAACTCCCAGAAGGGCGCGAAGTCCTTGAACGCGGCGCGGGACGGGTCGTAGTGCTGGGCCGACGTGTAGTGCACATCGGCGGTGAGCCACACCGTGCCGGTGATACGGGCGTGCTTGATATGACGCAGGAGCTCCGCGATCTGAAGTTCCCTGCCCAGCGGCGCACCGGGGTCGCCCTGCGAGACGGCCTCGAAGTTCGACGCTCCGTCCGGAACGACGATCCCGAGCGGCATGTCGGAGGCGATGACCTTCCACACCGCGCGGGAGCGCGACAGCTCGCGCTTCAGCCAGGCGAGCTGCTCGGCGCCGAGGATCCCGGTCGCGTCGTCGGGCTGCCGGCCGGGTGAGTTGGCGTTTCGGTACGTCCTCATGTCGAGCACGAAGACATCGAGCAGGGGGCCCTGCCTGACCACCCGGTAGACCCGGCCGTCGTCCTTGCGGCGCTCCCCGCGCGCGGGAAGCGTCGAAATCGGGAAGTACTCGCCGAACGCCCGAATCGAGCGCGCCGCCAGTACGTCGACGTTCTTCTCCGTGTAGCGGGCGTCGTCGAGGATCTGGCCCGGGTACCAGTTGTTGCGTACCTCGTGATCGTCCCACTGCACGATCGAGGGTACCTGCGCGTTGAAACGGCGCACGTTCTCGTCCAGCAGGTTGTAGCGGAAGTTCCCGCGGAACTCGTCCAGCGTCTCGGCGACCTTCGACTTCTCCGGAGTGGTGATGTTCCGCCACACCCGTCCGTCCGGCAGCGCCACGCTCGGCTGGATGACGCCGTCCGCGTAGATGGTGTCGCCGCTGCACAGGAAGAAGTCCGGGTCGAGGCGACGCATCTCCTCGTACACGCGGTAACCGCCGATGTCCGGGTTGATGCCCCAGCCCTGTCCCGCGATGTCGCCGGACCACAGGAAGCGCACCCCGTCGCGTCGCTTCGCGGACGCCGTACGGAACGTTCCGGGGAACGGCTCCCCGGTGCGCCGTGGATCGTCGGGATCGGCGAGGGTCACCCGGTAGTGCACCTGTTCACCGGCGGGCAGTCCGCGCAGTGACGTCGTTCCGGTGAAGTCCGTACCGGGGCCGAGCAGGGGGCCGTGCCATCTGCGGGAGTGGCGGAAGGACTCGGTCGCGGACGTTTC
Organism: Streptomyces sp. NPDC055287; assembly: GCF_053646035.1. NCBI lineage: Bacteria > Bacillati > Actinomycetota > Actinomycetes > Kitasatosporales > Streptomycetaceae > Streptomyces > Streptomyces sp. NPDC055287. Next base: position 220,069 of record NZ_JBSHNE010000007.1, on the reverse strand, counting down.
CACGATCATCCGGGCCGGGCGGTCGGATCGTACCCACACCAGCCCCGACGAGGAGGTGACATCGCCCGTCTGCACACCCCAGGCGGCGCGCGGACGTCCGGAGAGTGCCTGGGCGGGCGCGGCGGCCACGCCCACGGCTGCGCCGGGCAGGGCGAGCGCGGCCGAGGCGGCCAGTGAGCCGCGCAGGACGGAGCGTCGGTCGGGGGACTGGCTCTGTGGTCGGCGGTACGGCATCGATGCGCCTCCAGTGACGGCTTGTTCCGGGTGTGCGACGCCATGCCTAACGCCCGGTCACGGCGATCACACGAACCACAAGTGAACAACTGGCCCCCCGTTCCCGGGAACCGGTTCGACGCGCTCCAGTGCGGCCGCGCCCCACCCGCGGTGAGCCGCGCCGCACCCGGCCGCCGCGACGCCCCCGGGCCGCTCTTCGGTACGGGCACCTTCGGCGCCGCGCTCGGGGGGCAAAGTGCTCGTCGGGGCGGCGGGGCCCGGCCTGGGTTCCGGGGTGTCCGGCGCGGCCTCCCTGCGCGGCGTATCAGCTGCTCGTGTCGAGGATGACGCGGGCCACCAGAGCGGGGTCGTCGTTCATCGGAACGTGGCCGCAGCCGGGCAGCGTCACCAGGCGCGCGCCGGGGATCGCCCGCTTGGCCCGGACGCCCTGCCGGCGCAGGAGCAGCCGGTCGCGGCTGCCCCAGGCCACCGTGACGGGGATGCCGGGCACGTCGTCCGTGAACAGGACGGAGCGGCCCGCCGAAAGCGTCTGGGCGAACCCGGCCGCCGCGCGCAGCGCCAGGGTCTCCGCGACGACGTCGTCCGGTGAACGCCATCCGGGCCGCGCGTAGATGGTGCTGGTGAGCGCGGTCCGCCCGGCGGCTGTGCGCGCCATGCGCTTGATGACCGGCAGCGGGAGCGTCTGCGCCCCGAGCCGCATCCCGCGCAGCGCACCAAAGGCGTAACGGCGCTCGCTCTCCGTCCAGAAACCGGCCGGGGACAGCGCCGTCACCGACCGTACGAGCTTCTCCTGGCCCAGCTTCAGGGCGAGCAGGCCGCCCAGGGAGTTGCCCGCCACATGGGGGCGCTCGATGCCCAGCGCCTCGCACAGCGAACCGAGTACGGGAACGACCGTCGACAGGTCGTAGGCGAAGCCGTCGGGGAGCGCGGAAGAGTCACCGAAGCCCGGCAGATCCACGGCGATCACGTCGCGTTCGGCGGCCAGCGCGGAGATGACCGGCTGCCAGGCCTGCCAGTGGTGACCTATGCCGTGGAGGAGCAGGAGCGGCTCGCCGGCGCCCGCCCGTTCGTACGCGACGGAGAGCGTGTGGCTGCCCGTGGGGGACTCGACGCTGAAGGAGACCTTTGCGGCCATGCTGCTGCTCCCTGGGAGTGGGTCTGCGCGCTAGACAACGTGTCAGCAACAATTACCGCTGAGTAGCTGGGAGTTCAAGGGTCTGGACGGCCCGGCTTCCCGGCGGTCGCGCTCGCTGTGTGCTGCGTGACGCACTCATGCCGCCTGGACAGGGCGGGGACGGTCGGCTGGGATGGACGGGTGACTGCCGACACCGTGACCGAGGCCTTCGAAGAGCACCGCCCCGTTCTGACCGGGGTGGCGTACCGGATGCTCGGCCGGGTGGCCGACGCCGAGGACGTCGTACAGGAGGCGTGGCTGCGCTGGTCGGCCCAGGCGCGCGACGAAGTACATGAACCGCGTGCCTATCTGGTGCGGATCACCACCAGGCTCGCCATCGACAGGCTGCGGCACGTGCAGGCCCGGCGCGAGGCGTACGTCGGACCGTGGCTGCCGGAGCCGCTCGAGACCGACTTCGGCGCGAGCGCCGAAGACACCGAGGAACGCGCGGTGCTCGCCGACTCCGTCTCGCTCGCCGTTCTGGTGGTGCTGGAGTCGCTCTCCCCTCTGGAGCGGGCGGTGTTCGTACTGCGGGAGGCTTTCGGCTTCCCGTACAGCGAAATTGCGGCCACCCTGGAACGGTCGGAATCGGCTGTACGGCAACTCGCGGGCCGCGCCCGACGGCATGTCGGGGAACGCAGGCCGCGCTTCGACGTCGACCCCGCCGAACGGCGGGACCTCACCGAACGGTTCCTCGCCGCCGCGTCGGGAGGGGACCTCGACGCGCTGCTCAGGCTGCTCGCGCCGGGCGTCCGGCTCGTCGGCGACAGCGGCGGCAAGGCCAAGGCGCCGCTGCGCGTCATCGAGAGCGCCGACAAGGTGGGCCGTTTCCTCTTCGGGGCGACCAAGCAGGCCATCCCCGACGTCGAGTTCCGGTTCCTGGAACTGAACGGCGGCCCGGCCCTGCTGGTCCTGTCCGGTGGAAAGCCCGACTCCGTCTTCCAGGTGGATGTCGTGGACGGCCTCATCCAGTGCGTCTACATCGTGCGAAACCCTGACAAACTCGCCGCACTCACCCCGTCACGGCACTGCCCGTCCTTGAGCTGATTGGTCTTGACCAAGGCAGACCCCGGACTTATGGTCGCAGAGTTAGTGCAGGAACCTTTAATAAACAAGGGCGCGGAAACTCGTCCGGGGACCAGGCCGATTGCGGAGGATCAGGGTGGGGACCACGCAGCTCGATACGGTGCCGGAGCCGAAGTACTGGCACCTCAAGACCGTGCTCAGCGAGGCACTCGACTCCGATTTCGCGGTCGGGGAGATCCTTCCCAACGAGCGCGAGCTCGCCGCCCGCTTCGGCGTGGCGCGCGCCACGCTCCGCCAGGCGCTCGAACAGCTTGAGCTCGAAGGCCGGTTGCAGCGCCGCCGCGGCGTGGGCACCACCGTCGCCCCACCGCGCGTCGGCGTGGACGTCGGGACCTCGCGGCACGGCTGGCCCGGCGCGGCCGGCGACTCGTGGCAGCCGGTCGACTGCACGAGCGCCGCTCCCCCCGTGGCCGTGGCCCGTATGCTCGACGGCGACTTCGAGACCGACGTGCACACGGTGCGCCGGATCCGCGTGACGCACGGCCAGCCGGTCGCGGCCGAGCTGCTGTACGTCCCCACCGCATCCGTACCGGACCTCGCGGCCATCGACGCACCCGCGGGAGCGGCCCGCGCGCGCAGCGTGCTGCGGGCGCTGCAGCGCCTGGGAATGGACGGGCAGGACCGCGCGGTCGAGCTCGGTTCGGCCCGCGCGGACGACGCCAAGGAACTCGACCGCCTGCCCGGCGCGCCCGTCCTCGTCGTCACCACCCGCTACTTCGCCGAGGGCAGGACCGCCGCCGTCTCGGTGGCCACCTATCGGGCGGACACCTGCCGGCTCACCTTCGGGGACTTGGGCGACCTGGAGATCAGCCACCACACCCAGGAGCGCAAGGCCTCCTGAATCCTGCCGTCGTACGGCACGGCCCGCCACGCTCAGCGGCGGGCCGTCACCGTTCCCTCGACGGCGAACAGCTGCTCCTCGACATGGTCGAGGGCCAGGCGCAGCGCACCCGTCGCCACGGCCGCCTCACCGAGCAGCGACAGCGCCACCTGCGGCGGACGCAGGCAGTAGCGCGCCAACTCGCCGCGCAGCGGCTCGAGTACGCCGTCGATGCCGGCCGCCCACCCGCCGATCACCACCAGTTCGGGGTCGAGGGCCAGCACCAGCGCCGCCACATCGTGCACCAGCCGCTGGATGAACCGCCCGACGGCCTCCTGGGCCGCGGAGTCTCCCTGCCTGGCGCGCCGGAAGACGGTGGCCACTGCCTGCTCGTCCAGGGGGAGCACCGGCTCGTCCGTCGTCGACAGCAGCATCTCCGGCGTGACCTCGCGGCCCAGCAGATGCAGCGCTCCGATCTCCCCGGCCGCGCCGCCGAAACCCCGGTGCAGCCGCCCGCCGATCAGTGAGCCAGCGCCGGGGCTCAGCCCGGCCAGTACGAACACGATGTCGTCGGAGTCGACGGCCGCGCCCTTCCAGTGCTCGGCGACCGCCGCTGCGTTGGCGTCGTTCTCCACCAGCACGGGGCAGCGGAACGACCGGCGGAACCGCTCACCGAGCGGCAGTCCGGTCCAGTCGGGGAGGGCCGTACCCAGCCGTACGGTCCCGTCCGCCTCCACGATGCCGGGGGTTCCGATTCCGACGGCGCGCAGCGAGCTGCGCGGGACGCCGGCGCGGCGCAGAACGTCGGCGACCATGGCGCGAACCCGGTCGAGCCGCTCGTCCGCCGAGGCGGTCTCCGACACCGTGCGCGAGCCGGCGCCGATGATACGGCCGTCCAGGCCGGACAGCAGGGCGGCGATGCGGTGCGGGCCGATCTCGACGCCCATCAGGTGGCCTGCCTCGGCGCGGAACCGGAACCTCCGCGCCGGTCTTCCCTGGCGCCGCGTCTCGCTGTCCTCAGGTGGGGCCTCGACAACGAGCCCTGTCTCCATGAGCCCTTCGACGACCCCCTCGACCGTCGGCCGCGACAGCCCGGTCACCCTGGTCAGGTCGGTGAGCGTGGGCGCGTCCGCGCCCCGCAGTGCGTGCAGCACCACCGCGGAGTTGATCCGCCGCAACAGAGAGGGGTCCCCGCCGGTCAACCGCCCCACGGTGTGTCCTCCCAGCTCGTGCGCTTGTTCTGCCGGATCGTACTCGCTGGTCGGGGGCGCGGCGAGAGCGGTCCCGCGCCGTGCGGAATCCGTCTGCACTGGCGGTACGCCGGTGGCACGTCAGCGCGGTGTGACGAAGCCGGACTCGTACGCGGCGATCACGGCCTGGGTGCGGTCCCGGGCGCCCAGCTTGGCCAGCACGGCGCTGACGTGCGTCTTCACCGTCTCGGTGCCGACGACGAGCCGACCGGCGATCTCCGCGTTGGACAGGCCGCGGGCCATCAGCCGCAGTACCGCGGATTCCCGCTCCGTGAGCGCTGCCCGGTCCATGGCCTCGCGGGCGGAGCTGCTGCCGTACTCGGCGGCCAGGGCCCGCACCGCTGCGGGGAAGAGCAGCGACTCGCCCTCGGCGACCAGCCGGACCGCGTGCACGATCTCGGCGGGACGTGACCGCTTCAGCAGGAAACCGTCGGCGCCGGCGCGCAGCGCCTCGTACACGTACTCGTCGTTCTCGAACGTCGTGACGACCAGGATCTTCGGCGGATCCTGCACGGTACGGAGCACGGCCCGGGTCGCCTCGATGCCGTCCATCAGTGGCATCCGGACATCCATCGCCACGACGTCGGGCCGCAGTTGACGCACGAGCGGAATCACTGAGGCGCCGTCGGCGGCCTCCCCGACGACGCTGATGTCGGGCTGCGCCTCAAGGACGGCGCGCAGACCCGCGCGGACAAGGGGCTCGTCGTCGACCAGAAGAACGGTTACCGGCATCCGGTCAGCGTAGGCCGTCCAGCGGCAGCCTCACGTACACCCACCAGTCGCCCTCGTGCGGTCCGGCGTGCGCCTCACCGCCGAGCAGCGCTGCCCGCTCCCGTATGCCCCGCAGGCCGTTGCCGTCGGTGCTCGGCAGTGGCCCGGGAGTTTTGAGCGCGCTGGTCACGTCCAGTTCGAGCCGGCCCGCGAGCACCGCGATGCGTACCCGGACCGGGACCGGACCGCTGTGCCGCAGCACATTGGTGAGCGATTCCTGGAGGATGCGGTACCCCTCCCGTGAGACAGGCCCGGCGATCCGCTCCAGCGGACCCGACACGTCCGCGTCCACCTTCGCGCCGGACGCCCGGGCGGACTCCAGCAGCCGGTCCGCCTCGGCAAGGGTCGGGCCCTGTCCGGGTGGCCGGCCCGAATCGCGCAGGACGAGCAGAACTCGCTCCAGGTCCTCCAGCGCCGCCCGGCCCGTCTCCTCGATGGCGGCCAGCGCCCGGTCGGTGAACTCCGCGCTGTTCGCGGCGCGGGCGGCGCCTGCCTGCACCACGGCCACGGTCAGGGCGTGCCCGATAGAATCGTGCAGCTCCCGGGCGATGCGATTGCGCTCCAGAAGCTGCTCGGTGCGTGCTTCGAGCGCTGTGAGCCGCTCGGCGGCGGAAGGCCCGAGCAGGTGCCGGGCGATGAGGGTGATCAGCTCGCCCGCCCCGACGACCACTGCCAGGAGAACGATTACCGGCAGCGGTGAGAGCAGGGCGTACCACCAGTGGTTGCCCGACAACTGCCCCAGCAGCATGGACTCGTCCACGGAACCGCCGCTCGCGATGACGACCAGGTCCACGGACGTCATCGGCAACTGGGCGGTGAGCAGGGCGACCAGGCAGCCCAGCAGCAACCGGGCCTCGAGCCACACCACGGTGCGCCAGCGGTCCGCCCAGGAAGCGGACGGCGCGGCGGCGATGACCGCTTCCTCGTTCGCGTCCCCGTTCGGCAGCAGCAACAGCCGGGCCTGCACCCCTTCCATCAGTCGCACCCAGGGGACGAATCCGGCCAGCGCGACCAGCACCACGGGCACGTACAGCCGGGACGTGTCGATGAACAACCACACGCCGATCACCACCACGGCGATCCACAAATGAACCCAACGGGTGTACGTGACCGGTCGTGTCAGAGGGCGGAGGAGGCGGGACATGGCGTGACGCATGACGTCATCGTGTCAGGGCCGGCAGGTGCGACGGCTCCCCCGTGCGGGGGAGGTGATCCCCACGGACGGGGGAGGACCGGGCGGTGCCCGGACGGCCAGCCTGGAGTCATGAACAGCATCGACGTCCACGAACTCACCAAGGTTTACGGCGCCACACGCGCCGTGGACCGCCTCACATTCAGCGTGCGGCCCGGCCGGGTGACCGGCTTCCTCGGCCCGAACGGCGCCGGCAAGTCCACCACCATGCGACTCGTCCTCGGCCTGGACCGGCCCACCTCCGGCACGGCCGCCGTCGGAGGGCAGCGGTATGCGGCTGTTGGGCAACCGTTGCGCCTGGTGGGGGCGCTGTTGGACGCCCAGTCGGCGCACGGCTCGCGCACCGCCCGGGACCATCTGCGAGCGCTCGCGGCGAGCAACCGCATACCAGCGCGCCGCAGCGACGAAGTGCTGGAGGAGTCCGGCCTGGCGGAGGTCGCGGGGCGCCGGATCAAGACCTTCTCGCTGGGTATGCGGCAGCGGCTCGGGGTCGCCGCGGCCCTGCTCGGTGATCCGCCGGTGGTGATGCTCGACGAGCCGTCGAACGGTCTCGACCCGGAAGGCATCATCTGGATCCGTGAACTGATGAAGCGGCTCGCCCGCGAGGGCCGCACGGTTCTCGTCTCCAGCCATCTGATGAACGAGACGTCGTCCTTCGCCGACCACCTCGTCGTGCTTGGCCGGGGCCGCCTGCTGGCCGACACTCCGATGCGGGAGTTCCTCGACGTACGCGGCCGGCCCCGGGTCCGGCTGCGTACCACCGAACCGGGACTGCTTCGCACCGCATTGGCCCGCGCGGGCTACGCACTCGACCCCGGCGACGACGGGCGATGGACCGTGGACGGCGCGAAGGCCGAGGAAATCGGCGCGACAGCCGCCCGGGAGGGCGTCACGATCCTCGAACTCGCCGACGAGCAGCTCTCGCTGGAGCAGGCCTACCTCGATCTCACCACCACCGCCACCCAGTTCGCTTCCATGCCCGCCGCCACCCCGCAGGAGGCTTGACCATGCCGACCACCGCCGCACTCCACTCCGAGTGGATCAAGGTCAGGTCGATGCGCTCCACCGTGGGCTCCCTAGCATCGGTCTTCGCCGTCACCATCGCCATCACCGTCCTGGCGAGCGCCCCCGTGGGCCGGGCGGAAGCCGACAGCGCGGACTACGATCCCGTCCTCGGCACCTTCTACGCACTGAACTTCGGCCAGATCGCCGCCATCGCCTTCGGTACCACAGCGGTCTCCTCCGAGTACGTGAACGGAGCCCTGCGGACCTCGCTCACCGCCGTACCTGACAGAAGCCGCTTCTACGCCGCCAAGATGGCACTGGTGGCGGGCCCGGCGCTGGCCGTGGGGCTGGTCACCGGCTTTGCGGCCTTTCTCGCAGGACAGGCATTCATGGGGGAGTACGCCATCGGACTGGGGGACCCGGGAGTCCTCCGTGCCTGTGTCGGCTGCGGGATCTATCTCGCGCTGATGGCTCTTTTCGCGGCCGGCCTGACCACTCTGCTGCGCAGCGGAGTTGCCGTACTGAGCCTGCTCATACCCTTCATCCTGATTGTCTCTTTCGTGATCGGGGATGTCGCGGAGGGTGCCGCCGCGTACTTGCCCGACCGGGCGGGGCAGTTGGTTCTCCAGCAGGACCCCACGGGGAGCCTGGGACCGTGGACGGGGCTCGCGGTCACAGCGGCCTGGGCAGCGGCGGCGGTACTGGCCGGATGGTGGGCGCTGCGGCGGCGCGACGCCTGACGGGCGGCCAATTGTCAGTGCCGGGAGGTTTACTGACGACATGAGCACCGCACGGTATCTCGCCCTGATAGACCAGCTGCGCAGCCGGGAATTCCCGGCCCAGCGCGGCAGGTCGGACTGCGGTTTCAGCGGACCCGGCTATCACACGGTGGAGCTCAGCGCGGCCGACGAGCCGCAGGACGAGGACGCCGCAGCGCGTCTGGAGACGCGGGATCAGTGCGTGGCCGAGCACGAAGCGCTGCTGGCCGTGCTGGGCGGGCGGTGGGGCGAGCCCCAGCACTTCAGCCTTTGGAGTCTGCTGGAGCGGAGCGTCGCGGGGGAGGACATACCGGCGCCCTGGGACGAGCTGAGCGCGAGGTTCGACAACCTGCACATCTGGCGGGCCGACGGTCGGTGGATCGCGGTGGGACTGGCGTCGGCCGACGAGGGGGCGTCGTACGAGCTGCTGGCCGTCGTGACCGAGACCGACCCACCGTAGCTGCCGAAGCTGAAGGCACAGCGGAAAGCAGCGGGGTCCCGGCTGCCGTTGCTGACCGCCGCTAGGGCGTGGCTTCGGGCTGTTGGCCGCCGCCCAACGATGCGGCTCGCAGCCGGGCGTACTCCTCGGCCATGGTCTGCGCGGTCCAGTGGGCGTTGAGGCCGCTGGGGTTGGGCAGGGCCCAGATCCGGGTCTCGCCGATCGTCCGCTCCTGCGGCCCGATCGTCGCCTTCCGTTCGCCGAAAGCCGTGCGGTAGGCGGTGATGCCGACCACCGCGAGCCACTTCGGCCGCAGGAGTTCCACCCTCTGCGTCAGGAGCCGGCCGCCCTCGCGGAACTCCTCGTCACTTACCTCGTCGGCCCGCGCACTCGCCCTGGCCACCACATTCGTGATGCCGAGGCCGTAGGAAGGGAGTTCGTCCTGCTCCGCCGGCTTCAGCTGCCGGGGAGTGAAGCCCGAGAGGTGTAGCACCGGCCAGAAGCGGTTGCCGGGGCGGGCGAAGTGGTGGCCCGTTGCCGCCGACATCAGTCCGGGATTGATGCCGCAGAAGAGCACCCGCAGGCCACCCGCGACCACGTCGGGAACAAGGCGGTCGCGGGCAGCCAGGAGCTCTTCGGGTGTCATGCCGTGCGGATCAGAGGATCGATCCGGGGGTGTACCCGGCGGCGTCGGGGTGCTGCTTGGCGATCTCCTCGATACGGGAGACCACGGCGCCGACCTGCTGCGCCGCCGCACCGGTGAAGGACAGCTTGTCGGCCATGAGCTCGTCCAGTTGCGCCCGGTCCAGCGGGATCCGCTTGTCGGCCGCGAGCTTGTCCAGCAGCTCGTTGCGCTCGGCACCCTGCTCACGCATGGCCAGCGCCGAGGCGACGGCGTTCTCCTTGATGGCCTCGTGCGCGACCTCACGGCCGACCCCCGCCCGTACCGAAGCCATGAGCACCTTGGTCGTCGCGAGGAAGGGGAGGTAGCGGTCCAGTTCGCGGGACACGACAGCCGGGAACGCGCCGAACTCGTCGAGCACCGTGAGGAAGGTCTCCAGGAGACCGTCGAAGGCGAAGAACGCGTCGGGCAGTGCGACGCGGCGCACCACCGAGCAGGACACGTCGCCCTCGTTCCACTGGTCGCCCGCCAGCTCGCCCGTCATCGAGGCGTAGCCGCGCAGGATCACCATGAGGCCGTTCACACGCTCGCAGGAGCGGGTGTTCATCTTGTGCGGCATCGCGGACGAGCCGACCTGGCCGGGCTTGAAGCCCTCAGTCACCAGTTCGTGCCCGGCCATCAGCCGGATGGTCTTGGCGACCGAGGAGGGAGCGCCAGCCAGCTGCACGAGCGCGGTGACCACCTCGTAGTCCAGCGAGCGGGGGTACACCTGGCCCACCGAGGTGAAGGCCTGGGAGAAGCCGAGGTGGCCTGCGATCCGCTGCTCCAGGTCCGCCAGCTTGCCGGCGTCACCGGCCAGCAGGTCCAGCATGTCCTGGGCCGTGCCGACCGGGCCCTTGATCCCGCGCAGCGGGTAGCGGCCGAGCAGCTCCTCGAGGCGCCCGTACGCCACCAGCAGCTCGTCGGCCGCGGTCGCGAAGCGCTTGCCCAGCGTCGTCGCCTGGGCCGCGACGTTGTGGGAACGGCCCGCCATGACGAGCTCCGCGTACTCGGCGGACAGCTTCCCGAGCCGGGCGAGCACGGCGACCGTACGGTCGCGCATCAGCTCCAGCGAGAGCCGGATCTGGAGCTGCTCGACGTTCTCGGTGAGGTCGCGGGACGTCATGCCCTTGTGGACCTGCTCGTGGCCCGCGAGCGCGTTGAACTCCTCGATGCGCGCCTTCACGTCGTGACGCGTGACCTTCTCGCGCTCGGCGATCGACGCCAGGTCGACCTGGTCGAGCACGCGCTCGTAGTCGGAGATGGCCTCGTCGGGCACCTCGATGCCGAGGTCCTTCTGAGCACGGAGCACGGCGAGCCACAGCTGGCGCTCCAGCTTCACCTTCTGCTCGGGGGACCACAGGACGGCGAGTTGCGCGGAGGCGTAGCGGCCGGCCAGGACATTGGGGATGCGAGGCTTCGCAGGAGCAGCAGTCACGTGACCAGATTCTACTGGCGGTTTGTGCAGGCCAGCGCCGCGGTCCCCTTTGTGGCTTGCTACGAGGAGCGGTCGATCACCGACACGTGAAGCGTTACGGCAGGGGAATGTCGTACGGCAGCAGGTCGGGGCGCTTGGCAGGCCGCCCGTCACCCGAGGAGCGCCCCGTGACGCGACGCCCGATCCACGGCACGAGGTGCTGGCGCGCGAACCGCAGGTCGCTCCCGCGCCGTGCCGCCCAGCCGGGCAGGAGCCCCGGTGCCAATGGCGCCCGCCAGTCCTCCTCGGCGGCGTGCCCCAGCGCCTGCCACACCGCCTCGGCGACCCGCCGGTGTCCGTCGGCCGTCAGATGAAGCCGGTCGACATGCCAGAGCCGGGGGTCGGCGAGCACGGGCGCGCCGTACAGGTCGATCACCAGGGCCCCGTGCCGCGCCGCCAGTGTGTCGATGAAGTCGAACAACTGCTCCATGCGCGGTCGGAAGCGCTGCATCACCGGTCCGTTGCGGCCAGGACTGCGCATCAGAACCAGCTGCTTGCAGGAGGGAGCCAGCTTCCCCGCAGCCTCTTCGAGAAGCCCGCACACCCTTCCCATGTCGACCTTCGGCCGGAGGGTGTCGTTGAGCCCGCCCACCAGCGTCACGACATCCGCCCGCATGGCGGCCGCGACATCCACCTGCTCGGCGACGATCTGGCCGATCAGTTTTCCCCGTACGGCGAGATTCGCGTACTGGAAACCGGGCGTGCTCGCCGCCATCCGGGCGGCGAGGAGGTCCGCCCAGCCCCGGTACGAGCCGTCGGGCAGAGCGTCCGACATGCCTTCGGTGAACGAGTCGCCGACCGCGACGAGACTGGTGTATGTGGCATTCAGTTCCATGGCGGAGCGATCGTATCCCGGCGCCGGGCGGACCAGAAGTCAGGACTGCCGCTGGTCCGGCCTCCCGACCAGCTCGCGCAGCACGTCCTCCATCGTGACGAGCCCGGCCGGGTTGCCGTCGTCGCCCAGCACCGCGGCCAGATGCGTCCGGCTGCGCCGCATCGCCGTCAGTACGTCGTCGAGCGGCGTGGCCGCCCGCACCCGGGCGATCGGCCGGAGCGCGGACACCGGGAACGGCACATTGCGCGGAGCGGCGTCCAGGGCGTCCTTCACATGCAGGTAGCCCAGGATCCGCAGACCTTCCAGCACCGGGAAGCGGGAGAACCCCGATTCGGCCGACAGCCGCTCCAGGTCCTCCGGCGTCGTCCCCATCTGCGCGAACACCACCCGCTCCACCGGCATGACCACGTCCTGCACCGGGCGCCGGCCCAGCTCCAGGGCGTCGTGCAGCCGCTCGGCCGCACGGTCGTCGAGCAGGCCGGCATGCCCCGCGTCCGTGACCAGCCGCGCCAGTTCGTCGTCCGTGAACGTGGCCGAAACCTCGCTCTTGGCCTCCACCCGCAGCAGCTTGAGCAGTCCGTTGGCGAAGGCGTTGATCGCGAAGATCACCGGCCGCAGCGCGCGGGCCAGCGCCACCAGCGGCGGCCCGAGCAGCAGCGCGGTCCTGACCGGCTCGGCCAGCGCGATGTTCTTCGGCACCATCTCGCCGAAGAGCATGTGCAGATACGTCGCCACGGCGAGCGCGATGACGAACGAGATCGGGTGCGTGAGGCCGTCCGGCACGCCGACGGCGTGGAAGAGCGGCTCCAGCAGATGCGCGATGGCCGGCTCGGCGACCACACCGAGCACCAGGGTGCACAACGTGATGCCCAGCTGGGCCGCCGCGAGCAGCGCCGCGACGTGTTCGAGTCCCCACAGGACACTGCGCGCCCGCCGGTTCCCGTCCTCCGCCTCCGGCTCGATCTGGCTGCGGCGTACGGAGATCAGGGCGAACTCCGCGCCGACGAAGAAGGCGTTGACGACCAGCGTGAGCAGGCCGATGAGCAGTTGGACCGCGGTCATCGCCCGGCCTCCTTGTCCCCGGACGAGCCGGGACCGGAGCCCGGATCGGAACCCGAGCCCGGACCGGAGCCCGAGCCGGCACCCGAGCCCGGACCGGCACCCGAGCCCGGACTGGAGTCCGAGCCGGCACCCGAGGCCGGACCGGAGGAGTCCGTGGAGCCGCCGGAGCCGTCCGGCAGCGGCGCGTGCAGCAGCACCCGCGCCGCGCGCCGTCCTGCCGCATCCAGCACGTCCAGCTGCCACCCGGCCAGTTCGATACGGTCACCCACGGCCGGAATGCGGCCCAGCTCGTGGGCGACCAGCCCGGCGAGCGTCTCGTACGGGCCTTCGTGCACCCGCAGCCCGACCCGCTCCAGCTGGTCCGTCCTGGCCGCGCCGTCCGCCGACCACAGCACCCGTCCGTCGGCGTCCTCACCCGCCGGAACCAGGTCCGGCGTCTCGTGCGGATCATGCTCGTCGCGCACCTCGCCGACGACCTCCTCGACGATGTCCTCCAGTGTCACGACGCCCGCCGTTCCGCCGTATTCGTCGATGACGACGGCCATGGTCTGCTTGCCCGACAGCCGGTCGAGAAGCCGGTCCACGGTCAGCGTCTCCGGCACGAGCAGGGGCTCGCGCAGCAGAGAGGAGACCGGGTACGAAGGCCTGCGCTCGGCGGGCACGGTCAGTACGTCCTTGATGTGCGCGATGCCGACGACCGAGTCCAGGCTGCCCCGGTAGACAGGGAAGCGGGACAGGCCGGTCGCGCGGGTCGCGTTGGCGACGTCCTCGGCGGTGGCCTGTACGTCGAGTGCGGTGACCTGTACGCGCGGGGTCATCACGTTCTCCGCGTTCAGTTCCGCCAGATTGAGGGTCCGTACGAACAGCTCGGCGGTGTCGGCCTCCAGTGCGCCCTCCCTCGCGGAGTGACGCGCCAGTGCAACGAGCTCCTGGGGGCTGCGGGCGGACGCCAGTTCCTCGGCCGGCTCCATGCCGAAGCGCCGCACGATCCGGTTCGCCGAGCCGTTGAGGTGGCTGATGAGAGGACGGAAGGCCAGGCTGAACACGCGCTGGGGGGCGGCGACGACCTTGGCGACGGCCAGCGGTGAGGAGATCGCCCAGTTCTTCGGCACCAGCTCGCCGACGACCATCAGGACGACGGTGGACAGCGCCGTACCGATGACCAGTGCCGCCGACGACGCGGTCGCGGCGGACAGGCCGGCCGACCTGAGCGGACCACGGATCAGCTTGCCGATGGAGGGCTCGGCGAGCATGCCGACGAGGAGGTTGGTCACGGTGATGCCGAGCTGGGCGCCGGAGAGCTGGAACGTCAGGCTGCGTACGGCCTTGAGGGCACTCGCCGCCCCCCGCTCGCCCCGCTCCACGGCGCGCTCGAGGTCTCCGCGCTCGATCGTCGTCAGCGAGAACTCCGCCGCGACGAAGGCTCCGCAGGCGAGCGAGAGCAGCACGGCCACGGCGAGCAGAAGCACTTCGGTCATCGGTTCACCTCCGTCCCATGATCGGGCAGGGCGTGGAGGAGTGCGCGATGTCGACTACTGGGAGGCTCGCCCATGGGCGGACGCTCACACCTTTCAAAGGGGGATGAATGATCCGCCCATGGTAAAGGACGAGCAAATTGGGGCAGAGGGCGGCCGCGTCAGCCGACGAGGGGCTTGACCCACCGTCGCCACTGCGGCTCCGGCGCGTACCCGGCGGCGCGCCAGGCGTGGTGCGCGCGCTCGTTCTCCCGCAGGACCATCGCGTCGCCGCGCCGCCCGCCGAGGCCCACGAACCGCTCCTCCGCCGCCGCGAGCAGCGCGGAGCCGATGCCGCGCCGCCGCCGGTCCGGGTGCACGGCCAGCCGGTACAGGTGACAGCGCCAGCCGTCGAAGCCCGCGATGACGGTGCCGACGAGCTCGGCGTCCCCGCCGCCGGCGCCCCCCGACTCGGCCAGGATCAGCGCGTCGGGATCACGGGCGACCAGCCGCTCGACGCCCGCGCGGTCGTCACTGATGCTCGTGCCCTCGGCTGCGACCTTCCAGAAGGCCAGGACCGCGTCGAGGTCGGCGGGCGTGGCGGCCCGTGTACGAAGATCATCCATGCCTGGCATCTCACCATCCCGCGCGACTCGGCGTCGACCACTTTCCGACTCCTCCTCACCTCGCGCCGCATCCTCTTGCCGGTGCTAGCGCCGGCGCGCTAGCTTTGAAGACGTGGCGAAAACTCAGCTGAACGTACGGGTGGACGAGACCACCGCCGAGGCCGCGCGCCAGCGCGCCCTCCAGCGGGGCATGAGCGTGAACCGCTACATCGAGGAGCTGGTCCGGCAGGACGCGGGCGAGGTGGGACGTACGTTCGTCGACGCCGCGTCCGACTTCATGAAGCAGTACGAATCTGTCTTCGCGGAGGAATTCGGCACGGAGCGCGAAGGCAAGCGTTGACTCTCAAGATCGACCTCGCCTGGCTCCTCATGATCGCCGAACACAAGACCCCGGGAGACCCGCAGGTGGTCGACTGGGGCGCGCTCGTCGCCGCTGTCGCGCGGCACGAGGCGGAGATATTCGCCATCCCCGTCTACAGCGATCCCGCCGCCCGCGCGGCCGCCCTGCTCCAGCTGCTGCTCCATGTGCCGGCGCTGGAACGCTCGAACGCCATGTTCGCCTCCGCCGTCGCGTACGGCTATCTCGTCGCCTGCGGGCTGAAGGTCGTGACCTCGCCCGAGCAGGTGAGAGATCTGGCCAGGCTCGTCAAGGAGGGCAAGGCGGACGTGCACGTGATCGCGGAAGAGCTGCGGCAGTGGAGCCTGTGAGGCCGCCGGCCTAGCCGTCGGCTGTGCGGCGTCCCGGGGTGTCCGGGGCGTCGGGAGCTTCCGGCGGCCGGTGCGCCACGCCCAGCACGCACGGCGACGACGGCAACGTGGGCCCCTTCTCCGGTACGAACAGCCGCCGGTACGCGCCGATGTCGAACCCCGCCGCCGTGATCCCCGCGAGCGGGTCGCGGGCGGTGTGGCACCCGCCGAAGAGCACCGGCCACACCGTGCGGTCCAGTACGCGCTGGGCCGTCACCATGGCCCGGCCCTCGCCCCGGCCGTGCTCGAAGAAGCGCAGCTCGCCGCCGGGCCGCAGGACGCGTTTGATCTCGGACAGGGCGCGCGGCACGTCCCGCACGCTGCACAGCACCAGCGACACCACCGCGGCGTCGAACGCCTCGCTCTTGACCGGCAGCGCCTCCGCGGCGCCCGGCACGACGTCGACCGGGACACCTGCGTCCAGCGCGGCCTTCACCGCCAACTGGCGGAGGCTGCGCTCCGGTTCGATGGCCACGACCTCCGAGACGGCCGGCGGGTAGTGCGCGAAGTTCAGCCCGTTGCCCGCGCCGATCTCGATGACCCGGCCGGACAGGCCGGACAGCAGCTCCTCGCGGTGCGCGGCCACCCCGCCTCTCAGGTCGGCCGCCACGCTGAAGCGGGCGTAGAAGCGGGCGAAGAGCGGGTGGTGCACGGCGTCCCGGGGAACCTTGCTGCGGCTCTTTGGCATCGCGGACCCTCCTCCGGTGGGGCGTACGGATACCGCGATACTTACCCCGTCGCGCGGCTCGCGCCGCTCACGAAGCAGAACTCGTTGCCCTCCGGGTCCATCAGTACCTGGAAGGATCCGTGTTCGTCGGTGACGATGCCGCCCGTTCTGCTCGCGCCGAGGCGCTCCGCCTCCGCACTCGCCGTGTCGATGTCGCCGGCGTCCAGGTCGAGGTGCAGCCGGTTCTTGGCCGTCTTCCCCTCCGGTACGCGCTGGAAGGCGACCCGGGGCCAGTCCGGCGGGTCGACGAACGACCAGCCGGGACTCCGGTCGACCGGGTCGCCGCCCAGCAGGGCGGCCCAGAAGCGGACCAGCGCCGCAGGCTCCGCGCAGTCGAAGACGATCTCGTCGATACGTACTCGCATGGCGACGACCTTACGGGCGTACGGGCGCAATGGCGCAAGGGCGTTACGGACGCCAGGTGCCGCCCAGCGGGGCCGCGAGCCACGTCGTGGCGCGCGTACGGAACTCGGCCGGAGCCAGGCCGCCGGCGCCTTCGGGGACGGCGCCGAGCAGGGGAGCGCCTCCCGCTGCCTCGGGCAGCTCGATGACATTGCAGCGTTCGGCGAGGCCGGGGGCGCTGGGCCAGCTGCCGACGACGACTCCGAGCATCTCGATGTCGCGGGCCCGCAGGGCCTCGGCGGTCAGCGTCGTCGAGTTGAGCGTGCCGAGGCCGGCCGGGGTGACGACGAGGACAGGGGCGCCCAGCAGCCGGGCGGCGTCGGCGAGGGTGGCGCCCTCGTCGTCGAAGCGGACGAGGAGGCCGCCGGCGCCTTCGACGAGGACGAGGTCGTACTCGGTGGCGAGCTTCGCCGCAGCCGTGGCGACCTCGTGCGGCCGTACGGGAGGCAGGCCGGCGCGACGGGCGGCGGTCGCGGGCGCCAGCGGCTCGGGATACCGGGCGAGTTCGACCCCCGTGACTCCGCCGCCTGCCAGCCGCACGACCTCGTCGGCGTCCCCCGGCTCTCCCGGCGCGAGCCCGGTCTGGGCGGGCTTCAGCACGGCGACGGTACGGCCCTGGCTCCGGGCGACGGCTGCGAGCGCCGCCGTGACGACGGTCTTGCCGATCTCGGTTCCGGTGCCGCTGACGACGATGACAGCCATGCGGTGTGCTCCTTCGTACTAGTTCGTCGGGGAGGCAGCGCGAGGGGGCTCGTGCTCCTGTCCGCCCCTTCCGGCGAAGGGACGCCATGCGGCTCCTCCGTGCGAGGGCCACGGCCCCTGTTCCTCAACAGCCGGAGCGGCTGGGGGGGGGAGCCCCCACGCGGTGGAGCCGCATGGCGCAGCCGGGAAGGGGCGGAGCAGTAGTGAGGGGGGTGGAGCAGTGGGAACGGAGAACCGCTCACGCGCCTGCCGTGGCCGCTGCCGCCCGTATTGCCCGGCCGATGCGGGCCAGGTCCTCGTCGTTCGTGACGTAGGGCGGCATCGTGTAGATCAGGTCGCGGAACGGCCGTAGCCACACGCCCTCCCGCGCCGCCGCCTCCGTCGCAGCCGCCATGTCGACTTCACGGTCCAGCTGTACGACGCCGATCGCCCCCAGCACCCGTACGTCCCGCACCCCCGGCAGCGCCGCCACCTCGGCCAGGCCTTCGCTCAGCCCCGCTTCGATGCGCTTGACCTCGCCCAGCCAGTCCTGGCCGAGCAGCAGCTCGATCGAGGCGCAGGCCACCGCCGCAGCCAGCGGGTTGCCCATGAACGTCGGGCCGTGGGCCAGGACCGGGACCTCGCCGCGCGAGATGCCGTCGGCCACCTCCGACGTACACAGCGTCGCCGCCATCGTCAGATAGCCGCCGGTCAGCGCCTTGCCCAGGCACAGCACATCGGGCGAGACGGAAGCGTGCTCCGAGGCGAAGAAGGCTCCCGTACGGCCGAAGCCCGTCGCGATCTCGTCGAAGACCAGCAGCACGCCGTGCTCGTCGCACGCCTCCCGCAGCACCCGCAGGTACGCGGGCGAGTGGAAGCGCATGCCGCCCGCGCCCTGGACCACCGGTTCCACGATCACCGCGGCCAGCTCGTCCGCGTGCCGGGCGATCAGCGCCCGCAGGTGGTCGGCGTACGCCGCGTCGTACTCGGCGGGCGGCGCGTCCGCGAAGACCTGGCGCGGCAGTGCGCCCTGCCACAGTTCGTGCATCCCGCCCTCGGGGTCGCACACCGACATCGGCTGCCACGTGTCGCCGTGGTAGCCGCCGCGCCAGGTCAGCAGCCGCTGCTTGCCGGGCCGGCCCACCGAGCGCCAGTACTGGAGGCACATCTTGACCGCGACCTCGACCGACACCGACCCGGAGTCGGTCAGGAACACGTGCCGCAAGGGCTCGGGAGTGATCTCCACCAGCTTCGCTGCCAGGCGCACGGCGGGCTCGTGGGTGAGCCCGCCGAACATGACATGGCTCATCCGGTCGAGCTGACCGCGCGCCGCCTCGTTGAGGACCGGGTGGTTGTAGCCGTGGACGGCCGACCACCACGACGACATGCCGTCGATCAGCTCGTCCTGGCCGTGGGCCGGCTGAGCGAGCCGCAGCCGTACGCCGGACGCGGACTCCACCAGGAGCGGCTCCGCACGGCCCGGCATCGGACCGTACGGATGCCAGACGTGCTCCCGGTCGAGCCGGAGCAGCTCGGCGGGTGACAGGGGCTCAGGCATTGGGTGCGAGGTCCGTGCCGGCGCCCCGTCGGCGTACCGACACCAGGTCCGTACGGGCAGCCGGAATCTCCGGAGTGTCCTCCTCGGCCGTCGGCTCGCCGCACGTCGACGCCTCGCCGCAGGCGGAAGCGCAGCCGCCGCCGCCCCGGTGCTCCGGCAGCGTCGTCGTGTCCGTCCCCTCGACCTCGAAACCGGCGTCGGCGATCATCTCCAGATCCGCCTGTCCGGCCTGGCCCTCACTGGTCAGGTAGTCGCCGAGGAAGATCGAGTTGACCAGGTTCAGTGCCAGCGGCTGCATGGTGCGCAGGTGCACCTCGCGCCCGCCCGCGAGCCGTACCTCGACGTCCGGGCAGACGAACCGCACCATCGCGAGGATGCGCAGCGCCCGCTGCGGCGTCAGGTTCCACTCCTTGGCGAGCGGCGTCCCCTCGAAGGGGATCAGGAAGTTCACCGGCACCGAGTCCGGGTCGAGTTCGCGCAGCGCGAAGACCACGTCCACGAGGTCCGCGTCCGTCTCACCCATGCCCGCGATCAGACCCGAGCACGCGGACATGCCAGCGGCCTGCGCCTGCTGGACGGTTTCCACACGGTCGGCATAGGTGTGGGTCGTGGTGATGCCGCCGTACGTCGCCTCGGACGTGTTGAGGTTGTGGTTGTACGCGTCGGCTCCCGCCGCCCGCAGCCGCTCCGCCTGCCCGTCCGAGAGCAGCCCGAGGCAGGCGCACACCTCGACGTCCTCGTTCTGGTCCTTGATCGCCTCGATCGTCTTCGAGACGCGGTCGACGTCCTTGTCCGTCGGCCCGCGCCCGCTCGCGACCAGGCACACCCGCTTCGCGCCGCCCGCGACCCCCGCGGCGGCCGCCTTGGAAGCCTCGTCGGGCTTCAGCCAGGTGTACTTCAGGATCTCGGCCTTCGAGCCGAGCCGCTGCGAGCAGTACGAACAGTCCTCGGGGCACAGCCCCGACTTGAGGTTGACCAGGTAATTGAGTTTCACCCGCCGTCCGAACCACTGGCGGCGTACCTTTCCGGCCGCGGCCACCACATCGAGCAGCTCGTCGTCGGAGGTCGCCAGCACGGCGAGCGCTTCTTCGCGGGTCGGCAGCTCGCGCCGCAGCCCCTTCTCCACCAGCGTGTTCAGCAGGTCCATGGTGCCGATCCTGGCCTACGGCACCGCCTGTGGCCAAGGAGGAACCGCACAAGAGCGGCCTCACGAGGTGTGGGTATTGCCACATCCTGACCTCGCTCGCGTCCGGCTAGTGTCTGTGGGCTGCCTACAAAAGGGACTCTTCCATGCCCCAGGGACCGTTCGACCCGTTCGACTGGATCGACGAGCAGGCGGCGGTACGCGCGAAGGCCGGGCTCGTCAGGACCCTGCGCCCGCGCCCCGCCGAGTCCACCCTGCTCGACCTCGCGAGCAACGACTACCTCGGCCTCACCCACCGCCCGGAGGTCACGTCCGCCGCCGCCGAGTCCGCCCGTCGCTGGGGCGCCGGCGCCACCGGCTCGCGGCTCGTCACCGGCAGCACCCGACTGCACGCCGAACTTGAGCGGGAATTGGCCGATTTCTGCGGCTTCGAGGCTGCTCTTGTCCTTTCCTCCGGTTACGCCGCCAACCTCGCCGCCCTCACCGCGCTCAGCGGGCACGGTTCGCTGATCGTCTCCGACGCTCTCAACCACGCCTCGATCGTCGACGGCTGCCGCCTCTCGCGCGCCACCACGGCCGTGGTGCCGCACGCCGACCCCGACGCCGTGCGCAAGACGCTCGACGCGCACGACGGCCGTGCCCTCGCCGTCACCGACTCGGTGTTCTCGGTGGACGGCGACGCGGCGCCGCTGCCCGAACTGGCCGCCGCCTGCCGTGCGTACGGCGCTGCCCTGCTCGTCGACGACGCGCACGGTCTCGGCGTCCTCGGCGACGGCGGCAGGGGCGCACTCGACGCGGCGGGTCTGGCGGGAGCGGACGGCGTCGTCGCCACCCTCACGCTGTCGAAGTCCCTCGGCAGCCAGGGCGGAGCGGTCCTGGGGCCGGCCCGGGTCATCGAGCACCTGGTCAACACGGCCCGTACGTTCATCTTCGACACGGGCCTGGCGCCGGCCGCGGCGGGCGCCGCGCTGGCGAGCGTACGGTTGCTGCGGCGGGAACCGGAGCTGGCCGCGAGGGCCCGCACCGTCGCCGTGTCGCTGCACCGCGGACTGACGGACGCGGGCCTGTCCGCCGTACGTCCGGACGCCGCCGTGGTGTCGGTCCTGGCGCCCTCGCCCGGGGAAGCGGTGCGATGGGCCGCCGCCTGCCGTGCGGCCGGTCTCGTCGTGGGCTGTTTCCGTCCGCCGTCGGTGCCGGACGGGATCTCGCGGCTCAGACTGACGGCCCGCGCGGATCTGACGGACCCGCAGATCGAGGAAGCGGTGGCCACGGTCGTGCGGACCGCTCCCACCGCCGCCTTCTGACGGGCGACCGGCCCGCCCGGTCAGCTTCCTTCGCCGGGCGCCTCGTCGCGCACGCCGGACAGGAACGACATCCACGTGTCCGCCCCGAAGAGGAGGGCGGGCCGTGTGACGTACTTGGAATCGCGTACGGCCAGCAGGCCGTCGTCGAGGCGGGCGGTCTCGACGCAGTTGTTCATTCCGGTGCTGCGGCTGCTGCGCCGCCACCGGGCTCCGTGCAGGTCAGTACTGGAAGGTACGTTCGCGAGGGGTGCGGACATGGTGCCTCCCTACCGGGCCTCACCGATACGGGCGATGAGAGCGGATGATTCCTCGGGTGAATGGGCCTGGGACTGAAGCGCGTTGAACGCGGCGTCGTACGCCTCGAGGTCTTCTTTCCGTTCGAGGTAGAGGCTACTCGTCAAGTGGTCGATAACAACCACATCCAGATCAACTATGTTCGGAAATGAGAAGATAATGAAAGGGCCTGTGAGTCCAACATGGGCCCCGGACGCGAACGGCAGCACCTGTAAACGGACATGAGACGAATCCCCCACCTCCAGCAACTTCCGTAACTGCATTTTCATGACCTGCTGTCCGCCCACCGGCCGACGCAGCGCCCCCTCGTCCACGACCGCACTCAATCGCAGGGGTTTCGCGGCCCCCAGGACCTCCTGGCGGGCAATCCGCACCTCGACCAGCGAATCGACCTGAGTCGGCGGCAGGCCCGCCAGCGCCGCCCGCGTGACCGCCCGCGCGTAGTCGGGAGTCTGGAGCAGTCCCGGCACCACCGTGGTCTCCAGCGTGCGCGCCGAACTCGCCTGGGACTCCAGACTGATGAGGTCGCGGTACTGGGGCGGCAGCAGCCCGCGGTACGCGTGCCACCAGTGTTTGCGGTTCTCGTCGGCCGGGGGGCCGGTCAACGCCTCGACCAGTTCGCGGAGCCGGCGATCCGTCACCCCGTACGCGTCGAGCAGCCGGGACACGTCGGACGGCTTCACGGAGCTGCGCCCCGTCTCGATCCTGCTCACCTTCGACTGGTGCCACCCGACCAGACGGGCGGCCTGGGGGCTGGTGAGGCCCGCCCGGTCACGCAGTCTCCGCAGCTCCTCCCCGAGTTTGCGCCGACGTACGGCGGGGCTGTGCCGCATGTTCGCCTCCTTCCAACAGGAGAGGATGCGCCGGCCGGAGCCCGAATACGGTCTCGCGTAGCAGAGTTCACCGCTTCGAGCGACAGATATATGCACATGTTGGGGGATCACCCCCTATCCCGACACCACGAGTGGCACTCTGGCGCGAAGCACAGTCCGAGGCCGTCCTCGAAGTTCATCCGCTACGAGTCGGAGTCCGGCCCCGGTGGGAAAGGGACAGCGTCGCCATGGCAGACCACCAGGAAGTATCCGTCACTCTGCCGAGCGAGCCAGCCTCGGTCTCCGCCGCGAGGAGATATGTCGCGGAGATTCTCGGCGAGTGGGGCATGCCCCCGGGATCCGACACCGCCGAAACCGTACGGTTGATCGTTTCGGAGCTGGCCACCAATGCCGTTCAGCACACGTTCGGGCAGTCGCCGACGTTCACCGTGGACGTCCGGCTCGACCGGGACGAGCAGCTGCGCATCGGTGTCACCGACAGCCACCCCCGCTGGCCGAAGCGGCTTCCCGCGGCCGTCCAGCAGGACAACGGCCGCGGCATAGTGATCATCCGATGGCTCACCGCCGAATGCGGTGGCCGGGTCTCCGTGCAGCCCACCCAGGACGGCGGCAAGACCGTGTGGATCGAACTGCCGTGGACCGTCCCCGTCCAGCAGCCCGCAGTCCAGTAAGGGCACCCGGTCTGTCAGCCGCCTCAGGCCCGG
This sequence comes from Streptomyces sp. NPDC055287, assembly GCF_053646035.1. Taxonomy (NCBI): domain Bacteria; kingdom Bacillati; phylum Actinomycetota; class Actinomycetes; order Kitasatosporales; family Streptomycetaceae; genus Streptomyces; species Streptomyces sp. NPDC055287. The sequence continues at coordinate 196,831 of NZ_JBSHNE010000007.1, read as the reverse complement.
CCGAACGCGCCGCGCAGCAGCGCCCGCAGTGTGTCCGCCGCCGGGCTCGCCTCGCCGGGCCGGTGCGCCACCGCGATCGTGCGGCGCAGCCCGGCCGGCTCCAGCGCCCGTACGCCCAGCGGGGTCATCGCCATCGCGGCGACCATCTCCGGCACCACGGCCACCCCGAGCCCGGCACTGACCAGCGCGCACACCAGGGCGTACCCCGGCGACTCGCACACCACCGCCGGGGTCGCCCCCGCCGCGGCCAGCGCCGCCTCCACGCCCTGGCGCGGCGGATGCGAGGGCGCACTGCTGATGAGCGGCTGCCCGGCGAGCTCGGCCACCGCCAGCCGCCCCGAGCCGCCGGCCAGCGCGTGCCCGGGCGCCGTCACGAGGACGAGCTCTTCGTCCAGCAGGGGCTCCGCCGCGACGCCGGCGGGCAGCGGTACGGGCGGCGCGGGCTCGTAGGCATGGGTCAGCGCCAGGTCGACCTCGCCCGAGGCCACCGCCGCGACGCCGTCCGGCGGCTCGTAGTCGGCGACCGCGAGCTCGACGTCGGGATGCGCGCGCCGGAAGGCGCTGAGCACCGGCGGCAGCAGATGGATGCCGGCCGTCGTGAACGTACCCACCCGCAGGCGCCCGCCGGACAGGCCCGCGAGCCGTGCGAGTTCGTGCCGCGCCTGGTCCATCTCGTCCAGTACGCGGCGGGCCCGCGCCGCCAGCAGTTCACCGGCGGCGGTCAGGCGCGCCCCGCGGTGGTGGCGTACCAGCAGGGCGGCGCCCGCCTCCCGCTCCAGCTTGGCCAGCTGCTGGGACAGGGCGGGCGCGGTGTAGCCGAGCCGCTCGGCGGCCCGGGTGATCGAACCGGCCTCGGCGACCGCCACCAGCGCCGCCAGCCGTGTCGGGTCGTACATCCGGTCCTCCCTTAAGCATTTCTTTGGGCAGACCAAGGAGATCGCAAGTACATGCTAAAGGCCTGGAGGGCCCAGGCTGGGGGCATGGACGCACAACTGGTCGCCTTCACGGGCGTCGCCGCGGGCATGGTCGCCATGCCCGGCGCGGATTTCACCGTCGTCGTACGCAACGCACTGGCCTCACGCCGGGACGGTGTCGCCTGTGCGGTAGGGGTGGCCGGCGGGCTGCTGGTCCACACGGCGCTTGCCGTGGCGGGGCTCGCGGCCGTACTGGTCGCCGTACCGGCACTGTTCCGCGCGATCCAGTTGCTCGGCGGCGCCTACATCCTCTACCTCGGCTACCGGGCCCTGCGGTCCGCGCTGCGTCCGGCGCCGCAACGCCCGCAGGAGGCGGAGCCGGACGGGCCGGAGCCGGCCGCGTCGCGGGGCGCCGGCCGCAGCCTGCGCCAGGGCTTCCTGACCAACGCGCTCAACCCGAAGGCGCCGGTGCTCTTCCTCAGCCTGCTGCCGCAGTTCGTGCCGGTGGGCCAGCAGCCGTTGCCGAGGACGCTGCTGCTCGCCACGATCGTCGTCGTACTGGCGCTCCTGTGGTTCCCAGCCGTGGCCCTGCTGGTGGACGGGCTCGGTACCTGGCTGCGGCGGCCGGGCGCGGCCCGCACCGTGGAAGCCGCCAGCGGGACCGCGCTCGCCGTGCTGGGGGTGGCCCTGCTGGCAGGCCCGGTGGCGGCGGCAGCGTAACCGTCCGACCGTGAAGGCCCCGTCCGGCCGCGGAGGACCGCCCCGCCCCGGTCGAACACCCGGGACCCGTCCGCACCCGTCAGAGGAGCCCGCGCTCCTCCGCGCCGCGCTCCACGCAGAACTCGCTGCCCTCCGGGTCGGCCGTCACCACCCAGCCCCTGCCGTCCTCGGTGCGCCGATCGCTGACGATCCGCGCACCGAGTGCGGCGAGCCGCTCCACCTCGGCATCCCGCGTGCCGTGCGGCGGCTGGATGTCGAGGTGGACGCGGTTCTTGACGGACTTGCCCTCCGGTACCCGGATGAACAGCAGCCCGGGGACATCGGGTTGCTCCGGCTCGATCAGCACCTCGTCGTCGCCCGGCGCGTCGAGCAGCTGGTAGCCGGTCAGCCGGGACCAGAACTGTGCTGTCGCGGACGGGTCGTGGGCGTCGAACGTGATGTGACGTACCGGATTCAGGAAGGTCATGGCGGTGAACGTACTTCCCGGCCCGGCAGACGCCGGGGATGATCAGCGCACCCTGCCGTACCAGACGCTCTTGGACCAGATCTTCTCCAGCTTCACCACGGAACCGGACTTGGGGGAGTGCCAGATCTTGCCCTTCCCCGCGTAGATGCCCACGTGGTAGACGCTCCGCCCGGAGTGGAAGAAGACCAGGTCTCCGCGCTTGCGGCTGGAGGAGGAGACGTGCCGGGTCTTGTTGTACTGGGACTGGGCGGTGCGCGGCAGGCTCTTGCCGGCCTTCTTGTACGAATAGAGCGTCAGCCCCGAGCAGTCGAACCGGCTCGGACCCGCGGCCCCGTACTTGTACGGGGCCCCCTTCTTCGACGCGGCGACATTGAGCGCCTTCGTCAAGTGCGACGCGGCATGTGCCTCGGGGACGGCCCCTGGCGCCAGCATCGTGCCGCCGATCGCGGCGAGGGTGAGAGCCGAAGCGGCTCCGGCCCGGGACAGCACGGACGGAACATTCCTGTGCGCGGTCATGCGCAACCCTTCGTCAGCCGCCTGTGAAGGATGACCTGTCGGGTTCGGACAGGCGAAGATGCCCGGCCACGTGATGCGGCTTCACCCCGAGGGTCGACCGTCTCCGGTCGTCCCGTACTGATTGGGTCCTCCACTCCTGCCGGTGCACTCCTGTCGACCAGTCATCCGGAACGGCGGCAGGACTCAGCGTCCGCCCGGACCGCCCCGCCGCGGTGGCGGGGGCTTGTCGTCCCAGGGATCTTGACTCATGAACCGCCGGATTTCCGAGCCGAAACGACGTTTTGTGAGGCTGCTCACCGATGACCCGTTCGGGTGGACAGGGGCATTTCGGGAGCCGGGCGCGGGTGTCCGGCGACCGCCGCACCAGCAGCGGAACAGCTCATTCCGCCCGATGCGTAGGCGTGTTGCGCAAGTTGAGGCGTACGGCTGTTCAGGTATTTCCTACGCCGTTCGGACCAGCCATTCTCGTACGCCAATGGGGTTGGCGGCCGGGCGTGCCTCAACTTGCGGATACCGGCGGGAGGGTGACACGACCCGCCCGCCGCTCTCCGTCGAGCACCCGCAAGGCCCGGGCGAGCGTGGCGGCATGCACGCGCGCCTCGCCGCGCTCGTGCATCAGCGCAAGGGCGTCCCGGAGAGCGGCGGCCTTCCCGGCGAGGGCCTGGGCGGCCCGCAGGGCGCCGTAGGTGTCCGCGCCGCGCGCCGGATTGATGCGCCCCATCAGGTCGACGACTTCGAGATAGCGGTCGACGAACTCGCACTCGGCGCGCGTCAGTGCGGGCAGCGGCGGCAGTTCGGGTGGCAGCATGCCCGGATTCACCTCGGCGAGGTGGCGGCGAGCGAGGCCTTGCGGCTCGGCACGACGTGGTCCACCAGGCCGTACGCTGCCGCGGCTTCGGCGGTGAACACCTTGTCGCGCTCGATGTCGTTGTCGACGCGTTCGGCGCTCTGCCCGGTGTGACGGGCGAGGAGTTGGGTGAGCAGCTCCCGCATGCGTGCCAACTCCCTTGCCTCGATCTCCAGGTCGGAGGGCTGGCCGTGCACGGGCTGGTCGATGGAGGGCTGGCTGAGCAGCACCCGGGCGCCCGGCAGTGCGAGGCGCTTGCCCGGCGTGCCGGCCGCCAGCAGCAGGGCGGCGGAGGACGCGGCCTGGCCGAGGCAGATCGTCTCGACGTCGCAGGCGACGAACTGGATCGTGTCGTAGATCGCGGACATGGCGGTGTGCGATCCGCCGGGGGAGTTGATGTAGAGGGAGATGTCCCGGTCCGGGGCGGCGTGTTCGAGATGCATGAACTGCGCCATCACGTCATTGGCCGCGGTGTCGTCGACGGCCGTTCCCAGGAAGACGATCCGCTCGTCGAGCAGCTTCGAGTACGGATCGACCGTGCGGCTCCCCGTGCTGGTGCGCTCCGTGAACTCGGGCAGCACATAACGGGCGGTGTGGGTGGTCGCTCGGTTCATGGCGATGCCTCCAGTCTGTAGAAAATGTACAGGACGTACAGCTCGTACTATGGGGAGCATGGCCTACGAGATTCCGGTGACGCAAGCCCGGGCAGAGCTAGCCGAGCTGATCAACCGCGTTGTCTACGGCGGTGAACGGGTGGTCGTGACCCGGCACGGGAAGCCACTGGTGGCGCTGGTTTCCGCTGCTGACCTGGCGCGACTCGAGGCGGAGCCGGAGGTGGCCGAGGAGTCGGTGATCAGTTCGGTCTCCTCGATCGGCTCGGCTTCGTCCGCTGCGGGCGAACGCCGCCGCTTCGGTATCGCCGCGGAACACCGGGGCGAAGCCCCCGACAGCTGACGCCCCCGCCGGCTGGCGTACGAGCACCTGGCATACGAGCGGCGGGCGTACGGGAAGCGGGCATGCGAAAGGGCCGTGCGCCCCCGTCCGCTACAGCGGGGACGCACGGCCGGTCTCGCGCCGCCCTCGGCCGGCCCGAGCCGGCCGGACCGGGATCAGCCCGCCCGGGCGGGCTCCGGAGTCCGGGCGGCGGAGGGCCCGGCCGCGTCGGCCGCCGGTCGTCGCCGTCCGCCCGCCAGCACGGCGGTCAGGCCGAGCACGGCCCAGCAGCAGAGCGCGAGGACCGGCATCCGCACCGCGCTGCCGTCGAAGAAGGCCACCGACCGCAGCAGCGCACCGCCCGCCCCCGGCGGCAGCCACTGGCCGATCGCGCCGACCGGTTCGGGCAGCAGGTGGGGTGCGCCGGACACTCCCGAGTACGCGTTCCCGAACAGCACGACCACGATCGCCCCGACCCCTGTCCCCGCAGGTCCCACGAGCGCCGCGATCCCCGCCACGGCCGACCCGATGGCCAGTACGGTCAGGCCCAGCGCACCCGCCTCGGCCCACCAGTCGCCGGTGATGATGCCGAGCCAGCTGTGGGCGATGCCGGTGGCCGTGAGGCCGGCCAGGGCGGATGCCCCGAACAGTGCGGTCATCGCGCGCTTCCCGCGCAGCCCCGCCATCGTCACGACACCCCCGGCCGCGACGCCGGCGATGGCCAGCGGCAGCACGCTCGCTCCCAGGGCGCTGCCGCGGGGGTCCCCGGCCGGGGCGGCCACCACATCCGTGACCTCGACGCGCGTGCCGGGCGGGGCCTGCGCCGTCACGGCCTCGCGGAGCAGCTGCGCGACGACCGGGCCGGCGGCGGAGGCGGTCAGCAGTCGCGGCCCTTCCGGCGTGACGACCACGGCGCCGTATACGACACGGCCCTCGATCGCGGCGCGGGCGGCGGCCTCGTCGTCGTACCGGTGAATCTCGAAGGCCCCCTCCCGCTGCTCGAACCGCTGCTGGAGCGGCGCGGTCGCGGTGACGGGCCCGGTGATCCCGACCGGCAGGTCGCGCGGGGCGGTCCGGGCGGCGGGCCAGGCGAACGCCCAGAGCGCCAGGGCCGCGACGAGGGGGACGAGGACGGTCGCCGCGATCATGCGGCGGGCGGAGGCTTGCGGTGCGGTGGGCTGGGCGGCGGTCATGACTGCCCCTCGGATTCAAAGAGAAGGATCGTTCGTTTTACGATTCTCACTGTCCCGGCGGCTGCGTTTCTTGTCAAGAATGAATGTTCGTTTTACTTTTGGGTCATGGCCCGTGTATCCCAGGAACACCTCGACGCCCGCCGCCGTCAGATCCTCGACGGCGCCACGCGCTGCTTCGCCCGCAACGGCTTCCATGCCACGTCCATGCAGGACATCCTGCGCGAGGCGGACCTGTCGGCCGGCGCCGTCTACCGCTACTTCCGCAGCAAGGAGGAGCTGATCCAGGCGATCGCGGGAGAGGTGTTCGGGGAGGTGCGGGCCGCCTTCGAATCCGCCTCCCGGCTGAGCCCGCCTCCGCCGCCGCACGACCTGGTGGCCGAGGTGATCAGTAAGATCCTCATGGAGCGGCGGGTGCCGGGCGTCGAGGGCGCGGTGTTCCCGCGCCTGGTCCTCCAGGTGTGGACCGAGACGCTGCGCGACGAGGGGCTGGCCGAGCTGCTGCGTACCGGGTACGGCGACATCCGCGTGGTCTGGGGCAGGATCGTCGCGGCGTACCGCGAGGCGGGGATGATGAGCGACGACGTACCCGCCGACCATGTCGCCCGGACCATGATCGCCATTGCTCAGGGATTCATCGCCCAGCAGGCCCTGTTCGGCGAAGTGGATGCCGAAGTGCTGCGGGGCGGACTGAACGCGTTGATGACCATGGACACGCAAAGGCCCAGTTAACGCGTTGGAAAAACTTGCGCTCTAACGTGCAATGCCTGGCCGTGCGGTCAGAAAACGCAGGTCAACAGAGTGTTGAAGTCGGATATGGTCCCGCTGCGGCCGAGGTGGACGCTGTGGTTCCGTTGTCGTCCCCAGCCTCGTTGACGCGTTGGATCCTGCCTGCCCCCGTCCGGGCGGCCGGGCGGTACGACTGGAGGTAGCACGCGTGCAACTGACCCCGCACGAGCAGGAAAGACTGCTCATCCATGTGGCGGCGGACGTGGCGGAGAAGCGCCGGGTGCGCGGCGTGAAACTCAATCACCCCGAAGCGATCGCCCTCATCACCTCCCACATCCTCGAAGGCGCCCGCGACGGCCGCACCGTCGCCGAACTCATGTCGTCGGGCCGCAAAGTGCTCACCCGGGACGACGTCATGGCGGGCATCTCCGAGATGATCCACGACGTACAGGTCGAAGCGACCTTCCCTGACGGCACCAAGCTCGTCACCGTCCACGAACCGATCGCCTGACGGGAAGACGGCCGATGATCCCCGGGGAAATCCTGTACGCCGACGAGCCCGTCGCTCTCAACGAGGGCCTCGCCGTCACCCGCCTCACCGTCCTGAACGCGGCCGACCGGCCCGTCCAGGTCGGCTCCCACTACCACTTCGCCGAGGCCAACCCCGGCCTCGACTTCGACCGCGCCGCCGCCCGCGGCCTGCGGCTGAACATCGCCGCGGGCACCGCCGTGCGCTTCGAGCCCGGCATCCCCGTCGACGTCGAACTCGTCCCCGTCGCCGGCCGGCGCGTCGTCGCCGGTCTGCGCGGGGAGACCGGAGGTGCCCTCGATGCCTGAGCTCTCGCGCCCCGTGTACGCCGACCTGTTCGGCCCCACCACCGGCGACCGCATCCGTCTCGCCGACACCGATCTGCTCATCGAGATCGAGGAGGACCGCTGCGGCGGCCCCGGACGCGCCGGTGACGAGGCGGTGTTCGGCGGCGGCAAGGTCATCCGTGAGTCCATGGGCCAGGCGCGGACCAGCCGGGCCGACGGGGCACCGGACACCGTCATCACCGGCGCCGTGATCCTCGACCACTGGGGCATCGTCAAGGCCGACATCGGCCTGCGGGACGGGCGGATCACCGGCATCGGCAAGGCCGGCAACCCCGACACCATGGACGGCGTACACCCCGACCTCGTCATCGGTCCCGAGACCGAGATCATCGCGGGCAACGGCAAGATTCTCACCGCCGGAACCATCGACGCGCACGTCCACTTCATCTCGCCGACCGTCGTCGACCAGGCGCTCTCCTCCGGGACCACCACGCTCGTCGGGGGCGGTACCGGGCCCGCCGAGGGCACCAAGGCCACCACGGTCACGCCCGGCGGCTGGCACCTGGCCCGGATGTTCGAGGCGCTGGAGGACTACCCCGTCAACATCGGTCTGCTCGGCAAGGGCAACACCATGTCCCGCGACGCCATGCACGCCCAACTGCGGGGCGGCGCGCTCGGCTTCAAGATTCACGAGGACTGGGGCGCGACCCCAGCCGTCATCGACGCCTGCCTCGGCGTGTGCGAGGAGTCCGGCGCACAGCTCGCCATCCACACCGACACCCTGAACGAGGCCGGGTTCGTCGGCGACACCCTCGCCGCCATCGCCGGGCGCACCATCCACGCGTACCACACCGAGGGGGCGGGCGGCGGGCACGCACCGGACATCATCACGGTCGTCTCCGAGCCGTACGTCCTGCCCAGCTCCACCAACCCCACCCGGCCGCACACCGTCAACACCATCGAGGAACATCTCGACATGCTGATGGTCTGCCACCACCTCAACCCGGCCGTGCCGGAGGACCTGGCCTTCGCCGAGTCGCGGATCCGGCCCTCCACCATCGCGGCCGAGGACATCCTGCACGACCTCGGTGCCATCTCGATCATCTCCTCCGACTCGCAGGCGATGGGCCGCGTCGGCGAGGTCGCGCTGCGCACCTGGCAGACCGCGCACGTCATGAAGAAGCGCCGGGGCGCACTGCCGGGCGACGGGCGCGCCGACAACCACCGCGCGCGTCGCTATGTCGCCAAGTACACGATCAACCCGGCCGTCGCGCAGGGCCTCGACCACGAGATCGGCTCCGTCGAGAGCGGGAAGCTGGCCGACCTCGTGCTGTGGGAGCCGGCCTTCTTCGGCGTCAAGCCGCAGCTCGTCATCAAGGGCGGCCAGATCGCGTACGCGCAGATGGGCGACGCCAACGCCTCCATCCCGACCCCGCAGCCGGTGCTGCCCCGGCCGATGTTCGGCGCGCTCGGCCGGGCTCCGGCCGGCAACTCCTTCAACTTCGTGGCGCAGGCGGCGATCGAGGACGGGCTGCCCGAACGCCTCGGGCTCGGCAAGCGGTTCGTGGCCATCGCGAACACGCGCCGGGTCACGAAGGCAGACATGCGCGAGAACGACGCCCTTCCGCGCGTCGAGGTCGATCCGGACACCTTCACGGTCACGATCGACGGCGACGCGGTCGAGCCCGCACCGGCCCCGGAACTGCCCATGGCCCAGCGTTACTTCCTCTTCTGACCATGGACACCTCCCCAGTCACTCGCGGCGAGTACGCGCGGTCCGGAGCGCGGGCCGCCCTGCTCGTCCTCGCCGACGGGCGGTTCCCCGCCGGGGGCCACGCCCACTCCGGTGGAGCCGAGGCCGCCGTCAAGGCGGGGCGCATCCGCGATGCCACGGACCTCGCCGCCTTCTGCCGGGGCCGCCTGCACACCACCGGGCTCACCTCGGCAGCGCTCGCCGCCGCCGCTGCCGTCGGTGTGGACGCGCTGGACCTCGACGAGGCCGCCGACGCCCGTACGCCGTCACCCGCCCTGCGCGCGACCGCACGCAAGCTCGGCAGGCAGCTCATGCGCGCCGCCCGCGCCACCTGGCCGTGCGAAGCCCTCGACACGCTGGCCGCCGCGCGCCCGCGCGGCGCGCACCAGCCCGTCGTGCTCGGCGTCACCGCCCGCGCGGCGGGCCTCGGGCCCGAGGACGCCGCACACTGCGTGGCGTACGAGAGCGTCAGCGGGCCCGCCACCGCCGCCGTTCGCCTCCTCAGCCTGGACCCCTTCGAGGCCACCGCCGTCCTCGCCCGCCTGGCCCCCGAACTCGACCGGGTCGCGCGGCGGGCCGCCGCAGCGGCTCACCGCGCACGGGAGGGAGGCACGGGCGCGCTGCCCGCCGCCTCCGCCCCGCTGCTGGACATCACGGCGGAGGCGCACGCGGCCTGGCCCGTACGCCTCTTCGCCTCATGACGCCGCCGCCACACCGGTTCCGGCATCACCCCTTCCGGCAACACCCCCTGTCGCGACACCCGCTCCCGCAACGGAGCCCCCGCACCACCGCTTAGGAGCCGCACCATGCATCTCGACCACAGTCACGACGGCGCCATGGCGGTCAGCGCCGACGCCGCCCGACCCGACGGCACGAAGCGCGCCCTGCGCATCGGACTCGGCGGTCCGGTCGGCTCGGGCAAGACCGCGACCGTCGCCGCCCTCTGCCGGGAACTGCGCGAAGAGCTGTCCATCGCCGTCGTCACGAACGACATCTACACCCGGGAGGATGCCGAGTTCCTGCTCCGCAGCGCCGTCCTGCCGCCCGAGCGCATCCAGGCCGTCGAGACCGGTGCCTGCCCGCACACCGCCATCCGTGACGACATCTCCGCCAATCTCGAAGCGGTCGAGGACCTGGAGGACGCGGTGGGACCGCTCGACCTGATCCTGGTCGAGTCCGGCGGCGACAATCTCACCGCCACCTTCTCCAAGGGGTTGGTCGACGCACAGGTCTTCGTCATCGACGTGGCGGGCGGCGACGACATCCCGCGCAAGGGCGGCCCGGGCGTCACCACAGCCGACCTGCTGGTCGTCAACAAGACCGACCTCGCTCCGTACGTCGGCTCCGACCTCGGCCGCATGGCGCGCGACGCCGCGGCCCAGCGTGGCGAACTGCCGGTCGCCTTCACCTCGTTGACCACCGGGGACGGCGTGAAGCCGGTGGCCGACTGGGTCCGCGAACAGCTCGCCGCCTGGTCCGCGTGACCACCGTGGCGTCGGCGGGCATCGAAGCGACGGCCAGGATCACCGCAGTACCCGACGGCCAGGGCGGCACGCGGCTGCCTGTTCTGGAGAGCGACGGGCCGCTCGCCCTGCGCCGCACGCGCGGCACGGACGCGCACGCCAGGGTCACCGTGGTCGGCGCGATGAGCGCACCGCTGGGGGGCGACCGGCTGGCCGTCGAAGCCGACGTACGGGAGGGCGCCGCGCTCGCCGTGGACTCGGCCGCGGCCACGGTCGCCCTGCCGGGCCGGGGCGGACCGCACGCCCGCTATGACGTACGGCTGACGGTCGGAGCCGGCGCGCGCCTGCGCTGGCTGCCGGAACCGCTCATTTCGGCCCGCGGCAGCGACCTGCGCATGACCATGCGCGTCGAGCTCGCCGCTTCCGCCCGCCTGGTCCTGCGCGAGGAGCAGATCCTCGGCCGGTACGGCGAGGAGTCCGGTACGCTCACCACCCGCCTCACCGTGCACCGGGCAGGGCGCCCGCTGCTGGACCAGGAACTGTCGTACGGCCCGGGCGCGCCCGGCGGCTGGGACGGGGGAGCGGTGCTGGGCGGGCACCGGGCGACCGGCCAACTCCTGGTCGTAAACCCCGACTTCGAGCACATTCCTCCCGAAGTCACCCTTCTGGGCGACACGGCGGTCCTCACGCCGCTCGCCGGGCCCGCCGTGCTGGTCACGGCGGTGGCGGCCGACGCGCTGCGGCTGCGGCGTCTACTGGACCGGGCACTTCAGACATTTGGGTGACCGCCATGTGCACCGCTCAGCGGGACACGCCTCTCCGGTTATGGGATTGGTAAAGAAACGCCAGTGCAGCCTGTTGCCCGGGACCCTTCAGACGACAGGATGCGGCGTACGGCCACTGACCATGACCACTGTCGTCGTCACGTACGGCACAACAACTCACAGGGGGAGGCACCACTTGAGACGTACAGCAGCGCTCGGCTCCGCCGGCACTCTCATAGCGGGCACCTTGATGGCCGGCGCGATAGCCGCACCGGCCGCCGGCGCCGAGGGCCGCAGCACCAGCAGCACCAGCGCGTCCGAGATGCGCGGGGTACAGATCGCCGCCGCGCGGGCCGCGAAGGCGGGCATCGACTGGCGTGACTGCCCGGCGGACTGGGGCTTCGACAAGCCCATCCAGTGCGGCTGGGTCACCGTTCCGGTCGACTACGCCAAGCCGAACGGCCGGAAGATCAAGATAGCCGTCGACCGCATCGGCAACACCGGCTCCGAGAAAGACCGTCAGGGGGCCCTGCTCTACAACCCGGGCGGCCCCGGCGCCTCGGGCATGAGGTTCCCCACCCGGGTCACCAAGAAGAACCCGATCTACACGAAGATGGCCAAGGCGTACGACTTCGTGGGCTTCGACCCGCGCGGTGTCGGGCACTCCTCGCCCATCTCCTGCGTCGACCCGCAGGAGTTCGTCAAGGCGCCGAAGCCCGACCCGGTGCCCGACAGCGAGGCCGACAAGCGCGCCCAGCGCAAGCTGGCCGCCGAGTACGCGGACGGCTGCCAGGAGCGCAGCGGGTGGCTGTTGCCGCACATGACCACGCCGAACACCGCACGGGACGTGGACGTCGTCCGCGCCGCGCTCGGTGAGAAGAAGCTGAACTTCCTCGGCGTCTCGTACGGCACCTACCTCGGCGCGGTCTACGGAACGCTGTTCCCGGGCCACGTCCGACGCATGGTCGTCGACAGCGTGGTCAACCCGTCGAAGGAGAAGATCTGGTACCAGGCCAACCTGGACCAGGACGTAGCCTTCCAGATGCGCTGGGACGACTGGAAGCAGTGGGTGGCCAAGAACGACGCCGCCTACCACCTCGGGGACACCCCCGAGAAGGTCGAGCAGCAGTGGGTGAACCTGCGCGCCACCGCCAAGAAGAGCCCCATCGGCGGCGTCGTCGGCCCCGCCGAGCTCATCGGCTTCTTCCAGAGCGCGCCGTACTACGACTCCGCCTGGGCGCACACCGCCGAGATCTGGAGCAAGTACGTCGCGGGTGACACGCAGGCGCTCGTCGACGAGATCGCGCCGGACCTGTCGGACACCGCGGGCAACGCGTCCTCGGAGAACGGCAACGCCGTCTACACGGCCGTCGAGTGCGCGGACGCCAAGTGGCCCACCAACTGGAAGACGTGGGACCGGGACAACACCAGGCTGCACAAGGACCACCCGTTCATGACGTGGGCCAACGCCTGGATGAACCTGCCCTGCGCCACGTGGTCGTCGAAGCAGCAGACCCCGCTGAACGTCAAGTCCGGCAAGGGACTGCCGCCGGTCCTGATCGTGCAGGCCGAGCGTGACGCCGCCACTCCGTACGAGGGCGCCGTCGAGCTGCACAAGCGCTTCAAGGGCTCGCGCCTGATCACCGAGAAGGACGCCGGCTCGCACGGTGTCACCGGGATCGCGAACCCGTGCGTCAACGACCGGGTCGACACCTACCTGCTCACCGGAAAGACCGACAGCAGCGATGTGACGTGCGCTCCGCACGCCACGCCGAAGCCGTAACGGCCTGAGCGGGGGAGGGGGCGGCCGGGGTTCCCGGCCGCCCCCTCCTGGCGCCTACCGGCGGGCGAGCCAGGCCTCCTCGGCCGCGTAGTCGAACGGCCCGTCGCCTCCCGGGGCGTACCGCTGCGACAGCTTGGGAAACGCCTCCCGCCAGTCCTGGCGACGGAGTGCTTCCGCCAGCCATTCCACGGTGGCGGGCAGGGAATCGGCGTAACCGGTGACAGCCCGGTAGCCGAGTTCCCGCTCGGCGGCCGCCATGTCGTAGACCACGGGATGACCGCCGCTCCAGGGCGTCTCCCCGACCGTGCCCACCGGCGGGGGTCCGTCCACCAGCACCAGCTCGCTCCGCGCGCCCATGACGGCGTCGATCGCCGTACTGATCTCCGCGACCGTCGGCACATCGGGATCGCCCGCGTTGAGCACCCGCGCTCCCGGCCGCGCCGCCGCCAGCCGGATCAGCTCCCCGAGGTTCGAGACGTGCACCGGGTGGAACCGGCTGCGCCCGCCGTGCGCCAGGATCCGGACCGGCCGTCCGTCCAGCACCCGCTTGACGAAGTGGATCTCACGCGGAGTGCGGCTGTACGGCCCATGGACCGCGCCCGCCCGCAGTACGGTCGCCGGCAGTCGGCCGGCCGCCTCCAGCAGATGCCGTTCGATCGCGACCTTCCTGGTTCCGTACGTCGTGCCTCCCGGCGCCACGGTCGGCTGCGTCTCCGGGATCGGCACCGGGTACTGCGGAAAGCCGTCGGGCTCGGCCTGCGTGTCGAAGCCGCGCCCCTTGTCGTCCTCGTACACGGCGCCACTGGAGATGACCACCGCGGAGCCGATCCGGTCAGCCAGCCCCGTCAGCTGCGCCGCGTGGCGTTCCTCCATCGCGACCATGTCCACCAGGACGTCACAGCCGTCGCCGAGCGCGGCGGACAGCGCCGCGTCGTCGTCCCGGTCGAGCGCCGATGCCCGTACCTCCTGCGGCCACGTCTCGTCGCGGCCACCGCCGCGCGACGCGGCTGTCACGTCCCAGCCGTCCTCGGCGAGCGCCCGTACGGCGGCCCGTCCGATCTGTCCCGTAGCTCCGATGACGAATGCGTTTCCCTTGGTCATGCCGAGGACGCTATGACCACCGCGGCCGCCGCCGGGGGAACGTTCGCCGTCCGCTGATCCGCCGTCAGCGCACGAGCCGGGGGAACTTCTTCGCCTGCTCCGCCTTTACCTCGGCCGCGTACCGGTCGACGTATTCCTGACCCGAGAGCCCGAGGATCGCGTACATGATCTCGTCGGTCACCGCGCGGAGCGCCGCCTTCTCGTTCTCCAGGCCCGCGTAGCGCGAGAAGTCCAGCGGCTCACCGAACCGGATCGTCACGCGCTTGATGCGCGGTACGACCTTTCCCGGCGGCTGGATCTCGAACGTACCCACCATCGCGCACGGGATCACGGGCACCCGTGCCTGCAGCGCCATCGCGGCTACCCCGACCTTGCCCTTGTAGAGCCGGCCGTCGTGCGAGCGGGTGCCCTCCGGATAGATCCCCAGCAACTCACCCTTGCTCAGTACTCCGAGCCCCTCGCGGATCGCGGCCCTTCCCGCCTCCTTGCCCGACCTGTCGACGGGGATCTGACCGGCGCTGTGGAAGAAAGCGGCGGTCAGCCGGCCCTTGAGGCCCGGACCCGTGAAGTATTCGGCTTTGGCGAGGAAGGTGATACGCCGTCTGATGATCGCGGGCATCAGGAAATGGTCGGAGAACGAAAGGTGATTGCCCGCCACGATCGCGGCCCCGTCGTCGGGAATGTGCTCGAGCCCTTCGATCCTCGGACGGAAGAGCAGTCTCAGCAGCGGTCCGAGAAGGACATACTTGAGCACGTAATAGAACACGGGCGGCTCCTAGCTCTGCCGGATTGGCTCCAGGGCTGCGTTCTGCCAGGTCGGTGGACATCTCAGGGACTGACACAAAAGCCTATGGGTAACTGTCGTCCCGCGTAACCATGTCTGATCGGGTCATTGGGGACCCAATCCCGACTTACCGACACCCTGTGGACCGGACTCACCGACGGCACGCCCCGCACCAGCCGCGTCGGCCGTTCGCCCCGCTGCCTCAAATCCTCCTCTGAACAATCGGCTCCGTCGCATGCCGCACGCCAGGGCCGGACATCATCCCGCCATGACGCCAACGAGGAAGCGCAAAATCGTCTGGGGAGCAACGGGCGCGGCGGCCGGAGCCGTGCTCCTCGCCGCCCTCGTCTGGGGCCCTTGGTACTTCGAAGGACGTCACGTCCGGGACAGCGAGCTCGCGCCCAGCGCCGGCCTCATCGTCACTGGCTTCCGGACCATGCTTGTCGCCCTCGCCGTCGGCACCGTCGGAGCACTCGGCCTCTACTACACCGGCAAGAACCACCGCCTCGCACGCAAGCAGTTCTCCCAGACACAGGACCAGTTCAGGTTGGCACAAGAGCAGTTCGAGCATGCTCAGGACCAGTTCAGGCACACCCAGGCCCGGGACCGCGAGCAGGCGGAGCTGACCCGCGAAGCCCAAGTCGCTGACCGTTACGTCGAAGCGATCAAAATTCTCAGCTCCGACAACATCACCCAGAGGCTGGGCGGCATCTATTCGCTGGAACGCATTATGCGCGACAGCTCCAAGGATCGCAGGACCGTTCTCGAAGTGCTTTCCGCCTTCATCCGCGACCCTCCGCGCCCGAAGAGGGAAGAAGAGGCGGAAAAGGAGCGCGTAAAGTCAGGAGACCCCTGGACGGAACCACCGGACATCACCGTCGACGTCCAGGCCGCGCTGACCGTCATCGCGCGACGAGACTATGCCGAACAATCCGACAGCATCGACTTGACGGCCTCTTCCCTGCGCCGGGCCGGCCTTCAGCGCGCCCGGTTCGCCGGTATCAGCCTCCAGGGGGCCGACTTGTGTCTGGCGCGGGGGGAGCAGGCCGATCTGGCCGGCGCCGATCTCCGCGACGCCGTGATGAGGGGCGCTCAGATGCGGGGTGCGGTGCTCCGCAAGGCGAACCTTGCGGGGGCGGACCTGAGAAACGCCGATCTCGCACACGCGGATCTCACGGAGACCGTACTGGCGGGGGCGCGACTCGAAGGCGTCGCGGGCCTGAACGCTGGACGGCTCGTCAAGTCCCTGATCGACAGCAGCACCGAACTGCCGGAGAATCTCGCGAGCGACAGCGGCGTCCAGGCGCGCATCGCCAAGCTGGAGAAGGGCCGTTCGGTGCCGAGGTCCGCGAGCTGATCCAACTGCCCGTCAATGAGTCGCGGGGGGCTGGCTCGGGCTCGTTCCTGCCGGTGGAAAGCACGTACCAGACCTGTTCGATCGACGGCGGACCCACGGCGAGGGTACGCAGCGCGGCCTGCCTGGAGGTCGCGTCTCCCGTGCTCACCGTGTACGCGGCGGTGATGGATCCGGTGCGCCCGACGTCGGCGCCGCAGTGGACGAACACCGGACTTCCGCCCCCGGCGCGTCCGGTGGCGCCCGTGAGCTTCTGGATGAGCAGGGCCATCGCGGACAGCGACGTCCGCCGCCATCAGTACCGGCACGAACCGGCCGGCGATCCTTTCCACGCGGGGCGAAGACCTGTGGGGTGCTGTTGGGGTAGTCGTCGTCGACGATCAGCTCGTAGCCGTGATCGAGCAGTTCGACGCAGGCGTGGCCGCCGATGAAGCGGCACCGCCCGTCACGAGCACGGTCGGCGGCGGGCTCGGGAGCCCTTTTGCCTCACGGCGGCGCGTCCGGCTCGCTGTGCGTCATGGCCCGCCGCTCCTCGGTGAGAAACGCTGTACGCTGCTGATGTATATTTACGACGCATATGTCCGATTCTGCGACTGTTGTCGCTTGAAGTCAAGAGCTGCCGGGCAGGCGCACACAGGGCACCGAAGAGGCGGAGGCGGTCATGCCGAAAGAGGCGGGGGACGGCCGCGGGCGCCGTGCCAGCGACCGGGGGCGCTACGGACGGCGGCTCAGCAGGGAACGCGTGCTGGCCACGGCGCTGGAGGTGGTCGACCGCGACGGCCTGTCCGGCCTGAGTATGCGCAAACTGGGAGCCGAGCTGGGCGTCGAGGCGATGGCCCTGTACCGGTACGCCCCCAGCAAGGACGCGCTGCTAGACGGGCTGGTCGAGGGCTTCTGCCAGGAACTCCACCAGGAACTGGACCAGGACCCGGCTGCGGCGGAGCCGGCAGCGGCGGACTGGCGCCGCGAACTGCGTCGCGTCGCGCTCGCCACCTACCGCGTCGCCCTGCGCCACCCCAACGTCGTGCCGCTGCTGGCCACCCGCCTGCTGTCCACTCCGCTGGCCCGCAGGCCCCTCCCCGTCCTCCGCAGCGACGAACGCGTCCTGGCGCTGCTCCACGACGCGGGACTCGCGGAGCGCAGGGCCGTGGAGATCCACCGGGGATTCACGGCGTGGCTGCTGGGCTACATCCTGGTCGAACTGCGGGCGATGGACGACGAGCCGGGCGAACCCGACCCCGCCTTCCGGATCGGCCTGCACCGCATACCCGCCGCGGAACTGCCACGCCTGCGGGCCACCGCCGTGGCCATGGCCGGCCGCGGCGGCCCCGAGGGGCTGACCGTCGGCCTGGACGCCCTGCTGGGGTGACGTCCGGTGTCCGCCGCGAGCGGGCCGGCGCCGGCCTGCTCTGTCCGCCGTACGGTCCAGCGCGTGTACTCGTGTGCGGTACGCGCCCGGCGCGGCCGCTTGGCCGGGGCCGTGGCGGGGGGTGGCCTGGCTCTCTCCGACACCCGTCGCCAGGCAACCCAGCCCCAGGAGGTCCGGATGCGCTCTCCAGCCACCGTCACCGCAGTCGTCCTGCTCGCCCTCGCTGGCGCGGCCCTGCCCGCCCGGGCGGCGGCCGTCCCCGACGAGCCCACGCCGTCCCGCGGCCTCTTCCTGACCGTTTCCGGGTCGGAGAGCACCTGGATCCGCGGCGTCCTCCTGGAGTGCGCTCCGGGGCCCTCTGGGCACCACCCGGACGCCTCCGCCGCGTGCGCGGCGCTCGGCAAGGCCAACGGTGACTTCGACAAGCTGCCGGGGAACCCCCGGGCGTGCACCAAGCAGTACGAGCCGGTGACCGTCAGCGCCACGGGCAGCTGGGGCGGGGTCCCGACGGCCTGGCACAAGACCTACCCGAACGCGTGCGTGCTCGACACCGCGACCGGGGCGGTCTTCCGCTTCTGAGCGGCCGGGTCCGTACTCGCGTCGCGCAGTGGGGCCGCGCGGTGAGGTTTCGTTTCAGCGGTGCTCTGCGGCCGCTCACCGGCGCTTGCTCACCGGCTGCGCGACGCGGCCATCCCGACCGTGACCAGACCGAGCACGACCCAGCCGAACCACAGCCAGCCGTTGCTGCCGAGTGCCGCCGTGTACGCCGATATGACGATCAGCGTGCCGACGGTGAGCACCCCCATCGACTTCACAGAACCGGGCATGCGCACCCCCTCCTTCTGATGGAGGGCCATCGTCACCCCTGAAGGGCTCCCGCGCTACTGTGCCGACGTTACCGGCCGGCTAGCGGCCGCGCGCCTGGAGCGAGGCGAGATAGGCGTTGTACGCCGCCAGCTCCTGGTCGCCGTCGCGGTCCGCCGCCCGGTCGGAGCGCCGCGCGACCCGCTGCTCGGACCGATACCACTGGAAGACCAGCGCGATCAGTACCAGCACCGACGGGATCTCCGAGAAGGCCCAGGCGATGCCGCCCGCCGCGTTCTGGTCGCTCAGCGCGTCGATGCCCAGGGACGCCGGCGGGTTCGCGTACGTACCGATCACCGGCTGGGTCGCCATCATCAGCGCGATGCCGAAGAACGCGTGGAACGGCATACCGGCGAACAGCTCGAGCATCCGCATCACATAGCCCGGACGGTGCGGCCCCGGGTCGATGCCCATGATCGGCCAGAAGAAGACCAGGCCGACGGCGAGGAAGTGGACCATCATGCCGAGGTGGCCCGGCTTGCTCCCCATCAGGAAGTCGAACAGGGGCGTGAAGTAGAGCGCGTACAGGCTGGCGATGAACAGCGGGATCGTGAACGCCGGGTGCGTGACGATCTTCATGTAGCGGCTGTGCAGCAGCATCAGCAGCACCTCGCGCGGCCCCTTGCGGTTCCCGCGTCCCGCCACGGGCAGCGCGCGCAGTGCCAGCGTCACCGGGGCGCCGAGCAGCAGCAGGATCGGGGAGAGCATGCTGATGACCATGTGCTGCACCATGTGCACGCTGAACATGACCATGCCGTAGTCGTTCAGCTTGGTGCACATCACCAGTGCCACGCTCAGCACGCCGACGGTGAAGAAGGCCGTCCGGCCGGCCTGCCAGGAGTCGCCGCGCCGGCGCAGCCGCACGACGCCCCACCCGTACAGGACGAGCGCCAGGACGCAGCCCACCAGGAAGAAGAGGTCGGGGGAGAACTCCAGCCCCCGTCCCAGCGTGAACGGCGGCAGATCCATGTTCATGCCGCTGCCGTGCCCGCTGTGATCCATCTGCGTACTCCCGTGGGACTGCCCATTCGTAACGGTTGTCCGGTACAGAGTAGAACTGCCCCCGGCCGCGTCCGCGGCCGGGGGCAGTCCGTCAAACAGGCACTGAGATCACAGCACGCATTCGGCCTCGGCGTACCGCTCGGTGGGGACGGTCTTCAGGGTCTCCACGGCCTCGGCCAGCGGGACCATCACGATGTCCGTGCCGCGCAGCGCCGTCATCATCCCGAACTCACCCCGGTGCGCCGCCTCCACCGCGTGCCAGCCGAAGCGGGTCGCGAGGACACGGTCGTACGCCGTCGGGGTGCCGCCGCGCTGGACGTGGCCGAGGATGACGGGACGCGCCTCCTTGCCGAGGCGCTCCTCCAGCTCGACGGACAGCTGCCTGGCCACGCCCGCGAAGCGCTCGTGCCCGTACATGTCCTTGCCGCCGATGTCGAACTCCATGGAGCCCTCGCGCGGCTTGGCGCCCTCGGCGACGACCACGATCGCGAACCGCTTGCCGGCCGAGAAGCGCTTGCCGACCAGCTCGGTCAGCTCACCGATGTCGAAGGGCCGCTCGGGCACGACGATGGCGTGCGCGCCGGCCGCCATGCCGGAGTGCAGCGCGATCCAGCCGGTGTGCCGCCCCATGACCTCGACGATCAGCACCCGCTGGTGCGATTCGGCGGTGGTCTTGAGCCGGTCGAGGGCCTCGGTCGCCACCCCCACGGCCGTGTCGAAGCCGAACGTGACGTCCGTCGACGCGATGTCGTTGTCGATGGTCTTCGGTACGCCGACGATCGGCAGCCCCGCCTCGGACAGCAGGTTCGCCGCCTTCAGCGTGCCTTCGCCGCCGATCGGGATGATCGCGTCGAGCCCCAGGTCGGCCACATGGCCGCGGGCCTTTTCGACGCCGTCGCGCAGATGCGCGGGCTGGACCCTGGAGGAGCCGAGAATCGTGCCGCCACGGGCCAGAATGCCGCCCACCGCGTCCAGGTCCAGCTTGCGGTAGTCGCATTCCAGCAGGCCCCGCCAGCCGTCGTGAAAACCGATGACCTCGTCACCGTGATCGACGACGGCGCGGTGCACGACGGAACGGATGACAGCGTTCAGGCCGGGGCAGTCGCCGCCGGAAGTGAGTACACCAATGCGCATGCCCGGAATACCTTTGCAACGTGGGCCGGAGACCGGACCACGTCGTCCGGTTGGATCCCCGTCACCCTACTCGCGCAGAGTGACGGGGCCGAACCGGGCGTCCGTCAGCTGGACACCGCAAAGGTGTACGAACTGCGACAGCCCGTCAGGCGGGCTGCGTCGCCGACGCGATGCGCTCGGCGCGCAGCGCCTCGTACCACCGGTCGTCGGTGGGCGGCAGTGCGTTCACGTCGAGGGCCAGCTTCAGCAGCAGGTCCGCGATGAGCGGGTTGCGGGCGAGCACGGGACCGTGCATGTACGTACCGAAGACGGTGTCGTTGTACGCGCCCTCCGTGCCGTCGCCGGTTCCGTTGCCCTTGCCGATCCGCGTGCGGGCGAACGGCCGCGCGGTGGGGCCCAGATGGGTGATGCCCTGGTGGTTCTCGAAGCCCGTCAGCGGCGGCAGGCCGAGGCGCTCGTCGATGTCCCCGAGGACGTCGCCGACGCACCGCTCGCCCTCGCCACGCGTGCTGACCACGTCGAGCAGTCCGAGTCCCTGCTCGCGCTCGCCGAGGTCGTTGATGAACTCGTGGCCGAGGATCTGGTACCCGGCGCAGACCGAGAAGACGATCGCGCCGTTGGACACCGCGCGCTCGAGACCGCCGTCGCGGCGCAGCCGCTCCGCCGCGAGGCGCTGCGGCCGGTCCTCACCGCCGCCGATCAGGTAGATGTCGCCCGACGTGGGGATCGCCTGGTCGCTGCGTACGTCGACACGGTGGACGTCGAGGCCGCGCTGACGGGCCCGGCGCTCGACGACGAGGGCGTTGCCCTGGTCGCCGTACGTGCTCAGCAGGTCCGGGTAGATCCACACCAGGCGCAGGCTGTTGTCGCTCATGCTTGCTTGTCCTTTTCCGGTGTACGCGGGCCTAGTTGCCGACGCGGCGGCGCAGGTCCTGGAACGCGGTGTAGTTGGCGATCGTCTCGATCAGCCCGGGCGGCGCCAGCTGCACGGCCTCGTCGAGCGTCTCGCAGACCCGGAACTCCAGGTTCGCGACCTCGAGGCGCACGGCGAGGTCCAGCTTGCGGTCACCGAGAACGAAGATCGGGTGGCCGGCCAGCCGGGTGTAGTCGACGTCCCACAGCCAGGAGGTGTCCGTGCCGTCCGCGCCGCGCGCGTTGACGGCCAGGATGACCGGCGTGGGGGGCGGGTTGATGAGAGAAAACGTTTCGAGCCAGCCCGCCGGGTTCTTCGCGAGCAGCAGCCGCAGCTCGCGCTCCTGGAACTGGACGACGTCGTACCGGCCGGCCACCGCCTGCACCTGGTACATCCGCTCCAGTGCCACCTGCGGCGGTACACCGAACACGGCGGCGACGGCGGCGGAGGTGGCGGCGTTCGCCTTGTTGGCGCGGCCGGGCAGCTGGAGGTGGATCGGCCAGGCCGAACCGTGCGGGTCGACGACGTGGTCGCCGCTCAGCACCCAGCTCGGGGACGGGCGGCGGAAGCCGCACTCGCCGCAGAACCAGTCGTCGCCGGGGCGCTGCATGACGCCACCGCAGGACGGGCAGGACCAGGCGTCGTCCTTCCACTCCTGGCCGGCCGCCACCCACACCACGTTGGGCGAGGAGGACGCGGCCCAGACGATCAGCGGGTCGTCGGCGTTCGCGATGACGACGGCCTTCGTGCCGGACAGGCCCTCGCGCCACTTCTCCGCGAGCATCCGGGTCTCCGCGGCGCGGTCCAGCTGGTCGCGGGAGAGGTTGAGCAGGGCGATCGCCTTGGGCGTCACATCGCGCGCTACTCCGGCGAGGTACTTCTCGTCGACCTCGATCACGCCGTACTTCGCGTCCGAGCCGCCCGCCAGGGCGGAGGTGATGCCCGCCGGCATGTTGGCGCCGAGCGCGTTGGAGACGACGGGGCCGCTGGCCCGCAGTGCCTCGGCGATGAGCCGGGTCGTCGTGGTCTTGCCGTTCGTCGCGGAGACAAGCACGACGTCGAGATGCTGGGCGAGCCGCCCGAGCAGGTCGGGGTCGAGCTTGAGCGCCACCTTGCCGCCGATCACGGATCCGCTGCCGCGTCCCGCGGCGCGGGACACCGCCGCCGCGGCCTTGCCTGCCGTCACGGCCAGCTTGGCCCGCGGCGACAACGGCTCCGTGTTGCCTGCCATCGTCACTGATCCTCCTTGCATCCGGCGCCGCATTTGCCCCAGGTCCACCGGTCAACGTCGGGGCTCAGCCTATCGAGATCCAACCGGGCCCCCGCACCCCGGCACCACCCGGGACGCTGCGGCCCCCGGCGGAACGTACGCTTGCCGCCATGCGACACCGCCCGATTCCCGGCAGTTCCGGGCTCGTACGACCCATGACACTGCTCGGTGACCCGGCGCTGCACGCGCCTTGCGGGACGGTGACCGATTTCGATTCCTCGCTGGTCCGGCTCGTCGAGGACATGTTCGCGACGATGTACGCCGCCGAGGGGGTCGGCCTCGCGGCCAATCAAGTCGGCGTACCGCTGCGTGTCTTCGTCTACGACTGCCCGGACGACGAGGATGTCCGGCATGTCGGTCACATCGTCAACCCACGCCTGGTCGAGGCCGACGGCATCACCGTACGCGGTCCCGAGGGGTGCCTGTCCCTCCCGGGTGTCGAAGCGGGTACGGAACGCTTCGACCGGGCGCTCGTGGAGGGGGTCTCGGTGACGGGCGAACCGGTACGGGTCGAGGGCACCGGCTTCTTCGCGCGGTGCCTTCAGCACGAGTGCGACCACCTGTCCGGCCTCGTCTACACGGACCGCCTGACCAGCTGGCGCCGGGCGAAGGCGCTGCGGGCGGCGCGTCGGACGTCGTGGGGCCTCCGGGCGTAGGGCGAGGCCTTCCTGCCCGGCTCTTCCCAGGAGCAGGAGGCGGGCAGGGAAACAGACTCCGTGCGGCGCTGCTAGAACCCCGGGCCGTCCACGCGGTCGCCCGCGGCGGCGAGCCGGCCCCACAGCAGGTCCGCGAGGCTGGAGACCAACCGCTCCCGGGAGCAGGGCCGTTCACTCAGCCACCAGTCGCCCGCACCGTGCATCATGCCGACGATGCCGTGACCCCACACCCGCGCCAGCTGGTCGCTGTCCGGCCCGAGGTCCACGCGCTCGGCGATCACGATGCCCAGCTCCTCGCCGAGCCGACGGAGCAGCGGCGCCGAGTGACGGCCGACGTCGAAGCCCTGCTCGGGCTGGTGCGCGTCCTCGGCGGGGTGCATCAGGAACCGGTACACCTGCGGCCGGGCCTCGATCGCGGCGAGGTACGTGTCGAGCGTCGCCTCCACCCGCTCGCGCCGCTCGGCGGGAGCGTCCAGCGCTGCCCGCAGGGCCGAGAGCAGGGCGTCGGTGTGACGCTTGGCCAGGGCGCGGTAGAGCCCGCCCTTGTCGCCGAAGTGCCGGTAGAGGATCGGCTTGGTGATCCCGGCCTCGGCGGCTATGGCGTTCATGGAGGCCTGTGGACCGTCCCGCAGCACCACGCGGTCCGCTGCTTCGAGCAGGTCCCGCCGCCGCCGCGCGGCCGCGGAGCGCTGCTGCTCGTCCGTGTGTGTGGTGTCCATGGTGTCTCCCCGCCCAAAGCGATTCCGTGACGCCTGGGAAACGTAACACCCTGGCCGCGGGCCACTGCGCCGGTTGACAGCGCCTACTTGGCGGTAACAGACTCCTGTTACCGCAAGTAACACGTGCTTGTTGAACGCAGTGCTGGAGGGGACATGGCCGAGTTCGCGCTCGAGCTCAATGAGGACCAGAAGCAGGTCCGCGACTGGATCCACGGGTTCGCCGCCGATGTGATGCGCCCGGCCGCCGCCGAATGGGACGAGCGGGAGGAGACCCCCTGGCCCGTCATCCAGGAGGCGGCCAAGGTCGGCATCTACTCCCTCGACTTCTACGCGCAGCAGTTCTTCGACCCGACGGGCCTCGGCATCCCGATGGCGATGGAGGAGCTTTTCTGGGGCGACGCGGGCATCGGCCTGTCCATCGTCGGTACGGGCCTGGCCGCCGTCGGCGTTCTCGCCAACGGCACCGAGGAGCAGATCGGCACCTGGATCCCGCAGATGTACGGCGACGCGGACGACGTCAAGGTCGCCGCCTTCTGCTCCTCCGAGCCGGACGCCGGCTCCGACGTCTCGGCCATGCGCACGCGCGCCGTCTACGACGAGGCCAAGGACGAGTGGGTGCTGAACGGCACCAAGACGTGGGCCACCAACGGCGGCATAGCCAACGTCCACGTCGTCGTCGCCCTCGTCGACCCCGAACTCGGCTCCAAGGGCCACGCCTCCTTCATCGTCCCGCCGCAGGCCCCGGGCCTCTCACAGGGCCAGAAGTTCAAGAAACACGGCATCCGCGCCTCGCACACCGCCGAGGTCGTCCTGGAGAACGTCCGCGTCCCCGGCCACTGCCTGCTCGGCGGAAAGGACAAGCTCGACGAGCGCCTCGCCCGGGCCCGCGAGCGCGCCCAGAAGGGCGGCGAGCGCGTCAAGAACGCGGCGATGGCCACCTTCGAGGCGTCGCGCCCGGCCGTCGGCGCGATGGCGGTGGGCACCGCCCGCGCCGCGTACGAGGTGGCGCTCGACTACGCCAAGACCCGTGAGCAGTTCGGCCGCCCGATCATCGACAACCAGGGCGTCGCCTTCCAGCTCGCCGACATGCGCACCCAGATCGACGCGGCCCGGCTGCTGGTCTGGCGGGCCTCCTGGATGGCGACCGCGGGCAAGCCGTTCACCGCGGCCGAGGGCTCGATGTCGAAGCTCTTCGCCAGCGAGACGGCCAAGACTGTCACCGCGCAGGCCGTGCAGATCCTCGGCGGCAACGGCTACACCCGCGAGTACCCGGTGGAGCGCATGCACCGCGACGCCGCGATCTACACGATCTTCGAGGGCACGAGCGAGATCCAGCGCCTGGTCATCGCCCGGACCCTGTCGGGCATGCCGATCCGCTAGCACCGACCGCGCGCGTACGACGAAGGCGCCGCCCCTCCTGTGTGGGGACGGCGCCTTCGCGTGCCGTCAGGCGGTGGGGAGCTGCGCCTCGACGGCCGACACGACCTCGGCGGCCTCCGGCTCGACGCGCGGGCGGAACCGGCCGACGACCTCACCCTTCGCGCTGACCAGGAACTTCTCGAAGTTCCACTGGACGTCCCCGGCCTCGCCGGCCTCGTCCTTCGCCGCGGTCAGCTCGACGTACAGCGGGTGCCGGTGGTCACCGTTGACCTCGATCTTCTCCAGCAGCGGGAACGTGACGCCGTAGCTCGCGGAGCAGAAGGTCCCGATCTCCTCCGCGCTGCCCGGCTCCTGGCCCGCGAACTGGTTGCACGGCACACCGAGCACCGTGAAGCCCCGGTCCTCGTACGTCTTCTGGAGCCGCTCCAGACCGGCGTACTGGGGCGTCAGTCCGCACTTGGACGCGACGTTCACCACCAGCACCGCCTTGCCCTCGTAGGCCGCCAGGGTGGTCGGCTCGCCGGACAGGGTGCGCAGGGGGATGTCGTACAGGCTCATCGCCGTCTCCTATGGCTATGGGCGGCCGGACACTGCCGGCCGTCGGTCACTGCTCCGTACTGTTCCAGAGGCCGGCCGGAACGAAGCCGACGGCCCCGCCTTCCGCGTCCGGCACGAGGCTTGCACCACCGTGTGGTGGGGCTGACACCCCCTCTCTCCGCACCGCCTCCTGGGAAGGAACCGCGCCATGACCCGCCGCACCACCCCCGTACTCCTGCACAACGGACTGCTCATCGACGGCAGAGGGGGCGAGCCGGTCACGGACGGGGCGGTGCTCATCGACGACGGGCTCGTCCGCTGGGCGGGCCCGGCTGGGGGACTGCGCCTCCCCGCACTGCCCGCCCCCGCCCGGCGCATCGACGTACGCGGCAACACGATCCTGCCGGGCTTCATCGACTGCCACGTGCACATGGCGGCGCCCGGTGGCGCCCTCAGCCATGCCGAGATCGCCGCGATGCCCGCCTCCCTGCGCACCTTCCTCGCCGCGCCGCGCATGCAGCTCACCCTCGAAGCGGGGGTCACCACCGCCCGCGACCTCGGCGGCGCGGACGCCGGCCACCGGGAGGCCGTCGAGTCCGGGCTGCTCGTCGGGCCTCGGCTGCTGGTCGCGATCGCCATGCTCAGTCCCACCGGCGGTCACGGCGACTTCCGGGCGGCCAACGACACGGGCGACGGCGACCCCGGCATGGGCCGGCTCGCCGATGGCATCACCGGCTGCCGAAAGGCCGCGCGCGAGGTACTCCGCCAGGGCGCCGACTGCGTCAAGGTCGCGGCCACCGGCGGCGTGTGGAGCCCGACGGACCAGCCGGGCGACGAGGGCTTCCTGGAGGACGAGATCCGTACGATCACCGAGATCGCGGCCGGCCACGGAGGCAGGAAGGTGGCCGCGCACGCCCAGGGGCGCGGCGGCATTCTCAACGCGGTGCGCGGCGGAGTCGCCAGCGTCGAGCACGGCTACGAGATCGACGACGAGGCCATCGACCTGATGCTGGAGCGCGGCACGTTCCTGGTGCCGACGCTCACCACCGCGAACACCGACCCCGACCCGCAGAAGGCGGCGCGCTCGGCGTACGAGAAGAAGAAGCACTGGCAGTCCGTCGCCCGCCGGCACGTCCCGCACGCCATCGGGCGCGGAGTCCGCGTCGCCATGGGCACGGACTGCGGCATCGCGGAACACGGCACGAACCTGCGGGAACTGAAGTATCTCGTCGACTGCGGGATGACGCCGATGGGAGCGGTCCTGGCCGGGACCAGTGAGGCCGCCGAACTCCTCGGCCTGGCCCACGAGACCGGCACGCTGGAACCCGGCAAGCGGGCCGATGTCGTCGTCGCGCGGGGCAATCCGCTGACCGACATCGCCGCTCTCGGCACGCCCGCCAACATCCTGCTCGTCATGAAGGACGGCGTCACCTTCAAGGACCTGGATGGCCTCACGGCCTGACTGCCCCGCCGGCCGACGGTCCCGCCCTGGTCCCGCCCCCTTCGCCGGGGCGCTGCCCGAGGCCGCCTACGCCTGCCCCTGCGGGACCGGGACCGGGTCCTCCCCGAACACCCAGGGGGCCAGCACGACGAGCCAGCCGTCCGGGTCGGTGAAAAGCACCGCGCCCCGGTCCGGCCAGTACGGATTCGCCGCCTTCACCGGCTCGTGCCCCCGCTCCGACAGCCGCCGCACCGCCGCGTCCACCGCGGCCGCGCCCCGCACGTACAGCACCAGCTGGTTCTCCGGATGCGGCTCCGGAATCCGGGGCGGAGCGCCGTGCTGCGTGATCTCCATGTGCACCGGAGTGCCGGGCAGCCCGAACAGCACCCCGTCGTAACCCTCGTGACCGCGCCACTGCCCCAGGACCGGCAGCCCGAGGTCGTCACGGTAGAAGGCGAGGACGTCGTCGTATCGCGCGGTGGGCCGCGCGAACCGCACGGCCCCCACGTCGAGATGTTCCGGCCAGGAGGAAGAAGTCATGGCCATGATTTTTCCACCCCCCGCCCACGCGGGGGACGGCCACGGGCCGGAGATGCCCTGGTCCGCAGGACCTAGGTCAGACGGTCGCGCTCAGGACGCTCAGGCTCCGCGCAGCGGACGAAACAGCCCCTCCTGCACCACCGACACCAGCAAGTGGCCCGCACGGTCGTAGATCCGGCCACGCGCCAGCCCCCGCGCGCCGGTGGCGATGGGGGACTCCTGGTCGTACAGGAACCATTCGTCGGCCCGGAACGGCCGGTGGAACCACATCGCGTGGTCCAGCGACGCGATGTCGAAGGTGCGCGGCCCCCACAACGGCTCCACCGGGATCCGGACCGCGTCGAGCAGGGTCATGTCGGACGCGTACGCCAGCGCGCACGTGTGCACGAGCTGGTCGTCGCCCAGCGGGCCGACCGCGCGCATCCACACCGCGCTGCGCGGGTCCGCCTCCTTGATCTCCTCGGCGGTCCAGCGAAGCCGGTCGACGTACCGGATGTCGAAGGGCTGGCGGCGCGCCATCCGCTCCAGCGCTTCCGGCAGCTCCCCGAGGTGCTCGCGGATCTCGTCCACCACCGGCGGCAGCGAGTCGGGATCGGGGAACTCCAGGCGCGGCGGCAGCTGGTGCTCGAACGCGGCCTCCTCCGGCTGGTGGAAGGAGGCGGTCAGGTTGAAGATCGTCCGGCCCTGCTGAACGGCCGTGACCCGCCGGGTGGTGAAGGAACGCCCGTCCCGCACGCGCTCCACCTGGTAGACGATCGGCACGCCCGGTCGGCCGGGGCGCAGGAAGTACGCGTGCAGCGAGTGCACGGGGCGGTCGCCCTCGGTCGTACGGCCCGCCGCGACCAGCGCCTGGCCGGCGACCTGGCCGCCGAAGACGCGTTGCAGGGACTCCTGCGGGCTGCGGCCACGGAAGATGTTGACCTCGATCTGCTCCAGGTCGAGCAGATCGACGAGCCGTTCGGCGGGGTTCGTCGTCACGGGACGTTTCTCCTTGGTTCTGCGACGGGGCCTGCGCGGCCGGGGTCCTACAGCTGGCCGACCGAGGTGACGCGGACGACCGCCCGCCCCTCCTCGTCGGAGGCGGCGAGGTCGACCTCCGCGCCGATGCCCCAGTCATGGTCGCCGTTCGGGTCGGCGAACGTCTGGCGGACGCGCCACAGACCGTGGGCGGCGTCCTCCTCGATCATCAGCAGCTTGGGACCGCGGGCGTCGGGACCCGTGCCCAGGTCCTCGTACTCGTCCCAGTACGCGTCCATGGCCTCGCCCCACTTGTCCTCGTCCCAGCCGGACTCGCCGTCCATCTCGCCCAGCTCCCGGACGTTGTCCAGGGCGGCCAGTTCGACGCGGCGGAACATGGCGTTGCGTACGAGTACCCGGAAGGCCCGCGCGTTGGCCGTGACCGGCTTGACCTGGTCGGCGCGCTCCTGCGCCTGCTCGGCCGTCTCCACCTCGGGGTTGGCGAGCTGCTCCCACTCGTCGAGGAGGCTGGAGTCGACCTGGCGGACCAGCTCACCGAGCCAGGCGATCAGATCCTCCAGGTCCTCGGACTTGATGTCGTCCGGGATGGTGTGCTCAAGCGCCTTGTACGCGCCCGCGAGGTAGCGCAGCACGATGCCCTCGGTGCGGGCGAGCTCGTAGTGCGAGGTGAACTCCGCGAAGGTCATGGCCCGCTCGTACATGTCGCGGACCACGGACTTGGGGGACACCGGGTGGTCGCCGACCCACGGGTGGCTCTTGCGGTAGACGTTGTACCCGTGCCACAGCAGCTCTTCCAGCGGCTTCGGGTACGTGATCTCCTGGAGCCGCTCCATCCGCTCCTCGTACTCGACGCGGTCCGCCTTCATCTGGCCGACCGCCTCGCCGCGCGCCTTGTTCTGCTGGGCGGCGAGGATCTGACGCGGGTCGTCCAGTGTCGACTCGACCACCGAGACCATGTCCAGGGCGTACGAAGGCGACTCCGGGTCCAGCAGTTCGTACGCGGCCAGGGCGAACGTCGACAGCGGCTGGTTGAGCGCGAAGTCCTGCTGCAGATCGACGGTCAGCCGTACGGTACGGCCGTCGGCCTCCGGGGTGTCCAGCATCTCCACCACGCCGCCGTCGAGCAGCGAGCGGAAGATGGCGATGGCCCGCCGGATGTGCCGCAGCTGCGCCTTGCGCGGCTCGTGGTTGTCCTCCAGCAGGTGGCGCATCGCGGCGAACGGATTGCCGGGGCGCGCGATGACCGACAGCAGCATGGTGTGCGTGACACGGAAGCGGCTGGTCAGCGGCTCCGGATCGGAGCCGATGAGCTTGTCGAAGGTCGACTCGGACCAGGCGACGAAGCCCTCGGGGGCCTTCTTGCGGACCACCTTGCGGCGCTTCTTGGGGTCGTCGCCGGCCTTGGCGAGCGCCTTCTCGTTCTCGACGACGTGCTCGGGAGCCTGCGCGACGACCAGCCCCGCCGTGTCGAAGCCGGCCCGGCCCGCGCGGCCGGCGATCTGGTGGAACTCGCGGGCGCGGAGCGTGCGCACGCGCGTGCCGTCGTACTTCGTCAGGGCGGTGAACAGCACCGTACGGATGGGGACGTTGACGCCGACGCCGAGGGTGTCCGTACCGCAGATGACCTTCAGCAGGCCCGCCTGCGCGAGCTTCTCCACGAGCCTGCGGTACTTGGGCAGCATGCCCGCGTGGTGCACGCCGATGCCGTGCCGCACGAACCGCGAGAGGTTCTTGCCGAACTTCGTGGTGAAACGGAAGCTGCCGATCAGCTCGGCGATCTGGTCCTTCTCCTCGCGCGAGCACATGTTGATGCTCATCAGCGACTGCGCCCGCTCGACGGCCGCCGCCTGCGTGAAGTGCACGATGTAGACCGGCGCCTGCCGTGTCTCCAGCAGCTCGGTCAGCGTCTCGGTGATCGGCGTGAGGCGGTACTCGTACGACAGCGGGACCGGCCGGGTCGCGGAGCGCACGACGGACGTCGGACGGCCCGTGCGGCGGGTCAGGTCCTTCTCGAACATCGAGACGTCGCCGAGGGTCGCCGACATGAGGACGAACTGCGCCTGCGGCAGTTCCAGGAGCGGGATCTGCCAGGCCCAGCCGCGGTCCTGCTCGGCGTAGAAGTGGAACTCGTCCATCACGACCTGGCCGATGTCGGCGTGCTTGCCGTCGCGCAGCGCGATGGAGGCGAGCACCTCCGCCGTGCAGGCGATGACCGGGGCGTCGGCGTTGACGGACGCGTCGCCCGTCAGCATGCCGACGTTCTCCGTGCCGAAGAGCTTGCACAGGTCGAAGAACTTCTCCGAGACCAGGGCCTTGATCGGCGCGGTGTAGAAGGTGACCTTGTCCTGGGCGAGGGCGGCGAAGTGCGCGCCCGCCGCCACCAGGCTCTTGCCGGAGCCGGTGGGAGTGGACAGGATCACATTCGCGCCGGAGACCACCTCGATCAGCGCCTCCTCCTGAGCGGGATAGAGACTGATGCCCTGGCCCTCGGCCCATGAGGTGAAAGCTTCGAAGAGGGCATCGGGGTCGGCGGTCGGGGGCATCTGATCGATAAGGGTCACGCCCCCATCTTGCCTGGCTTCCCCCCTGAACAGGGAACCGGTCGGTCGTTCGAAGATCACGAGCGATACGCTGCCGTGTCAACTGGGGCACACCACAAGAGCAAACGGGGCGGGGAACGACCATGATGGGACCGGCGCACTCACTGTCAGGAGCAGCGGCCTGGCTGGGGGTGGGGGCGGCGGCGGCCGCGGCCGGACACTCGATGCCCTGGCCCGTGCTCGTCGTCGGAGCGCTGATCTGCGCGGGCGCGGCCCTGGCTCCCGACCTCGACCACAAGTCCGCGACGATCTCGCGCGCCTTCGGGCCCGTGTCCAGGGGTCTGTGCGAGATCGTCGACAAGCTCTCGTACTCCGTCTACAAGGCCACCAAGAAGCCCGCCGACCCGCGCAGGTCCGGCGGCCACCGCACGCTCACGCACACCTGGCTGTGGGCGGTCATGATCGGCGGCGGCGCGTCGCTGGCGGCGTACACCGGCGGCCGCTGGGCGGTGCTCGTCCTCCTCTTCGTCCACCTGGTGCTGGCGGTGGAAGGCCTGCTGTGGCGGGCGGCCCGGGTGTCCAGTGACGTCCTGGTGTGGCTGCTGGGTGCGACGAGCGCGTGGATTCTGGCGGGCGTACTGGACAAACCGGGCAACGGTGCCGACTGGTTGTTCACCGGCGACGGCCAGGAGTACCTGTGGCTCGGCCTGCCGATCGTGCTCGGTGCGCTGGTGCACGACATCGGTGACGCGCTCACGGTCTCCGGCTGCCCGATCCTGTGGCCGATCCCGGTCGGCCGCAAGCGCTGGTACCCGATCGGGCCGCCGAAGGCGCTGCGATTCCGTGCCGGCAGCTGGGTGGAGCTGAAGGTGCTCATGCCGGCGTTCATGTTGCTCGGGGGAGTGGGCGGCGCGGCGGCGCTCAACTTCATCTGACCCTTTCCGTTCGGGTGAATTGAGACCCGGACCCGCTGCCCGGCGCACCAAGATCCGGTTCCCTCAGATCATGGAACCCTTAAATTTGACGCGCCGTCAGTTCACTGCCCGTACCGGGACGGTGGCCGCCGCCGCTGCCGTCACCACCGTCGCCGGGACCACAGCCCCCATGGACGCTGCCGCTGCCGCGCCTTCGGCGCCCGCCGTTCCCCGTTCCACCGCCGACTGGCAGACCTGCCTTGCCGTCGCCCGCGCCCTGCTGGTGGTCGACGAGGACAACAAGCCCTTGGTGCCGCGCTACGAGAAGGTCCTTCTCGGCGACGGGCTGCCGAGGGCGGGAGCGCCGAAGAAGGTCCTGGTGATCGGCGCCGGACCCTCCGGCATGGTCGCCGCGTCCCTGCTCAAGCGGGCCGGTCACCAAGTCACCGTCGTCGAGGCCAACGGGAACCGCGCGGGCGGCCGCATCAAGACGTTCCGTACCGGCGGTCACGAGAACGCGAAGCAGCCGTTCGCCGATCCGAAGCAGTACGCCGAGGCCGGCGCCATGCGCATCCCCGGCAGCCACCCTCTCGTCATCGGACTGATCGACCGCCTGGGCGTCGAACGGCGGCCCTTCCACTACATCGACACCGACCCCGACGGGAAGCCGGCGTACCGCACCTGGATCCGCGTCAACGGGATCAGGGCGCGGCGCGCCGACTACGCGAAGAATCCGCAGGCGATCAACCGTTCCTTCGGCGTGCCGCGGAAATACGTCGATGTCCCGGCCTCCGAGATCGTCCGGCGGGCCCTGGACCCGGTCCGCGACGAGTACAGCACCCGCCGCCCCGACGGCACCCGCGTCAACAAGCCGATGCCCGAGCTGGTCGAAGGGTGGGCCCGGATCGTCCAGCGCTTCGGCGACTGGTCGATGTACCGCTTCCTCACCGAGCACGCGAAACTCGACACCCGCACGATCGACCTCATCGGCACGCTGGAGAACATGACGTCCCGGCTCCCGCTGTCCTTCATGCACAGCTTCATGGGTGCCTCCCTGATCAGCCCGGGCACCAAGTTCTACGAGCTGACCGGCGGCACCGCGGTCCTCGCGGACGCCCTCCTCGACGACGTGCGCGACACCGTGCGCTTCGACCGTCGCGTCACCCGCATCGAGACCCGCGGCGAAGGCGACCCGGGGCCGCGCGTGCGGCTCCACACGGTCTCGGAGGGGCGCGACGGCAAGGTGGTCCGCGAGAGGTTCTCCGGCGACATCGCCATCGTCACCGTCCCCTTCTCCGGCCTGCGGCACGTCCAGGTCTCGCCCCCGCTCTCGTACGAGAAGCGCCGGGCCGTGTGCGAGGTGCACTACGACAGCGCCACCAAGGTCCTGCTCGAATTCAGCCGCCGCTGGTGGGAGCTGAGCGAGGACGACTGGAAGCGCGAGTTGAACGCCGTGGACCCCGGGCTGTACGACGCCTACCGCAAGGGCCGGGTCCCCGACGACGGACGGCTGCTCGGCGCACACCCCTCCGTGCCGCGCGGCTACCTCACGGAGGCGCAGCGCACGCACTACGCGGCGCACTGCTGGGTCTCCCGCGACCAGCCGGAGGCGGCGGAGGTCATCGGCGGCGGGTCGGTGACGGACAACCCGAACCGCTTCATGTTCAACCCGTCGCACCCGGTGCCGGGCAGCGACGGCGGTGTCGTACTCGCCTCGTACAGCTGGGCCGACGACGCCCGGCGGTGGGACTCCTACGACGACGAGGCCCGGTACGCGCTGGCGCTGCGCGGCATGCAGGAGGTGTACGGGCAGCGGCTCGAGGTGTTCTTCACGGGCGTCGCCCGCACCCAGAGCTGGCAGCGCGACCCGTACGCCTACGGGGAGGCGTCCGTACTCCTGCCCGGGCAGCACACCGAGATCTTCCCGGACATGGGAACCGCGGAAGGCCCACTGCACTTCGCCGGCTGCCACACCTCGCTGAAGCCCGCCTGGATCGAGGGGGCGCTGGAGTCCGCGGTCCGCGTCGCGCTGGAGGTCAACGGCGGCCGCTGAACGGGTCGTCGCACACGGAGGCCGGGCGCGGGCGCGCCCGGCCCTTCGGGGGTGCGGCCGGGGCTTGTGAAAACCATATTCAATAACGGGTATGCTGGTCCCTGCCCGGGAGGTCCGCTCCGTGCCACGCGCCGCGTTGCACTGCGTTCCGTACGCGGAAAGTTAACCGGGCCGTAAATCGCCGAGTTGCGGTCCGGTATCTCCAACTGCACACAATGGTGGCGACCTTCAATACGACGTCAGGGGGGATCGTGCGGCGCATCACCGCAGCCGCCAAGGCGCTGCTGCTGGCGGTGTTCGCACTGCTCTCCCTGATGGCCGCGGCCGACAAGGCGGTCGCCGGGCCGCCCGCCACCGGGTCCGCGGCTGTTGCCGAACCCGACGCCGAACCGGTGGTCGCGCAGGGGTCCTGTTCCCCTGCCCTCCCTGACGCCGACACGCACCCGGGCCAGGCCCGCCGCGCGCACCGCCCGGAGACCGGTGCCCCTCAGACGGCGGCCCGCGCGGTCTGCGCACTGTCCTCCCCGCCCGCGGCGCTTCCACGGCACGCGGCCCCCGCCGACGGCGCACCGCACTGCCACGCCCCGTCGAGATCCGGGGACTTCTCCGTCGCCCTCCAGGTCTTCCGCTGCTGACACGGCCGTACGGACCGATGTCCTGTACGCGCTGAGCCGTACGGACCGGTTTCCGCATGACGTACCGATAAGTCATCACGGCACTGCAATCGCTCCTGGAGGCGATCCCCCCATGCAGACCTTCATCGACCATGCCCGCTCCCTGGGCGAACGCATAGCGGCGCGCGACGAGCAGCGCGAGTGGTTCGGACGGCTGGCGGCCGGCCAGTCCCCGCAGGCGCTCTTCATCACCTGCTCGGACTCCCGCGTCGTTCCATCCCTGATCACCGGAGCCCGTCCCGGCGAACTGTTCGAGCTGCGTACGGCGGGCAACGCCGTACCCGGCTACTGCCCGGACCGGCCCAGCGGCGAGGCCGCGACCATCGAGTACGCGGTGAGTGTGTTGCGGGTCCCCGACATCGTGGTGTGCGGCCACTCCCACTGCGGGGCCGTCGGCGCACGGGTGCGCGGGGATGACCTGCGCGACGTGCCGGCGGTCGCCGGATGGCTGCACAGCCAACTGCCGGACGACCTGGCCGAACTGGGCGCGGACGCCGACACGGAGGTGGCGGCGGCCGTCCGGCGCAACGTCCGCGAGCAGGTGGAGCGGCTGCGCGCCTACCCCTGCGTGGCGGAGCGGCTGGCCGCCGGGCAACTGCGGCTGCACGGCTGGTTCTACGCCGTGGACACCGGCCTGGTCCTCGCCCACCGGCCCGCCGTCGACGCCTTCCTCCCGCTGTGAGCGCCGGCGTGAACCCACTGACCCGTACCGTCGCGAAGCTCTTCGGACAGCGCCGCTCCGGCGATCTCCGTGCCGACTTCACCGCCTCGCTCGTCGTCTTCCTGGTGGCGGTGCCGCTGTGCGTCGGAGTGGCCGTCGCCTCCGGTGTGCCCGCCGAGCTCGGGCTCGTCACCGGGATCGTCGGCGGCCTCGTCACCGGGCTGCTGCCCGGCAGCACCCTCCAGGTCAGCGGCCCGGCGGCCGGGATGACAGTGCTCGTGTACGAAGCCGTGCAGGCGTACGGGATCAGCGCACTCGGCGCGCTCGTGCTGGGCGCCGGGGTACTGCAACTCGCGATGGGCGCCCTGCGGCTGGGCCGCTGGTTCCGGGCGATCTCCATCGCGGTGGTGCAGGGCATGCTCGCGGGCATCGGCCTGGTGCTGATCGCCGGTCAGCTGTACGCGCTGGCCGACGCCGAGGCGCCCGCCGGCGGGCTCGCGAAGATCGGCGGCCTGCCGGGTCTCGCCGCCGGCACCTTCGGGTCCGGGCCCGCCCTCGCCGCGCTGGGCATCGGCGTCGGCACAGTCGCGGTGCTGGTGCTGTGGCCGAGGATTCCGGCTGCCGCGCGCGTGTTGCCCGCCCCGCTCGCGGCCGTCGCACTGGCGACCGCGGTGGCGGTGATCTTCGACCCGCCGGTCGCGCGGGTCGAGGTGAAGGGACTGCTCGGCGCCGTACAGCCGCCGGGTGCCGCCGACTTCGCGCGGCTCACCGATGTCGGCCTGCTGGGCACGGTGATCGCCTTCACCCTGATCGCCTCGGCCGAGAGCCTGTTCAGCGCGGCCGCGGTGGACCGGCTGCACGACGGGCCGAGGACCGACTACGACAAGGAGCTCGTGGCGCAGGGGGCGGGCAACACGGTGTGCGGGATGCTCGGCGCGCTGCCGATGACGGCCGTGATCGTACGGAGCTCCGCCAACCTTCACGCCGGGGCGCGCACCAAGGCGTCCCGGGTACTGCACGGCGTGTGGCTGCTCGTCTTCGCCGCGGCGTTCCCGGCGGCCCTCGGGGTGATTCCGGTGGCGGCGCTGGCCGGTGTCCTGGTGCACGCGGGCTGGAAGCTGCTCCCGGTGAAGGAGCTCGCCCCGCTGTGGCGGGAGCACCGGGGCGAGGCCGTGGTGCTGGCCGCCACG
The DNA here is from genome assembly GCF_053646035.1 of Streptomyces sp. NPDC055287. Taxonomy (NCBI): domain Bacteria; kingdom Bacillati; phylum Actinomycetota; class Actinomycetes; order Kitasatosporales; family Streptomycetaceae; genus Streptomyces; species Streptomyces sp. NPDC055287. The sequence continues at coordinate 159,863 of NZ_JBSHNE010000007.1, read as the reverse complement.
GCGCTCGCGATCGTGGTGACCAACATGTTCGAAGGCGTACTGATCGGCCTGCTGCTGGCGGTCGCGAAGACGGCGTGGGAGACCTCCCACGTCCACGTCGAGGTCTCCGGCGCCGAGCAGGGCGAGCACGGGCCGGTGCGCGTCCGGGTGCTGGGCAACGCCACATTCCTGCGACTGCCGAAACTCCTCGACGAGCTGGAGGCGCTGCCCCGCGACCGGCCGATCGAGCTCGACCTCACGGGCCTGCGCCATGTGGACCACGCGTGCGGCGCGGCGCTGACGGGGTGGGCGGACCGCCACGACGAGACGGGGGTGAAACCCGTACGCGTGGCGGCCTGACACCTGCCCCGCCGACCGGCGTGCGGCGCGGCCCCGCGCGGCCCCTTCACCGGGGCCGTCGGCCGTGCCGTACGCCACGTCACCGCGCCGCTAGCCGTGCCAGGAGCGCCAGAGCGCCGCGTACGCGCCGTCCGCCGCCACCAGTTCGTCGTGGCTGCCCAGTTCGCTGATTCTGCCCTCCTCGACCACCGCGATCACATCCGCGTCGTGCGCGGTGTGCAGCCGGTGCGCGATCGCCACGACCGTACGGCCGTCGAGCACCCGCGCCAGCGACCGCTCGAGATGCCGCGCGGCCCGCGGGTCGAGCAGCGAGGTCGCCTCGTCCAGCACCAGGGTGTGCGGGTCGGCGAGGACCAGGCGGGCCAGTGCGATCTGCTGCGCCTGTGCCGGGGTGAGCACGTGGCCGCCCGAGCCCACCTCGGTGTCGAGGGCCTTGTCCAGCGCCCGGGCCCAGCCGTCCGCGTCGACCGCGCAGAGCGCCGCCCACAGTTCCGCGTCGTCCGCGCCCGTGCGGGCCAGCAGCAGGTTGTCGCGCAGGGACCCGACGAAGACGTGGTGCTCCTGGTTGACCAGTGCCACGTGCTCGCGCACCCGCTCGGCCGGCATCCGCGACAACTCCGCGCCGCCCAGCGTCACTTCCCCCGTACGCGGAGCGTAGATCCCGGCCAGCAGCCGGCCGAGGGTCGACTTTCCGGCGCCCGAAGGCCCGACCAGGGCCATTCGCGTTCCCGGCGCGACGTCCAGCGTCACCTTGTGCAGTACGTCGACATCCGCCCGGTACCCGAAGTGCACCGCGTCGGCCCGCACTGCTCGCCCGTCGGGCGCGACCCGCGCGTCACCGGCGTCCGGCTCGATCTCCCGTACGCCGACGAGCCGGGCCAGCGACACCTGCGCGACCTGCAGCTCGTCGTACCAGCGCAGGATGAGGTTGACCGGGTCGACCAGCATCTGTGCGAGCAGGGCGCCCGTCGTCAGCTGGCCGACGTTGATCCAGCCCTCCAGGACGAAGACGCCGCCGATCACCAGCACCGAGCACAGGATCGTCATGTGCGTGACGCTGACGACGGGGAAGAGCACGGACCGCAGCCACAGCGTGTACCGCTCCCACGCCGTCCACTCCCTGATCCGCTGCTCCGACAGGGCCACCCGGCGGCCGCCGAGGCGGTGCGCCTCGATGGTCCGGCCGGCGTCCACCGTCTCGGCGAGCATCGCGGCGACCGCCGCGTACCCCGCCGCTTCCGAGCGGTACGCCGACGGCGCCCGCCTGAAGTACCAGCGGCAGCCGATGACGAGGACCGGGACGGCCACCAGCACGGCCAGCGCCAGCGGCGGCGCGGTGACCGCCAGGCCACCGATCAGCAGCCCTGCCCACACCACACCGATCGCGAGCTGCGGCACGGCCTCACGCATCGCGTTCGCCAGCCGGTCGATGTCCGTGGTGATGCGCGACAGCAGATCGCCGGTGCCCGCCCGCTCCAGCACCCCCGGCGGCAGGCCGACCGACCGTACGAGGAAGTCCTCGCGCAGGTCGGCCAGCATCTCCTCGCCGAGCATCGCCGCCCGCAGGCGCATCTGGCCGGTGAAGAGCGTCTGGACGACGACGGCGACCGCGAACACCGCCGCCGTACGCTCCAGATGGAGTTCGCGTGCCCCGTCCGCCAGGTCCTCGACGAGCGAGCCCAGGAGGTAGGGGCCCGCCATCGAGGCGACGACGGCGACCGCGTTGAGCGTCACGACCACGGTGAACGCCCGGCGGTGCCGCCTCATGAGCTCGCGCACGTAGGTCCGTACGGTCGCGGGACTGCCGACAGGCAGGGTCGTCGCCGACTCCGGTGCCGCCGGGTCGTACGCCGGTGGAGCCACGCCCCTCATGCGGATTCCTCGATTTCTTCCCGTACGGCCTGTTTCGTGGTCCGCGCCGTCGCGGCGCTCTCGGCGTCCGTCTCGCGGGTGACGACCGCGCGGTACCGCGGGTCGGTGTGCAGCAGTTCGCGGTGCACGCCGACCGCGGCGGCCTCGCCCTCGTGGACGAGTACCACCCGGTCGGCCTGGTCGAGCACCAGCGGCGACGAGGCGAAGACGACGGTGGTACGGCCCTTGCGCAGCCGCTTCACGCCGGCCGCGACCCGCGCCTCGGTGTGCGAGTCGACGGCCGAGGTCGGCTCGTCCAGGACGAGCACCTGCGGGTCGGTCACCAGCGAGCGGGCCAGCGCCAGGCGCTGACGCTGGCCGCCGGAGAGCGACCGCCCGCGTTCCGTGATCCGGGTGCGCATCGGGTCGTCCGTGCTGTCCGCCGACGCCTGGGCGAGCGCCGCCAGTACGTCGTCGCACTGGGCCGCGTCCAGCGCGTCCGCCGCCGACACGTTCCCCGACGCGGGTACGTCGAGCAGCTCGCTCAGCGTGCCGGAGAGCAGCACCGGGTCCTTGTCCTGGACCAGGACGGCGCCCCGTGCCGTGATCAGTGGCAGGTCGTCGAGAGCCACTCCGCCGAGCAGCGCCGAAGGCTGCCTCTCGCCCGCGGCCGCGTCCGGGCCGGTGGCGGCCTCCGAGGTGGCATGGCCGCCGAGGCGCTCCGCCAGCACGCCCGCCAGGTCGGGGTCGCCGCAGACCACCGCGGTGAGCCTGCCCGCCGGCGCGAGCAGTCCGGTGGCCGGGTCGTACAGGTCACCGGCGGGGGCTTCCCCGGCGGCGGAATCCGGCGCCTCGGCGCCCGTGGTGTACGCCGTGCGTTCCAGCGACAGCACCCGCGCGGCCCGCTTGGCGGAGGGCCGCGAGAAGGAGTACGCCATGGCGATCTCCTCGAAGTGCCGCAGAGGGTAGAGCAGAAGCGTCACCGCGCTGTAGACGGTGACCAGCTCCCCGACCGCGATCCGTCCGTCGAGCGTGAGCTTCGCGCCGTACAGCACCACCGTGATCAGCAGGGTGCCGGGCAGCAGCACCTGGACGGCGGAGATGAGCGCCCACATGCGGGCGCTGCGCACGGCCGCCTTGCGTACCTCCTGCGAGGCGTCGCGGTAGCGGCCGAGGAACAGTTCCTCGCCGCCGATGCCGCGCAGGACGCGCAGGCCGGCGACGGTGTCGGACGCCAGCTCGGTGGCCTTGCCCGCCACCTCGCGCTGGGCGTCGGCCCGCCGGGTCGCCTTCGGCAGCAACGGCAGTACGGCCAGCGCCAGTACGGGCACCCCGATCGCCACAACGATGCCGAGCGCCGGCTGGTAGAGCAGCAGCCCCACGCACACCACGACGAGGGTGAGAGCGGCCGCCGCGAAGCGCGAGAGCGCCTCGACGAACCAGCCGATCTTCTCGACGTCGCCGGTGGAGACCGCGACGACCTCGCCCGCCGCGACCCTCCGGGTCAGCGCCGAGCCCAGCTCCGCCGTCTTGCGGGCCAGCAGCTGCTGCACCCGGGCGGCGGCGGTGATCCAGTTGGTGACGGCGGTCCTGTGCAGCATGGTGTCGCCGAGGGCGACGGCCACACCCAGCAGGGCGATCAGCGCGGCGGCGAACGCCAGCCCGCCGCCGGATCCGTCGACGACGGCCTGCACGGCGAGACCCACACCCAGCGGCAGACCGGCGACGCCGCACTGGTGCAGCAGCCCCCAGCAGAGCGACTTCAGCTGCCCGCCGAGCTGGTTCCGCCCGAGCCAGTAGAGGAATCGGGGCCCGGACCGTACGTCGGGGACGCCCGGATCGGGATACGGAAGATCACGAATCTGCATAACGTCCCACGGTTCGGTGTACTGGGTGAAACCGTGCAAGGTTCGCGTTTTTCCCCCGGAAAAGGCAATCGATTTATGGGTGCCGGGACACAGAACACGCCAAGATCGAACATCTCGCTCTGGCGCCCCCGGCCGACCCACGCTTCACTCCTGACGCATGAAACGACAGAAGGTCATGCACATGCTCGTCGGCTTGGCGCTGGCCGCCGGATCGGTGTTCGGGGCCGGTCCGGCCGGCGCGGCGACCCCGGCGCCCGCGCCGGGGACAGCCGTCGAGCCGCCGGACGAGTTCGGCCGCGACTGGCACGATCCGGTCGCCGCGGCGCCGCCCGTCACCACCCCCGGCACCCGGTCGTGCCAAGTGACGGTCGCGCAGGCCCAGTTCCGCGACTTCACCCCGTACAAGGGCGGATACGCGCCCCCGAAGGGCTGCGGCGACCGCTGGAGCAAGGTGGTGCTCCGCCTCGAAGGCAAGGTCGCCGGGCGGCAGTACGACCGGCTCGGACACCTGCACATCGGCGGCGTCGAAGTACTGCGCACCTCCACCCCGCAGCCCTCGCCCGAAGGCATCACCTGGTCCGTGGAGAAGGACGTCACGCGGTACAGCGACACCCTGCGCCGCGAACAGCCCGTCGAGATGCTCATCGGCAATGTCGTCAACGAGACCTACACCGGCGTCATCGACGTCAGGGTGACCCTGACCTTCTACGCCGCCGAAGGCCGCACCGGGCCGGCCGCCACACCCGACCGCGTCCTCACCCTCGACGGGGATTCCCTCACGACCCCGCGCAACTCCGAGCGCATCCTCGCCGAGGTGTACGCGACCGGCTCGGGCGGCGGCTGCGAGGAGTACTGGTACCTGTCCGTGCCCGAGGAGGCGCCGTACTCCTGCAGGACACCGGACGGTCCCTACCGCGAGGTGCAGATCAAGGTCGACGGGCAGCTCGCGGGCATCGCCGCGCCGTTCCCGACGGTCTGGACGGGCGGCTGGTCCAACCCCTTCCTCTGGTACGTGATACCCGGCCCGCGCGCCTTCGACATCAAGCCCATCCAGTACGACCTGACGCCCTTCGCGGCCCGGCTCAACGACGGCCGCCCGCACCGCGTGGAGGTCTCCGTCGTCGGTGTCCCCGAGGGGCAGACCGGCTGGAGCACCCCGGTCAATGTGCTGGTGTGGCAGGACAAGGGGAGCGAGGTCGTCACCGGCGCGCTGACCAGGCACGACAACGGCGCGCCGGCCAACTCGTCGGCGTACACGGCAGGTCGGGAACACCGCCTCGACACCAGGGGCGGGCACCGGCTCACCGTCTCCGGCCACGTGAACACCTCGCACGGACGCGTCGTCACCACCGTCGACCGCACGCTGGCCAACACCTCCGTCCACCGCTGGACGGACGGCGAGAACCTCGACGCGCTCAAGGGCAGGTGGACGGACAGGGAGAGCGTCACGACCGACGGCCGCGGCCCGGCCGCCGTCGCGCACGTCCACCGCACCTACACGATGGACGGGACGACGACGCTCGGCGCCGGTGACCGGCTGCGGACCGTACTCGCGCTCGGCGACCGCGCGGACGCCTCCACGGAGCGCGCCGGGAAGCGGGTGTCCTGGTCGCGGCTGGACGACGCGTACGAGGGCGACGCGACGTACACCGCGAACGTCCCGCGCGACCAGCGGCACGCGGTCGGCACCTCGGGCGAGCGCTACCGGCTGTACGGGACGGCGGGCTGCTACGACCGGAGCCTGAAGACGGCGCAGGGCACGGTGACGGAGGACCGGCGGCGCTGCTGATCCGCGCGCGGGCCGGGCAAGGAGGCGTCCGATACGCGCGAGTTGAAGGCCCGGCGTCCCGTGCGCCGGGCCCGGCTTCGGCGCAAATTACTGATAAGTATGTCGTGACTTCGCATGCCGGCGGCAGTAGAACCTGTTTCCGTTCACCTCGAAGTGAGGAACGTCACATGGGTAACACTGCAAAGCGTGATGCCAGTACGAAGAGAGTCTCGCGTCGCACGTTCATCGCAGGAACTGGTTCTATTCTGGGGGCCGTTGCGCTCGGTGGTCCCGCCGCCGCAGCTCCGCTGAAAGCCGCCGCGCCCATCGCCCCCGGCGCCCACGTGCCGGTGCTGGTGATCGGCACCGGATACGGCGGCTCGGTCGCCGCACTGCGTCTCGCCCAGGCGGGCGTCGACGTGCACATGATCGAGATGGGGATGTCCTGGGACACCCCAGGCCCGGACGGCAGGATCTTCGCCAATACGACCAAGCCGGACTACCGCTCCTTCTGGCTCCGTACGAAGACCAAACAGCCCCTCAGTAACTTCCTCGGCTTCCCGCTCGACAAGGACATCCCCCGCCACACCGGGATCCTGGACGCCGAGGACTTCAGCGGCATCACCGTCTACCAGGGCCGCGGCGTCGGCGGCGGCTCGCTGGTCAACGGCGGCATGGCCGTCACCCCGAGACGTGAGAACTTCGGCGGCGTCCTTCCGTCGGTGAACGCCGCCGAGATGTACGACGTCTACTACCCGCGCGCCAACGCCGGACTCGGCGTCAGCCATGTCGACCCCGCCTGGTGGGAGAGCGCCGCCTGCTACCAGTACGCGAGGGTCGGCCGCAAGCACGCGCAGCGTTCCGGCTTCCCCTTCGTCTTCGTACCCAACGTGTACGACTGGGACTACATGAAGCAGGAGGCGGCCGGCGCCGTCCCCAAGTCGGCGCTGGTGGGCGAGGTCCTCTACGGCAACAACTACGGCAAGAAGTCCCTCCAGCAGACCTACCTCGCCCGGGCGAGGGCGACCGGCAAAGTCGCCATCTCGCCGCTGCACAAGGTCACTTCGGTCGCCCCGGCGTCCGGCGGCGGCTACACGGTCCTCATCGACCAGATCAACACCAGCGGTGACACCACGGCCACCAAGAGCGTGACGGCCGACCGGGTGTTCTTCGCGGCCGGCAGTGTCGGCACCAGCAAGCTGCTGACCAGGCTGAAGACCATCGGGGCGCTGCCCGGCCTGAACAGCGAGGTCGGCAAGGGCTGGGGCGACAACGGCAACGTCATGTGCGGGCGCGCCAACCACATGTGGGACGCCACGGGCAAGCTCCAGGCGTCCATGCCCACGGCCGGCATCGACAACTGGGACGCGGGCGGCGCGTTCGCCGAGGTGGCCCCGCTGCCCACCGGGATCGAGACGTACGCCTCGTTCTACCTGTCGATCACCAAGAACCCGCACCGCGCCGAGTTCTCGTACAACGCCGCGACGGGCAAGGCCGACCTGAACTGGCAGACGGCCTGGAAACAGCCGTCCATCGATGCCGCCAAGACGATCTTCGACAAGATCAACGCGAAGGAGGGGACGATCTACCGGACCGACCTCTTCGGCGCGTACAAGATCTGGGGCGACCACCTCACGTACCACCCGCTCGGCGGCGTGGTGCTGGACAGGGCCACCGACAACTACGGCCGTCTTCACGGCCACCCCGGCCTGTACGTCATCGACGGCTCACTGATCCCCGGCAACGCCAGCGTCAACCCGTTCGTCACCATCACGGCGCTCGCCGAGCGCAACATCGAAAGGATCATCGCTGCCGACCTGTAGCGATGGCCGCCGGGGCCGGCCGGACTCACCGAGCGGCCCCGGAGCCACCTCAGTGCCCGGGCAGCACACACACCGTGTCGAGGCCCAGCACCCGGTTGAGCCGGCCGAACGCCAGCCAGGACCCGATGCTCATGGTCAGTTCCACGATCTCGGTCTGACTGTACGACGCCGTCATCCGCGTCCAGAACTCGTCATCGAGGCCGTGGTGATCCAGGGCGTACCGCTCGGCGTACTCGGCGGCCAGGCGGGTGCGGTCGTCGAAGGCGTCGGTGGTGCGCCACCGCGTCACCGCCTCGGCGAACTCCTCCTCGACCTTCCGGCCGTCGCGTTCGGTCCGCCAGTCCAGGCAGAAGGCGCACCCGTTGATCTGGGCGATCCGCAGCCGGGCGGCCTCGAACTCGCGCAGTCCCAGGGTTGTATGGGCGTACACCGCAAGGGAGAAGTCCGAGGCGGCGATCCCGATGCCGGGGACCATCTCGCCCCACACGTACTCGATCGCGTTTCTGCCCTCGGGGACGTCGATGTTCATCGTTGGCTCCTTGTGAGCTTGCCGACTGCGGGGCGCAGCGGAACGTCGAGCGCGTCGTACAGACCGGGCTTCGCGTCCACCAGCCAGTCGATGGCGCCCACCAGCCTGCCGACCGCAGTGGCGTTGCCGCCCGCCGACCGGTTCTCGCCCTCGTCGGTGGCCTCGACCGTGACCTCGATGCGTGGGCGACCCTCGATCACGACCCGGTGGGCTCCCGCTCCGCCGGGCGGTACCGGCCAGTCGGGAGCGCAGGACGGGTGGATGCGGGTGACGTGCTCGATGACGATGCGGGGCTCGCCCCCGACGATGCCCTGCACCTCGAACCGGACCGCGCCCTGGGTCCCGGCCTCGAACTCGCCCATGGTCCGTGTGCTGACCGTGGCATCGAGCGCGCGCCGGTCCAGAGTCTCGCGGATCTCGTCGAGTTCGGCGCCCAGTGCCCTGGCCATCAGCCGTATCTGCCCGCCCCACACCATGGAGGGGACCGTCGGGGCGAGCATGAGCGGCTCGTAGTCCATGGGCTGGCCCATGCCGACCAGGTAGCGGACCGAGTCGGGCTGGTCGTAGGTGGAGTAGTCGAAGATCTCCTGGCAGCGGATCACGTCCACTGTGGTGCCGAGGCCGCTGATCAGCAGGGGCAGTACGTCGTTGCCCCAGCCGGGGTCGACACCGGAGACGAACAGCGAGCCGCCGCCCTGCGCGACGGCGGCAAGCACCGGCTCGCGCAGTTCCGGCGGGGCGTTGCGCTGGTCGTACAGCGCGTACAACGCGGGAGTGACGACCACCGCTCCGGCCCGGATCGCCCTGACGATGTCCGCGAGGGCCTCGTCGGGGCGGATGTCGCCCGAGGCCGCGTACACCACGGCCCGGGGGCCGGCGGCCAGGACCGCGTCGATGTCGTCGGTCGCCGGCACGCCCAGCTCGCGGCCGAGGCCGCCGAGATCACCCGCGTCGCGGCCCACCTTGGCGGGGTTGTGCACGAGAACGGCCGCGAGCTTCAGCGCCGGATGGGCGTCGACGGCACGGACGGCCGCGCGGCCGACGTTGCCGGTACTCCAGACAACCGTGGAAATCATGCGGCGGAGGGTAGCGCGGGGATCCAGCGGTTCCCAGAGCCATGACGGCGGGAAACAGCAGTCGGGCGAATATTTTTGACGAGTCGTCAGGTCACTGGGCGCGTCACGCGCTCCAGCTCCAGCAGCACGGACCGGTAGCCACGCCCCGTGGCCCGCTCCATGCCCACCTCGCACATCCGGTTCGCGGAGAGATACGCGTCGTACTCGCGCGCCCCGACCTCCGCGCCCTCCCGCGCCGTCGCCGATTCGGTCAGCTCCTTGTGCAGCATCCCGCGATCCCCGGCGAAGGCGCAGCAACGTACGTCGTCCGGCACGACGACCTCCCGTGCGCACGCCTGCGCGACGGTACGCAGCTGCTCCTCGTCGCCCAAGTGCCGCATGGAGCAGGTGGGATGGAGAACCGCCGTGTCCGCCGTGCGCAGCACCGACAGGCGGGGGAGCAGCTCGTCGGCGGCCCATACGACCGAGTCGACGACCGTCAGCTCCGCGTGCAGCTCCCGGTTGGCGTCGGTGAGATGGGGCACCACCTCGTGGGCGAGCCCCAGCGTGCAGGAGGACGCGTCCACGACCAGCGGCAGCGAACCGCCCGCCGTCCAGCCCCAGGCGGCCTCGACGACGCGGTTCGCCATGACGGCGGCGCCCGCGCGGTAGCCCTTCGAGTGCCAGATCGTCGCGCAGCACGTGCCCGTGACGTCGCCGGGGATCCACACCGGCCTTCCGGCGCGCTCCGACACGGCGACCACGGCCTGCGGGAGCGAGCGGCCCCAATAGCGCCGGGGCTCGCCGAAGATGCGGTTCACGCAGGCCGGGTAGTAGACGGCGTGGGCGCCCGTGCGCGAGGTGCGGGGGAGGGGCTTGGCCGCGGCGCCGGGGATCTCCGGCAGCCACTCCGGCACCAGGCCGGGGCGTACGGCCTTACGGGCCAGACGCGTGACCGACTGGAGGAGCCGGTCGCTCACGCGCTCCCCGGCCGCCACCGCGAGGCGCGCCGAGGCCTCGACCGCCCCGAAGTGCTCGGCGGTCAGCGCCGCGATCCGTTCCTCGCGCGGGGAGTGCCGGCGGTGCCTGAAGTCCTTCATCAGCGCGCCGGTGTCGATGCCGACGGGGCATGCGAGCCTGCACGTCGAGTCCCCGGCGCAGGTGTCCACCGCGTCGTACCCGTACGCGTCGAGGAGGCCGGTCTGAACCGGCGAACCGGCGGGCTGGCGCGTCATCTCCCGGCGCAGCGCGATGCGCTGGCGCGGCGTGGTCGTCAGGTCGGCGCTGGGACACGTCGGTTCGCAGAAACCGCACTCGATGCACGGGTCGGCGATCAGCTCCACCCGGGGGATCGTCTTGAGACCGCGCAGATGCGCCTTCGGGTCGCGGTCCAGGACGATGCGCGGGGCGAGCACTCCGGCGGGGTCGATGACCTGCTTCGTACGCCACATCAGTCTCGTCGCCTTCGGTCCCCACTCCAGCTCCAGGAAGGGCGCGATGTTTCGGCCGGTGGCGTGCTCGGCCTTGAGTGAGCCGTCGAAGCACTCGACGGTCAGCCGGCAGAACTCGTCCATGAAGGCGGCGTACCGCGCCACGTCCGTGGGGTCGGCGGCGTCGAAGGCCAGCAGGAAGTGCAGATTGCCGTGCGCCGCGTGACCGGCCACGGCCGCGTCGAACCCGTGCCGCGCCTGGAGTCGCAGCAGCGCCTCGCAGGCCTCGGCGAGCCGCGACGGGGGTACGGCGAAGTCCTCGGTGATCAGGGTCGTGCCGGCGGGGCGGGCGCCGCCGACCGCCGTGACGAAGGCCTTGCGGGCCTTCCAGTACCCCGCGATCGCCCTGGCGTCCCGGGTGAACGCATTGGTCACCGACGCGACCGGCGCGATCGGCCGGAGTCCCGTCAGCGCCTCCGCCGCCGCCCGTTCGTACGCCTCGAGACGCGCCTCGTCGGGCGCCCGGAACTCCACCAGCAGCGCCGTCGTCTCCCTGGGCAGCCGGGCCCAGTCCGCCGGTACGCCCTCCACGCTCACGGACGCGCGCAGCGTATTTCCGTCCATCAGCTCGACGGCGGCCGCACCCGCGTCGTTGAAGCGCGGGACAGCGGCTGCCGCGGCGGACAGCGTGGGGAAGAAGAGCAGCGCGGTGGACAGCCTGCGGTCCAGCGGCAACGTGTCGAACACGACCTCGGAGATGAAGCCGAAGGTGCCCTCGGAGCCGACCATCAGGCCGCGCAAGATCTCCACGGGCGTCGCGCCGTCGAGGAAGGCGTCGAGCCGGTAGCCATTGGTGTTCTTGATCTCGTACTTGGCGCGGATCCGGGCGGTCAGCTCCGCGTCCGCCTCGATTTCCGCCTTGAGATCCAACAGCCCCGCGCACAAGCCGGGCTCGGCGCGCGCCAGTTCCTCGTCGGCCGCCGGGTCCGCCGTGTCGACGACCGTGCCGCTCGGCAGCACGAAGGTGAGGGAGGCCACCGTGCGGTACGAGTTACGGGTGGTGCCCGCCGTCATGCCGGACGCGTTGTTCGCGACGACACCGCCGATCGTGCAGGCGATGGCGCTCGCCGGGTCGGGTCCGAGGACGCGGCCGTGGCGCGCGAGGGAGGCGTTGGCCCGTACGACCGTGGTGCCCGGCCGCACGCGGGCCCGCGCGCCGCCGTCCAGGACCTCGATGCCCGCCCAGTGGCGGCGTACGTCGACCAGGATGTCCTCGCCCTGGGCCTGGCCGTTGAGCGAGGTCCCCGCCGCCCGGAAGACGACCTCGCGGCCCCTGTCGTGGGCGTACGACAACACCGCCGAGATGTCGCCGATGTCCTCGGCGACCACGACGACCCGCGGGACGAAGCGGTACGGGCTGGCGTCGGACGCGTACCGCACGAGGTCGGAGACCTTCCACAGCACCTTGTGCGCGCCGAGGAGTCCGGTCAGCTCGCCACGCAGTGGCTCGGGTGTGCCCCCGGCCAGGCCGTCGGGCACCCGGTCGGGCGCGGGGCCGTGGGCGCCCGTGGGGCGCGGTGATCCGGGCTCGGGCTCCAGTGGCGGCATCCAGGTCCCCCTCGGTTCAGCAGCGGCGCTCCGGCATCCCGTCGACCAGAGCGGACAGCAGGCCCCCGAGCTCTTCGCGCTGCTCGGTGGTCAATGGGGCCAGGATGTCCTCCGCGGCGTCGCGGCGCGCGTTGCGCAGGGCCCGGAGCGTGGCGCGGCCGGTGTCGGTGAGCTCGATCCTTATGACGCGGCGGTTGGTGGGATCGGGCACCCGGCGCACCCGGCCGCTCGTCTCCAGGCTGTCCACGAGCGTGGTCACGGCGCGGGGGACCACATCCAGGCGCCTGGCCAGGTCGGCCATCCTCGGCGGCTCGTCGTGCAGGTCGTAGTGCGAAACGGTGCGCAACAGGCGTGACTGGGCGGGAGTGATGCCGATCGGCTCCATCTGCTGACGCTGGATCCGGTGAAGCCGGCGCGTCAGCCGGAGGAGCTGCTCGGCCAGCAGGCCATCGGCGTCTGAGGTGCTCATACCGGGAACAATATCAGGACTGTGCTCATTGTGAATACGGTCATTGTGAGTGAAGGTAACAATGAGCTAGGCTCTCATAAGGTCCGTCATCTCACCCTCGCGAAGGAGCCCATGCATCCCGACCGACCCACGTGGACACCCCCGGCCCGCGATCCAGCCCAGCCGGAGGAGCCCGCGCAAGTACGCCGCATCCTCAGGCTCTTCCGGCCCTACCGGGGCCGGCTGGCCGTGGTCGGCCTGCTCGTCGCCGCCTCTTCCCTCGTCGCCGTCGCCTCCCCGTTCATGCTCAGGGAGATCCTCGACACCGCGATCCCGCAGGGCCGGACGGGGCTACTGAGCCTGCTCGCCCTCGGCATGATCCTGACCGCCGTGGTGACGAGCGTCTTCGGCGTACTCCAGACCCTGATCTCCACGACGGTCGGCCAGCGCGTCATGCACGACCTGCGCACCGCCGTCTACGCCCAGCTCCAGCGCATGCCGCTCGCGTTCTTCACCAGGACCCGCACCGGTGAGGTGCAGTCCCGTATCGCCAACGACATCGGCGGCATGCAGGCGACGGTGACCTCCACGGCCACCTCGCTGGTCTCGAACCTCACCTCGGTCGTGGCCACGGTCGTCGCGATGCTGGCCCTCGACTGGCGGCTCACCGTCGTCTCCCTGCTCCTGCTGCCGGTCTTCGTATGGATCAGCCGGCGGGTCGGCCGCGAGCGCAAGCGGATCACCACGCAGCGGCAGAAACAGATGGCCTCGATGGCCGCCACCGTCACCGAGTCGCTGTCGGTCAGCGGCATCCTGCTCGGCCGCACCATGGGCCGCGCCGACTCCCTGACCAAGTCCTTCGCCGACGAGTCCGAGCGTCTGGTCGACCTCGAGGTGCGCTCCAACATGGCCGGGCGCTGGCGGATGTCCACCATCGGCATCGTCATGGCCGCCATGCCCGCTGTCATCTACTGGGCGGCCGGCCTGACCATGCAGACCGGCGGGGCGGCCGTCTCGCTGGGTACGCTCGTCGCGTTTGTCTCGCTCCAGCAGGGCCTCTTCCGGCCGGCCGTGAGCCTCCTGTCGACCGGCGTGCAGATGCAGACCTCGCTCGCACTCTTCCAGCGGATCTTCGAGTACCTCGACCTGCCGGTGGACATCACCGAGCCCGAGAAGCCGGTTCAACTGGAGAAGATCCGCGGGGAAGTGCGCTTCGACGACGTCCACTTCACGTACGACGAGAAGAACGGACCCACCCTCACCGGAATCGACGTCACCGTCCCGGCGGGCGGCAGTCTGGCGATCGTCGGCCCCACGGGCTCCGGCAAGAGCACCCTCAGCTACCTGGTGCCCCGGCTGTACGACGTGACGGGCGGCGGCGTCACTCTGGACGGCGTCGACGTGCGCGACCTGGACTTCGACACGCTGGCCCGCGCCGTCGGCGTGGTCTCCCAGGAGACGTACCTCTTCCACGCCTCCGTCGCCGAGAACCTGCGCTTCGCCAAACCGGACGCGACCGACGAGGAACTGCGCGCGGCCGCCCAGGCCGCCCAGATCCACGACCACATCGCCTCACTGCCCGACGGGTACGACACGCTGGTCGGCGAGCGCGGATACCGCTTCTCCGGCGGCGAGAAGCAGCGCCTGGCGATCGCCCGGACCATCCTGCGCGACCCGCCCGTCCTCATCCTCGACGAGGCGACGAGCGCGCTCGACACCCGTACCGAACACGCCGTGCAGCAGGCCATCGACGCGCTCTCGGCGGGCCGTACGACCATCACCATCGCGCACCGGCTCTCCACGGTCAGGGACGCCGACCAGATCGTCGTCCTCGACGGCGGAACGACCGTCGAGCGCGGCACGCACGAAGAACTGCTCGCACGGAACGGCCGGTACGCCGCCCTCGTGCGCAGGGACGCCCGGCTGTCGCCCGCCGCCACATGAGAGCTCCCGCCATCCAAGTGCTTCCTGTGCGTCGTAACGCGGCAGCGCCGCCGCTCCCCTGGGACGGGTGAGAAGCGGCTCGCCGGGCGAGACCTCGGTCAGACCAGCCGGCCCAGGAAGTGGAAGGCGCCGGCGAGCAGGTCGGTGATGAGGTTCATGAGCGTGGGTTCTCCTTGCGCTTCGTGCTTTTGGGACGCGCGGTCGCGGTCTGCGGCCCGTCACTTGCGCACCGTAAGCATCCTGCGCCACGTGTCGCTGGAGCAACGAAACGCGCTACGCCCACGCGTTCGAGCGAACATAGGCTCCCGTGTTCGTGCGTTCGCACCGCCAGGGACCGCCGGATTGCCTCCCCGGGATCCCCGGAACGACGGCCGGGGCGGGTTAGCGTGCCCGCATGGAGAACGAGTCCGCACAGAAACGGCCCGCGCGCAGCTCCCGCCTGACGCGCCGCAGCCGGCTGCTGCTGATCGCGGGCATGGCCGCCACCGTGGCGACCGCCGCGGTCCTGGTGCCGCTGCTGCTGCTCGGGGAGGAGCGGCGCGAGCCACGGACCCTGCTGGTCCCGGAAGGGTGGCGGTCCTCCCAGGTGTACGCCGCGGTCGACAAGGCGCTCGGCGTCGCGCCCCGAACCACCGAGAAGGCGGCGGCCACGGCGAAGCTGAGGCTGCCGCGCACGGCCAGGGGGAACCCAGAGGGCTTCCTCTTCCCTGCCACCTATCCCGTCGACGAGAAGACGACGCCGGCGAGCCTGCTCTCGTACATGGTCAACACGGCGGGCAAGCAGTTCGGCGCCACTCCCGCGTCCTACCGGAACGTCGTCATCGCCAGCATCGTGCAGGCGGAAGCCGATACGGCCGAGGACATGGGCAAGGTGGCGCGCGTGATCGACAACCGGCTGGCACGGGGCATGCCGCTCCAGATGGATTCGACGCTCAACTACGCGCTGAGGCGCTCGACCCTCGACACGACGCACGCGGACACGAGGATCAAGACCCCGTACAACACGTACAAGCGTCCCGGCCTGCCGCCCACGCCGATCGGCAACCCGGGCGGCCAGGCGATGAACGCGACCCTCGACCCGCCGCCGGGGGACTGGCTGTACTTCGTCACCGTCGCGCCCGGGGACACGCGCTTCACCGCGAGCTACGCCGAACAGCGCAAGAACGTCGAGGAGTTCAACGCGAACCGCAGGGGCACGAGCAAGAACGGCGGCTGAGGCGACCTCAGCCGCCGACCGCAACCGGCTCCGCGACCACGGCTCCGGCCGCCTCGGCAACCTTCCGCCGCTCCAGCAGCCGCGTGATCCCCCGTACGGCCGCCCGTCCCGCCCGGTTGGCCCCGATGGTGCTGGCCGACGGTCCGTACCCCACCAGGTGGATCCGCTCGTCGTTCGCCGCCCGCGTGCCCTCCACGCGGATGCCGCCGCCCCGCTCACGCAGCCTGAGCGGCGCGAGGTGGTTGATCGCGGGACGGAATCCGGTGGCCCACAGGATGGCATCGGCGTCGACCGTGCGCCCGTCGGCCCAGGCCACCCCGTTCGGCGTAATGCTGTCGAACATCGGCAGCCGGTCCAGCACGCCCTCCGCGCGGGCCCGCGCGACCGCCTCCGTCACGAGCAGCCCGGTCACCGACACGACGCTCCGCGGCGGCAGCCCCCGCCGCACCCGCTCGTCGACGAGCGCGACCGCGGCCCGCCCCTGGTCCTCGCCGAAAGGGCCGTCGCGGAAGACCGGCGCGCGCCGTGTCACCCAGGTGGTCCCGGCGGCGACGGCGGCGATCTCCATCAGGTGCTGTACGCCGGAGGCCCCGCCGCCCACGACGACCACCCGCTGTCCGGCGAACTCCCGCGGCCCCGGGTAGTCCGCGGTGTGCAGCTGCCGCCCGCGAAAGGTCTCCTGGCCGGGGTACCGGGGCCAGAAGGGCCGGTCCCACGTGCCCGTGGCGTTGATCAGGGCCCGCGCCGACCAGCCGCCCGCCGACGTCTCGACGAGCAGCCGCCCGCCCTCTCCTTCGCGCACCGCGGACACATCGACGGGCCGGTGGACCCGCAACCCGAAGGTCCGCTCGTACGCCGCGAAGTACTCCGCGACGACCTCCGACGAGGGGCGGCCCGCGTCGGCGCCGGTGAGCTCCATGCCGGGCAGGGCGTGCATCCCGTGGACCTTGCCGTACGTCAGGGAGGGCCACCGGAACTGCCACGCGCCGCCCGGGTGCGGGGCGTGGTCGAGCACGACGAAGTCGCGGCCGGGCTCCAGGCCCGCGCGCCGCAGATGGTACGCGCTGGACAGACCGGCCTGGCCGGCACCGATGACGACCACATCCACGTCCCGCACCCCTATATTGTTCATATTTCTACTAACAGGGCCGACGGTACGGATCTTCCCGGCCCCACGTACTTCCCGCCTTTGTGGGTACGGTGCCGAAATGACCACCGTCGATTACGTGTACCGGGTGGACGCCCCCGCCGGAAGCGCCGGCTGGCGCCCTCTGGGGGCCCGCTACAAGGGCACCATCACCACCGCCACCCAGCCCGAGGACGCCGAATTCGTGGCGGCGGTGGTGGTGCGTGACCTTGCGACCGAGTGGGACCACGAGGGCTCGGGCGTCCACCACGTGCGCATCTGTGTCTGGCGCGACATGGAGGGCGTCGGCCCGGAGGACGCCGAATGCACGGTCGAGGTCCAGCCGGACCTGGACACCCTGCCGGGCGCGTAGCCGTGTGCATGATGGAGGCATGTCCGACGCCTTCACCACCCGCATCCTGAACGTCAGCACCGGCACGGGCGAGACCGTCGCCGACCTGACCCGCGACTGCGAGCAGTTCCTCGAGCAGGCGGCACGGGGCAAGGACGGCCTGCTCAACGTGTTCGTCCCGCACGCGACGGCCGGTATCGCGATCCTGGAAACGGGCGCCGGCAGCGACAGTGACCTCCTCGCCGCGCTGCACACCCTGCTCCCCGCCGACGACCGCTGGCAGCACCGCCACGGCACCCCCGGCCACGGCCGCGACCACGTACTCCCGGCTCTCGTACCCCCGCACGCCACGCTGCCGGTGATCGGCGGCCGCCTGGAACTGGGCACCTGGCAGTCCGTCTGCCTGGTCGACACCAACAAGGACAACCCCGACCGCCAGGTCCGGCTGAGCTTCCTCGGGTGACGCGGCAGGCGTGAGCGCCCCAACTCGGGGCACGCGGACGGCATGCCTATTCTGAGGAAAGCCGCTCGCCCCCTGCTCGCCTCCGCCTTCGTCTCGGGCGGGCTGCGCACCATGCGCGACCCGCATGCCGTGGCTCCCGCCGCAGGCCCGGTGGCCCAGCCAGTGGCGGAACGGGTCCCGCGGCTTCCGGACGACACGGTGCGGCTCGTGCAGATCAACAGCGCCGTCCAGGTGGGAGCCGGTTTCCTGCTCTCCATCGGCCGGTTCCCGCGCGCCTCCGCCCTCGCCCTGGCCGCTTCGCTCGTGCCCACGACGATCGCGGGGCACGCCTGGTGGAAGACCGAGGACCCCGACGAGCGGGTCCGTCAGCGGGTCCAGTTCGTCAAGAACATGTCCCTGTTCGGCGGGCTGTTGCTCGCCGCCGCGGACACGCACGGGAAGCCGTCGTTGGCGTACCGCTCGCGCGCCGCGGCGTCGTCCGGCCGACGTGGCGCCCGCCGGGCCGGGCGCGATGTGGGATCGGCCGTCTCCGGCGCGGCGCACACCGTCCAGTCGGCGGCGGGCTCCGTACGGGACCGCCTCCCCGTCGGCTGAGGGGGCGTAACCCCGTGTGAGGTGACCTCACATGTGCGGCGTCGCCTCTCCGGAGAGGCTGACGGCCACATCGGTCCCGCCTGCCGAGCCGCCGTCGCCGGAAGGCCGTAACGAGGCCAGAATGGCGGTATGGGCCGATTCGACCGATCCGCGTCGTCCGGCGGGGACGCGCCGTCCCGGCACCCGGCCCCGCCCCTCCGATCCCTGTTCAGCGTGCGCACCGTCGCCGGGCAGGTGTTTGTGCTGCTGCTGGTCTTCGTGGTCCTGCTGGTTGCCGCGGCAGTGGTGTCGCACATCGTCCAGGGGCGTCGCGAGAGCATGCAGGCGGCCGTACTGCGCACCCGCGCCGTCGCCGAGGCGTTCGCCCACTCACCGGCGATCGTGCCGGCGCTGGACGGCCGGGACCCCACCGCCGCTCTGCAGAAGTGGGCCGAGGACACCAGGCGGGGCGCCGACGTGGACCTGGTGGTCGTGTACGCGCCGGACGGGACCCGGTACACCCACCGGGACGCCTCCCTCATCGGGGAGCACGTGGTCGGCAGCGGAGAGCCGCCGCGCGAGCCCGTCACGCGTACGGCGGAGACGACGTCCGGTGTCTCCGTACTGTCCCTGTCTCCCGTCCGCCGGGCGGACGGCTCGTTCGCGGGTACGGTCGCGGCCGGGATCACGGTCGAGCGGGTGCAGGGCGCGGTGGGCCGGCAGCTGCCGGTGCTCCTCGGTTCCGCCGCCGTGGCGGTGGCCCTGGCCTCCGGTGGCGCGGTCCTCATCAGCAGGCGGCTGCGGCGGCAGACCCGCGGGATGGATCCGGCCGAACTGGCGCGGCTGTACGAGCACCACGACGCGGTGCTGCACGCCGTCCGCGAAGGCGTCCTCATCGTCGGCGGCGACGGTCGGCTGCTGCTGGCCAACGACGAGGCCGGCCGGCTGCTCCGCCTGCCCCCGGACGCGGAAGGGCGCGCCGTAACGGATCTGGGCCTGGACGCCGCCACCGCCGGCCTCCTGGCCTCACGCCGTGCCGCCACGGACAAGGTGTGCGTGGCCGGCGACCGCCTGCTCGCCGTGAGTCTGCGGCCCACCGGCGAGCACGGAGGTCCTTCGGGGACGGTCGCCACCCTGCGGGACACCACCGAACTGACCGCGCTCGCCGGCGAGGTGGAAGGGGTGCAGGAGCGCCTGCTCCTGCTGTACGAAGCCGGCGCGCGCATCGGTACGACCCTCGACGTGACCAGGACCGCCGAAGAACTGACAGAAGTCGCGACCCCCCGGTTCGCCGACTTCGCGACGGTCGACCTCGTGGAGAGCGTCCTGCGCGGAGAGGAACCCGCGCCCCCGCGCGGAACGGTCACGAACATGCGCCGTACGGCCGTCGCCGGCCTGAGCCGGGTCCATCCCTTCCATCCCGTCGGCTACGTGATCGGCTTCGTCCCCGGCGGCCCGTCCGCCCCGGGGATGCGCAGCGGCCGCACCGTCCTGGAGCCCGACGTGACCGCGTCGCCGGACTTCCGCCGGCGGGACCCGGAACGTACGGCGAGGATTCTCGCGTACGGAGTCCACTCGCTCCTGTCGGTTCCGTTGCACGCGCGCGGCGTCGTCCTCGGCATTGCGAACTTCTGGCGTACGCGAAATCCGGACGCGTTCGACGAGGACGACGTCTCCTTCGCCGAGGAGCTGGTCGCACGGGCCGCCGTCTGCCTCGACAACGCCCGCCGCTACAGCCACGAGCACGAGATGGCCGTAACCCTGCAGCGCAGCCTGCTGCCGAGCGGTGTGCCCGAGCAGAACGCCCTCGACGTCGCCTTCCGCTATCTGCCGGCGCGGGCCGGGGTCGGTGGCGACTGGTTCGACGTCATCCCGCTGCCCGGCTCCCGCGTCGCACTCGTCGTCGGCGACGTCGTCGGGCACGGTCTGCACGCAGCCGCCACCATGGGGCGGCTGCGCACCGCCGTCCAGAACTTCTCGTCGCTCGACCTCCCGGCCGACGAACTTCTCGCGCGCGTCGACGAACTCGTCTGCCGGATGGACCAGGAGGAGAGGGCCCATGGAGAGGGGGTGGAGGTCGCCGGCGCAACCTGCCTGTACGCGATCTACGATCCGGTCACCGGAAGCTGCTCCATCGCCCGGGCCGGCCACCCGGGGCCCGCGCTGGTGCTGCCCGACGGCGCCGTGGACTTCCCCGAGATCCCGGCGGGCCTTCCCCTGGGCCTGGGGCAACTCCCCTTCGAGGCGGCCGAGGTGACCGTGCCCGAGGGGAGCCGGCTGGTGCTCTTCACCGACGGCCTCGTGGAGACGCGGACCCGGGATCTCGAGACCGGTCTGGAGCTGCTGCGCGGCAGCCTGGGCCGCCGCGGCCGGACCCCGGAGGAGACCTGCACCGACGTACTGGCGACGATGCTGCCCACTCCGCCCGGTGACGACGTCGTACTCCTGGTGGCCGGGACGCGCGTACTCGACCCGGGCCGGGTCGCCCGCTGGGACGTGGCGCCCGACCCGTGGGCCGTCGCCGAGGTACGCAAGGACGTCGCCCGCCGGCTCGCCGACTGGGGACTGGAGGAGGAGTCCTTCGCCACGGAACTGATCCTCAGCGAGCTGGTCACGAACGCCATCCGCTACGGCAGCGCGCCCATCGCGGTCCGCCTGCTCTACGACCGCACACTCACCTGCGAGGTCTCGGACACCAGCAGCACCGCGCCGCACCTGCGGTACGCGGCGACGACCGACGAGGGCGGCCGCGGCCTGTACCTCGTCGCCCAGGTCGCCGAACGCTGGGGCACCCGCTACACCGCGAGCGGCAAGGTCATCTGGTCGGAACAGACCCCGGGCGCGAGCGAGTTCTGACGGGCCGGCGGGTCTTGCGCGGAGCATGCGCCCGACGGCTCGACGCGCTGTGACGGTGGCCGGATTGGCCCAACGTCGTCGGGACGAAGTGGTCCTGTCGGAGGCGCCATTGCGGCCCTGGCGTGAGGGGGTGACGACCCACCACCGGTTGAGGCCGCCCGCAGGAGCTCCACGGACCCTCGCCCTCGCCCAGCTCAGCAACTCCGTTGGCGACGGCGCCCATTACGTCACTTCGGCGCTCTACTTCACGCACGTCGTGGGTCTGTCCCGGCCAGGGTCGGGCTCGGGCTGACGATCGCCTGGGCGGTGGGATCGGTCGTGGGAGTTCCGGCCGGGCGGCTCGTGGACCGGTGCGGGCCGCGGGGTACAGCGGTGGTGCTCGCGCTCGGGACGAGTACGGCCGTGGCGTTCCTTTCTGGTCATCCGGCCCTTCGTGCCGTTTCTGGCCGCGGCGACTCTCTACGCGATCGCGCAGTCAGGGCTCGCCGCCGCCCGGCAGGCGCTGCTGGCCGGGCTGGTCACGAAGGGCTGGCCCCTGCTGCTCACCGCGCTGCTGGTCACCTGGGGTGTGCCGGGCTGGCTGCTGCTCGGCGGGTCCTTCCTGGCCGCCTCCTGTGCGATGGAGCCGGTGGCCCGCTGGGCCGAGCGGAAGCTCTCCGGCCCCGCGCCGACGGTCGAGACGCTGCCGGTTCAGCCCCCGCCCGCCCAGTCCTGACCCCTCGGCCCTGACCCCTCAGCCCCGAGCTCTCGTCCGCCCGGCCCGTGGCCTGGCCCGGTGCAGCGGCAGGCGTTCCTCCTCGCCCAGGCCGCCCCACACCCCGGTGCGCTGCCCGGAACGCAACGCGTAGGCGAGGCACTGCCGGGTCACGGGGCAGCGCCCGCATATTTCCTTGGCCGCGGCCTGCTCGTCCAGCGCGGGCCCCTTCACCCCCACGGGGAAGAAGAGTTCCGGGTCGGTGTCCGCGCAGGCGGCCCTGCCCAACCACCTCTCGTCCAGCGGGAGCACATCCATGAGGCGCCGGGTGCCCTTCCCTCCCGGGGCCAAACTCCGGTGTGCGCGCCATCCGGACATTTCGGGAATAGCGGCGACCGCAGGGGGGACCCGGAACGTGCGGGGACCAAGTGACGAGGAGAGAGCGATGCGCGCACTGACCTGGCACGGAAGGCGGGACGTACGGGTGGAGACGGTGCCCGACCCGCAGCTGAGAGAGCCGACCGACGTGATCGTACGCATCACCTCGACCGGCATCTGCGGTTCCGACCTGCACCTGTACGAGGTCCTGGGGCCCTACCTGGACCCGGGGGACATCCTCGGCCACGAACCCATGGGCATCGTCGAGGAAGCCGGTGCCGGCGTGACCGCGCTGGCCCCGGGAGACCGGGTGGTGATTCCCTTCAACATCTCCTGCCAGCACTGCTTCATGTGCGAGCAGGGACTGCACTCGCAGTGCGAGACCACCCAGGTCCGGGAGCGCGGCACGGGCGCGTCGCTGTTCGGATACACCAAGCTGTACGGTCAGGTGCCCGGCGGCCAGGCGGAGTTCCTCCGCGTCCCCTTCGGCGACAGCCTGCCGGTCAAGGTGCCCCAGGGGCCGCCCGACGAGCGGTACGTCTACCTCTCCGACGTCCTGCCCACCGCCTGGCAGGCGGTCGAGTACGCCGCGATTCCGCCCGGCGGCACCGTGACCGTACTCGGGCTCGGGCCCATCGGCGACATGGCGGCCCGCATCGCCCTGCACCGGGGTGCGAGCCTGGTCGTCGGCGTCGACCTGGTGCCTGAGCGGCTGAGCCGGGCGGCCGCCCGCGGCGTCAAGGCGCTCGACCTGACCAGTTATGGCAAGACCCTCCCCGACGCCGTCCGCGACCTGACCGACGGCCGGGGCACCGACTCCGTGATCGACGCCGTCGGTATGGAGGCCCACGGTGCGCCCGTCGCCAAAGCCGCGCAGTGGCTGACCGGTCTGCTCCCGGACGCTGTCAGCCGGCAGCTGATGGAACACGCCGGAGTCGACCGCCTGCATGCCCTGTACACCGCGATCGACGTGGTGCGCCGGGGCGGCACGATCTCCCTGTCCGGCGTGTACGGCGGCATGGTGGACCCGATGCCGATGCTGACCCTCTTCGACAAGCAGATCCAGCTGCGGATGGGCCAGGCCAACGTCAAGCGCTGGGTGGACGACATCCTGCCGCTGCTCAGCGACGGCGACCCGCTGGGGGCGGAGGGATTCGCCACCCACTCCCTGCCGCTGGCGGACGCGCCCCGGGCGTACGAGATGTTCCAGGCCAAGGAGGACGGCATGGTCAAAACCCTGCTCAAGCCCTAGACGCGCGGGCCCGGTCCGAGGTCGAAGACGCCGTACGCGAACCCTTCCGCCCTGACGGTGTCGCCGTCGATGCGTACGCCGGAGACCTCCACGGGCCGCGGGAGCGGGCTGCCGGACACGGCGGCGGGCGTGGCGACGGCGGCCGCCTCGCGCCGGGGATTGACGACGACCAGGTAGCGCCCGCCCCGGACGTAGACGAAGGGGTGGCCGTCGTGCAGGACGGCCACCGTGCCCGCGGACCCGAGTTCCGGAGTGGCGGTGCGCAGGGCGACGAGGCGGCGTACCAGGTGCAGGAGTGAGCCCTGGTCCTGGCGTTGGGCGGCCACGGTGGGCCGGCCCGGATCGGGGTCGATGGGCAGGTAGAAGCGGTCCTTGGGGGCGGTGGAGAAGCCGGCTCCCGGGGTGCCGTCCCACTGCATGGGGGTCCGGGAGCCCGCCCGGTTGTAGCGCGGGCCCAGGACGCTGCCTTCGGTGTCGGGGAGGCCGGGGACGAAGCGCATGCCGATCTCGTCGCCGTAATAAATGGCGGGCAGCGTCGGCCAGGTGAGCTGGAAGGCGAACGCGGCGGGGAGCTGTTCGGGGGTGCGGGGGCCGCAGTTGAGGCGTGCGAAATCGTGGTTGGCGGTGGGCAGGGCGGTGAAGCCGCGGCCGGCGATGTCCGTGGTGGCGTCCTGCCACGCTTCGACGAACGGCCGGGGCGAGCCCTTGCCGCCCGGGTCGAAGAAGCAGTCGACCGGGTCCCAGTCGTCGTTGTCGGTGCCCTGCCGGTTGTTCCACAGGGAGCGCAGCGGGCGGCCCACGGTCGGGCCGCCGAACTGGAGGAAGAAGTCGGCGTGGAAGCCCGCCGGTACGGACACGGCCGGGTCGCCCCACTCCGACAGCAGGACCGCCTCGGGGTGGGCGGCGTCCAGCCAGTGGCGCAACTCGGTCCAGATCCCTGCAGTTTCGCTCTTGCCGGGGTCGTCCTTGACGAGCGAGGCGGCCATGTCGACCCGGAAACCGGCCAGGCCCAGGCCGAGCCAGTGGTCCATGATGTCGCGCAGGGCGGCGCGGTTGGCGCGGGGGCCTTCGGCGTCGACGGGCAGGCGCCAGGGCTCGGCCGGATTCGGGCGCGCATAGCCGAAGTTGAGCGCGGGCTGGGAGTCGAAGAAGTTCGGCAGGTACGCGCCGGGGCGAGTGCCGGGGGAGATCACGAAGCCCGCGGGCGGCGGCTGGCCGCCGTCGCTCCAGATGTAGCGTTCGTCGCCGGGATCGTCGGCGGCGGCGGTGAACCACGGGTGCTGGTCCGAGGTGTGGCCGGCGACGAGGTCGAGGAGTACGCGGATGCCGCGGCGGCGGGCCGCCTCGACGAGCGCGGCGAGGTCGTCATTGGTGCCGTAGCGGGGGGCGGCCGTGAGGTAGTCGCTGATGTCGTAACCGGCGTCGAGGAACGGTGAGGCGAAGCACGGATTGAGCCAGACCGTGTTCACACCCAGCCAGGCGAGGTGGTCGAGGTGCTGCGTGATGCCGTTGAAGTCACCGATGCCGTCGCCGTCGGAGTCGGCGAAGGACTGCGGGTAGATCTGGTAGAAGACGGCGTCGGCCAGCCAGGCGGGGGCGGGGCGGAACGTTGTCATGGATCGGGACTTCCTTTCCCTCTGGTGCCGTTCTCCGGTGCCGTTCCCGGGGACGTCTCAGCCTTCACGAAGAATGCCCCGGCCGGAATCGAAATCCGGCCGGGACATCCGTACCGCGCGGCCGAGAGCCGCTCACCGCGAGTTCAGGAAGACGGGGCCGACGGAGCCTGCCGTCCGAGCCAGTCGTACGCGGCCCGGGCCGTGAACTCGTCCTGGCCGCCCGGGAAGAGCAGCCCGGCCGTGGCGAACGCCGGGTCGTGCTCCGTTCCGCGTACGTAGGGCACGGCGACGCAGGCCATGCCCGCGGCGTGCGCCGCCGCCGCGCCGGCCGGGGCGTCCTCCAGGACCACACAGTCGGCGGGGGCGGCGCCGATCCTGCGGGCGGCCTCCAGGAAGACGTCGGGCGCGGGCTTGCCGTGCGGGACCTCTTCGGCGGAGACGACCGCGGTGATCAGGGCGTCCAGACCGGTGCCCGCGAGTACGGCCTCGATGGCGGCGCGGGAGGACCCCGACGCCACGGCCATCGGGTTCCCCCCGGCGTGCAGCCGCTCCACGAACTTCCGCATTTCCGGGAACACTTCGGTGGCCGCGGCGGCCAGCTCCAGATACAGCCGGTTCTTGCCGGCGAGCATCTCGTCGAGCGGCGCGGTGATCCCGTACTGCTCACGCAGGACCGCCAGCGTCTCGCGCGTGCCGATGCCGATGAAGCGGGTGTGCTCCTCCCAGCCGAAGTCCTCGACACCGTACTGGGCCAGCAGCTGTCTGCCGGCCCGGTAGTAGTTCGGCTCGCTGTCCACGAGCGTGCCGTCGAGATCGAAGACGACCGGGGTGCGGTGCGGGTGGCTCATGGCACCAGCATGCCAAGCCGGCCGGTCACCGCTGTTTCGCGGCGGCCCTGCCCACGGACTCGACCAGCGGGAGCAGCCGGTGGGGGACCCGCTCGCGCAGCGCCACCTCGGTCCGTGTCCGTACGACGCCGGGAATCTGGATCAGCCGCTGGATGACGTCCTCCAGGTGTCCCGCGTCACGGGCCACGACGCGCGTCATGAGGTCTCCGCCGCCCGTGATGGAGAACGCCTCGATGATCTCGGGTACGTCCGCCAGCGCGTCACCCACTTCGTCCAGATGCCCCTGGGTGACCTCGACGTGCACGAAGGCCAGCACGGGGTGGCCGAGGGCGGCGGGGGAGACGGCGGGGCCCGTACCGGTGATCACACCGTCGCGTTCCAGCCGGTCGAGTCTGGCCTGGAGCGTTCCACGGGCGATACCGAGGAGACGGGCGTACTCGCGCACGCTGGTGCGCGGCTGCTCGATGAGGAGCCGCAGGATGCGCGTGTCGAGCTCGTCCACTGCCATGATCCGTCGATCTCCTTCTGGCCCGCTGTCCGGCCGTAGACCCTACCGAGCGCAGCGCCTCGTCGCTCTCCGGGAGATGCCCTCTCACCGAGCGGGCGGTCCGCTATGTCCGATAGGATGCAATTTGATGTTTTAGGGACTTTTTTCGAGTCACTTAGGTAGAAGATGCCCCCGGATCGAGACAGCGACGAAGCGCGGCCCCCCAAGCGCGAGCGCGGGAAACCTCCGCATCGGCTTTCGGCTCCCCGCGCCATGCGTTCGGCGACGGAGCAGCTCGAGGGCCTGCTGGGAAGGGCGCCGGAATCCGTCTCCGCGGTGCGGCCCACCGACGACGGGTGGGAGGCCGAGGTGGAAGTCCTGGAGCTCGAGCGCATTCCCGAGACGACGAGCGTGATGGCCAGTTACCGGGTCACGCTCGACGCCGAGGGCGAGCTCATGTCGTACGAGCGGATCCGCCGGTACACGCGAGGCCAGATCGACAGGCGTGCCTGAGGGCCTGGTCGTCGCTGCGGAATCCGGGCCGTACAAGAGAACACGGCCGGACAGGCTGAGACAGTCGGATCGGGGCGCACCAGCGGTGCTGCCCCCGAAGGGAGGCACCATGACAGTGGTGCCGCAAGGTGGCGGAGGCGGCGTGGCCCAGGGCGGCGGGGGTGGCTCGGGATCGCTGTACGACGTCCTGGAACTGATCTTGGACCGAGGGCTCGTCATCGATGTCTTCGTCCGCGTGTCACTGGTGGGCATCGAGATCCTGAAGATCGACGCCCGCATCGTGGTGGCCAGTGTCGACACCTATCTGCGCTTCGCCGAGGCCTGCAACCGGCTCGATCTGGAGACGGGACGCAAGGCCCCGAGCCAGCTGACCGACGTCGTCGGCCAGGTCACGGAAGGCGGAGCCAAGGGCAAGAGCAAGGGCGCTCTCACGGGCGCGGTGGAGGCGTTCACGGACTCGATCCACCAGGGCCGCGAGGAAGAGCCCGAGCCGGAAGAGGAGCGGGAGAGGTCACGGCCGTCGCGCCGTCCTTCCCGGCGCCGGGAAGAGTGAGCCATGGCGGTCTATGTCTACGCGATCACAGGCGCGGACCACTCGCTGCGCCTGGACGGCATCACTGGTGTGGGAGAACCCCCGGAGAAGCTGCGCACGGTCGACGGCCGGTCGGTGGTCGCTGTGGTCAGCGACGCGCCGGACGGGCTGAAGGCCAAGCGGCGCGACGTACTGGCGCACCAGTCGGTACTGGAGAGACTGATGGCCGACGGCAGCGTGCTGCCGCTGCGTTTCGGAGCGATGGCGCCCGATGACGACGCGGTGCACCAGGTGCTGGACGAGAGGGCCGATGCCTACCAGGAGCGGCTGTCGGCGCTCGACGGGTGCGTCGAATTCCACGTGAAGGCGTCCTGTGCCGAGGAACCGCTGCTGCGGGACATCCTGCTGCAGTCCGACGAGGCGCGCCGGCTGAACGAGGACGTCCGCAGCGGGCGCGGAGGCCAGGATCTGCAGATGGCGCTCGGAGAGCTGGTCGCCGCGGAGGTCCAGCGGCGCCAGGAGGCCTTCGCGGCGCAGACCGTGGAAGGGCTGCGCCCGTACGCGCGCGACATCGTCGCGTCGGAACCGACGGGCGACGACTTCGTGAGCGTCTCCTTCCTGGTGGAGCAGGCCCGGCAGAACGACTTCCTGACCGCGGAGAAGGACTTCGCCGACGAGCGTGGTGAGGACTTCACCTTCCGGCTCCACGGGCCGCTGCCGCCCTACAGCTTCGTCTAGAAACCTCATGCTCCGGAGATGTGGCCATGGGCTTGATCAGTCAACTTCTTACCCTCCCGCTGGCCCCCGTGCGCGGCGTCGGGTGGGTGGTACAGCAGGTGGCACGGACCGCCGAGGAGGAGTACTACGACCCCGGCCCCGTCATGCGGGAACTGGCCGAGCTGGAACAGGCGCTGGAGTCCGGCGAGATCGACGAGGAGACGTTCGACCGGCGTGAGGACGAGCTGCTGGAACGGCTCGAGGAGATCCACCGCTTCCGGGAAAACCCACGCTGACTGAACGGGCTGTGAGACGTCGGGAGGAGTTCTCACGATGAACAAAGCAACAGCAGGCGCAGCGTTGCTCGGCGGATACGTGCTGGGGCGCACGAAGAGCGCCAAGTTGGCCGTCGCTGTCGCGGCCTGGGTGATCAAAAAGAACGTCGACACCAAGAAGATCACCTCCGCGATCGGCGGCTCACCCGCCATGGACGCCGTCACCGAGCAGATGCGCAAGGACCTGCTCAACGCCGGCAAGGAGGCATCCACCGCCGCCGTCGGCGCGTTGGCGGACAAATTGGCGGACTCGCTGCATGAGCGCACCGTGAGCCTCCAGGAACAGGGCACGGGGGCCCTTGACGCGAAGGAGAGCGAGCAGAAGGAGCCGGAGCCGGAGGAAGAGCCGGAGCCGGAGGAAGAATCGGAGCCGGAGGAAGAATCGGAGCCGGAGGAAGAATCGGAGCCGGAGGGCGAGAAGGACACGGAGGCGGACGAGGCGGACACGAAGGCGAAGAAGCCGAGCCGCGCTCCCGCCCGCAAGGCCGCGAAGCCGGCGGCGCGCAAGAAGAAGGCGGCGGACGGGCCCGCCGCGTCGCGCGGTGCGCGGCGCGGGGCTGCCACGAAGAGGAGGTCCGAGGAATGACCGACACCAAGAAGCCGGGGCTGGCCGGCGACGCGGGAAGCCGGCTCAAGGATGAGCTCCAGCAGTACGTGCAAGCCCGGGCCGAGCGGGCTGTGACCTCCATGGGGGAGCGCTTGGGCGAGGCCACCAAGCAGCTTGCGGAACCCGGCAGTTCGGTGGGCGGCACCCTCTCCACGCTGGCCAAGGGCGGCAAGCAGCTCAGTGAGGGCAAGTCGCCGGCCCGGGTGGCGGGCGGCATGGGAGTGTCCCACATGATGGGCGGACTCAAGGACAAGGTCACCGGTCTGTTCGGCAAGGGCAAAGGCTCCAAGGGCGAGACGCGGTCGAAGAGCGTCGTCATCATCGAGGACATCGACGTCGGTGTGCCCCTCGAGCAGGCATACAACCAGTGGACCGAGTTCCAGACGTTCAGCCGCTTCGCCAAGGGCGTCGTCAACGTCGAACGGTCCGACGAGACCAGTTCCAACTGGCAGGTGAAGGTCGCCAAGTCCAACCGCAGTTACAAAGCGAAGGTGTCCGAGCAGATACCGGACAAGCGCATCGTCTGGACCTCCGAGGGTGCCAAGGGCACGACAAAGGGGGCAGTGACCTTCCACGAGCTCGAGGAGAACCTGACCAAGGTGCTCGTGGTGGTGGAGTACTTCCCCAAGGGCCTGTTCGAGAAGACCGGAAACATGTGGCGCGCCCAGGGCCGCCGCCTCCGTCTGGACCTGAAACTGTTCCGCAAGTTCGTCTCGTTCCAGGACGAGCCCGCCGAGGGCTGGCGCGGTGAGATCCGCGACGGCGAAGTGGTGAGCGAGGGCGAGGAGGACGAAGAAGGCGAAGAGGGCGAAGAGAGCGAAGAGAGCGAGGAGGAGGGAGAAGAGGAGGAAGGGCCGGACGGGCAGTGGGACGAAGGCGAGGAGGAAGGCGAGGACTGGGAGGAGGAGGAAGAGGCGCCCGACGAAGCCGAAGAATCCTACGAAGAGGACGAAGAGGACGAAGAGGAGGAAGAGGACGAAGAGCCGTACGAGGAAGAGGAAGACGAAGAGGAGCCGCACGAAGAGGAACGCCCGCGCCGTCGTACGGCGAGTCGGCGCTGATCCACGTCGGATCGAGGTGGAACGGCCGTGAGCGAACCAGTCCCCAGCAACTTCGGCTCCCCGTCCCGGGCGTCCCCCTCGCCCTACGGGCAGGGGTCCTCCGCCAACCTGGCCGACATCCTGGAACGTGTTCTGGACAAGGGCATCGTCATCGCGGGCGACATCCAGATCAACCTCCTCGACATCGAACTGCTCACGGTGAAGCTGCGCCTTCTCGTGGTCTCGGTCGACAAGGCCAAGGAGATGGGCATCGACTGGTGGGAACACGACCCGTCCCTGTCCTCCCGGGCTGAAGGCGGCAGCCGTGAACTGGCCGAGGAGAACCGGCGGCTCCGCGACGAGATAAACGCCCTGCGGGACGCACGGGAGTTGCCGCCGGCCGAGCGGCGCCCCGCATCCCGTACATCGGAGGGTTCGGAGCGCTCGGAGCGCTCGGAGGGTTCAGGGCGTCCGGAGCGTCCCCGGCGCACTAAGGACCCGGCCAAGCCCACCCGTACCGGGAACCGTCGGCCTCCGAGGACCGACTCATGACCGCGAGCGTGAGTTACGTGTACGCCGTGACGGCCGCGCACGAGGGGCTGCGCGAGGCGGTGGCCGCGCTGCGGGGCGTCGCCGACGCCCCGGTGCGTCTGGTGGCCGACGAGGGCCGGGGCGGGGGGCTGACGGCGGTCGTGAGCAGTGTCCCGGCCGACGACTTCGAGGCGGCGCCCCTCGCCGCGCATTTCGAGGACTTGGCCTGGCTGGAGGCTGTCGCCCGGGCGCACCACCGCGTCATTGACGCCGTTGCCGCCCGCGGTACGGTGCTGCCGTTGCGTCTGGCGACCATCTACCGTGACGACGACCGCGTCCTCGCCATGATCACAGCGGACCGCGCGGCGTTCACTCGGCGCCTCACCCACCTCGCCGGCCGGGTGGAATGGGGAGTGAAGATCTACTTCCAGCCGCCTTCGGCGCCCGCCGCCTCCACGCCGGCGGCGCGCCCGGCCGAACTGAGCCCCGGCCGCGCCTACTTGCGAAGCCGGCACCAGGAACGGAACGTCCGCCAGGACGCCTTCCGGGCGGCCGCGCAGTCCGCGCTGAACGTCGAGGCCGCAGCCCGTGGCCACGCGGTCGAGCAGGCACGGCACCGCCCGCAGCAAGGCCCGCTGGCCGAAGACTCGGGCCCGGGCGAGAACATCGTCAACGACGCCTACTTGGTGCCGCACGACCGGGCCGACGACTTCCGGAACGCTGTCGAGCGCGCCGCGCAGGGGGCCGACACGATCCGCGTCGAGATCACCGGGCCGTGGGCGCCGTACTCCTTCGCCGCGCCGGAACAGGACGGACAGGGCGAGCAGGGCGGACAGGACGAGCAGGGGCAGGAGCCGATCACGTGATGACAGCCGACTTCACCATGTCCGGTCCCGAGCGGTCCGGCCCGCCGGAGCGCGACCTGCCCGACCGGCAGATCGCGCTCATCGATCTGCTGGACCGCCTGCTGACCGGGGGCGCCGTCATCACCGGTGACGTCACCCTGTCGATCGCCGACATCGACCTCGTCCGGATTTCCCTGCGCGCGCTCATCTCCTCCATCAGCGCCGAGATGCCGGCCCCCTGGCCCCGTGGCGGACCCGTCCCCGCCGCGCCACCGGGCGGCCGCCTTCCCCCGCCATGACACCGGACGCGCCGGAACCTCAGAGCCGCTACGACGAGGTGGCCGACGCGGCCGGCCGTGCCTTCCGCCTGTTCCCCGCCGCCCCGCAGGACCTCCCGCGGCCGGGCCACGAACGGACCCCCCGGCCGGGCAGGCGCATCAACACCGACCCCGACACGGTGGAGCGGGACCTGATGAAGCTGGTGCTGACGCTCGTCGAACTCCTCCGCCAGCTGATGGAACGCCAGGCCATGCACCGGGTGGACGCCGGCGACCTCACCGAGGACGAGGAGGAGCGACTGGGCGTCACGCTGATGCTCCTGCACGACCGCATGACCGACCTCTGCGCCCGCTACGGCCTGACCATGCAGGACCTCAACCTGGACCTGGGACCCCTCGGCACGCTGCTCCCGCCCTCCGAACCACCCGGCTGACCCTGGCGGCGGCAGCCGGGCTCCCTGGCGGGCCCGTAGTCCGTTGGCCCGCGCAACGGCGGCGATCAGCGGCTCACGCTGTGCCAATGGTCCAGTCCATCACTCTTGACTTGAGCCATAGGGGCATCAGATGTTCTGATGGGCAGGTCGATGGCGCCGCGGACTCCGTGGCGCCTTTTTCATGTCAGGGCGAAGGCGGGGCGGAAAAGCAGTGCTGAAGAGGATGTTCGTGGTACCGGATCCCGGTCGGCTGCGGCTGCGCAGCGCCTCGCGGTCCGTCCTCGGCGTCGGTCTGGCGGTGGCTGTCTGCGGCCTCAGCGGTCACACCCTCCCCGCGGTCATCACCGGCGGGCTCGCGGCGCTCCTCGCCCTCTTCACCGTCACCGACCCGAAGATCCGCGCCCAGGTGGCCAGCACCGCCCTGCTACCCGCTGTCGGCTTCCCGGTACTCGCTCTCGCGGCCGCACTGCACGACACTCCTCTGCTGCGCGACGTGGCGTTCCTCGCCGTCGCAGGCCTCGGGGTGTATGCCCGGCGCTGGGGCCCGCGCGGCCACGCCCTCGGCGTATTCGCCTTCATGATGTTCTTCGTCGCGCAGTTCCTGCACACGGTCCCCGGGCAGCTGCCCGGCCTCTGCACCGCTGTCGCCCTCGCCCTGATCGCCTCGTCGGGCGTCCGCTTCGGCCTGTGGTGCTACGAGCGACGCCTTCCCCCGGCCCCGGCCCCGGCCCCCGCCCTCCCGGGCGGGTCGGGCCTCGCGCGCACCACCACCCGCCAGGCGGTGCAGGTCGCCGTCGCCGGAGGGTTCGCGCTCGTCGTGGGCCAGGTGCTCTCCGAAGGCCGCTGGTACTGGGCCGTGGGCGCCGCCTGGTGGATCTTCGTTAACACCTCCTCGCGCGGTGAAACGCTGGTCCGCGGCTTCCGGCGGATCCTCGGCACGGTCGCCGGCATCGTCGCCGGGCTCCTGCTCGCGCTGCCGCTGCACGGTGCGGTGGCGCCCACGGCCGCGCTCGTCGCCGTCTGTGTCTTCGGGATCTTCTACACCGCGCCGGTCTCGTACAGCTGGATGATGCTGGCGGTCACCTTGATGGTGTCGCTGCTGTACGGGCTGCTCGGCGCCCTCGAACCGAGCCTGCTCGCGCTGCGCCTCGCGGAAACGGGTGTCGGGGCCCTCGGCGCGGCTCTGGCGGTGACCTTCGTGCTGCCCGTCACGACGCACGCCGCGACCCACGCCTGGATCGAGCGCGCCGTGCACAGCGTGCACGGCTGCACCACGACCGCCGCGCGCCGTCTGGCCGGCGACCCGGACGCCGATCCCGCGCCGCTCGCCGCCCAGCTGGAGGCCGTACTCGGCCGGGCCCGCCTCTCCCTGGCTCCCCTCGTGCACCCCCTGAACCCGCTGCGTGCCCGCAAGGCCCGCGCCCGCCAGGTCCTGGCCCTGCTGGACGACTGCGCCCGCGAGGTGCGCGGGCTCGCCTCCGTCGCGGCCGACCCGCAGGCGTCGCACGACGCACGCCTGGCGGCGGCCTGCTGGCGCGTGGAGGCCGCCGTCCAGGCCCTGGTGTCCCCCGGGGGCCCGCAGTCCACCGAGCAGGCCGCCAAGGCCCAGCTGTCGGCCGTCCAGCCCCACCACCCGGGCGCCGACGCCGCCCTGCACCACCTCCACGGCCTGGAGAAGGTGCTCACCGAACTGGCGACTCCGCTGCACAGCTCCCCGGGCTCCCCGCTGGTCGGGTCCTGACCGACCGGAGCCGAGGCGGCGAAGTGGTCTAGACCCGATGGGGCCGCCGGACCGGCAGAATGTGATCAAAGCTGTCACAGCTCTTGCGGCTGTACGCGATCACATGGCGGAAAGGGGCTCCACGGTGAGCAGCAGCAACGAGGCCGGGCGATCCGGACGGGCTGGGCGGCCCGGGCGGTCCGAGGGGGACGGGCGGCCGGGGCGGGCGTTCATCGGGTCGTTCACCTCCGCAGGGGGGCGCGGGATCACCGCCGCCGCCGTGGACCCGGAGACGGGCGCGCTGACCGTGCTCGGGTCGGCCGACGCCGTCGCCGACCCGTCGTTCCTCGCGCTCGCCTCTGACGGGAGGATCCTGTACGCCGTGAGCGAGACGGAGGACGGGGTGGCCGCCGCCTTCGACGTCTCCGGCGACGGCGCCCCGGTCCCGGCCGGTGAGCCGGTACCGGTGGGCGGCGCCTCCCCCGCCCACCTCGCGATCGCCGCCGGGCACCTGGTGACCGCCAACTACGGCTCGGGGAGCGTCACGGTGCTCCCCGTCGGCGCGGACGGGGCGCCGGAAGCGGCCACCGGCGTGCTCCACCACCGGGGCAACGGCCCCGACGAGGACCGTCAGGCGGGGCCGCACGCCCACCAGGTCCTGCCGGACCCCACGGGGCGCTGGGTGCTCAGTGTCGACCTCGGGACCGACTCCGTACGGGTCTGCGAACTCGCCCCGCGCACCGGCACCCTGCGGGTGCACACCGAGACCGCGCTGCGGCCGGGCTCCGGGCCGCGTCATCTCGCCTTCCACCCGGCAGGCGGACACGCGTACGTCCTGAACGAGCTGGAGCCGACCCTCACCGTCTGCCGCTGGGACGCCGAGTCGGGCGTGCTCGTACCGCTCGGTGAGGCCCCTGTGGTGGAACCGGGCACCGATGAGGCGACGTACCCCTCCGAGGCCGTCGTGGCCCACGACGGGCGCTTCCTCTGGGCGGCCAACCGGGGACACGACAGCATCGCCGTACTCGCGCTCGACGCGTCCGGAGCGAAGGCGGAGTTCGTGACGACGGTGGATTGCGGCGGTCACTGGCCGCGCGACCTCACCCTGGACCCCACGGGGCGCAGGCTGTACGCCGCCAACGAGCGCTCCGGGGACATCACCTGGTTCGACATCGACGAGGAGACGGGCATCCCGCGCCGCGCGGGCTCCCTCGCGGCGCCCGCGGCATCCTGCGTCGTCTTCGGCTGAGGCCCCGGGGCGCGGCCGGGGGCCGGGGCCGGGTGGGCCTGGATCCCGGCCCGTGTCCCGGCCCCGGCTTCGGCCTGGGGTCCGCCGTACGGCTGAGGGCGCGCACCGGGTGACGGTGCGGGCCCTCAGCCGTACGTGGACGCCGCTGCCCTCCGTACCGCAGTCGGCGTGCGGTGGGAGGGCGCGGCTCAGTGGGCCGGCATGCCCTGCGCCTGCTGCGGTGCGATGCCCAGCGCCGTCGTGTAGTGCGACAGCGCGAGCTTGCCGATCGCCGGGTACGCGCCCAGCGGCTCGGCGGTCGCGCAGTCCGCCTCCTTGACCGCCGCGTCCAGCAGGCTGTCGGGCACCTCGGGACCGATCACGTACGGCGCCAGGGCGAGCTGGGTCGAGCCGGAACCGCGCAGCTGCTCCGCGACGGCGGCGACCGAACCCTCCTCGTCGAGGGCGGCCGCTATCACCGGTACGGCGAGACGAGCGGCCAGCAGCATGCCGGTGATGCCGGCGGCCTGCACGGCCTCGTCGCCGCCCACGGTCGCCAGGATGATGCCGTCGGCCGCGGTGGCGACGGTGAACAGCCGGGCGCGGTCGGCGCGGGACAGACCGGCCTCGGACAGGCGCACGTGCAGGGCCTCCGCGAGCAGCGGGTGCGGGCCGAGGACGTCCGTCAGCTCGACGGCGGCGCGGCTGTCCATGACGGACTGGCGTATCCGGCGCATGAGGGCGTTCTCGGGGCCGGCGAGCAGCGGCACCACGACGGCGGCCGGGCCCTGCGGCTCGGCTGCCTCTCGGCCCGCTGCGAGCGCCTGCTCGTAGCGGGCGGTGCGCTCGGCGGCGGTGTGCGCGAGCACGCTCTCGAGGGTGGGGTACTCGTCGTTGTCACCGTCGAGGTAGCCGATCCTGGCGTCCAGGCCGGGCAGCTCGGAACGGGCGATACTGACGACTTCCTCCGCCAGGCTGCGCGACGCGCTGCCCGGGGTGCCGGGGACGGCGAGGACAAGCGCGGGCGCGCCCTCGGGAGCCACCACGGGCTCCGGCCGGCGGTGCCGTCCGGACTGTCGTGGTCGCGGCATTCGTACAGGCAGGCCGGATGCGGGCCCAGTGGGGGAGCTCATGGCGCCGCATGCTACTGGGTTTGTGTGCTCGGCTGTTCGGGGAGGGGGCGTTGCAGCGGTGTCTGTCCCCATTTATCCCGTGAGTCGCTATGAGTTCAACTGCCCTGCTCTGTCAGTACGTGCAACAGGCGCCCGTCGACCGGCAGCCGCAGGCCGTCCGTGGCGAGCGACGCGGCGACGCGCACGGCTCCGGCCAGCGGATCTCCCGCCGCCGGAACGGTACGCGCGTGCGGCAGCCGCTCGGCGAGTGCGGCCCGCAGCGGTACGAGCAACGGGTCCCCCATCGCGAACAGGCCACCGGTGAGGGCGATCTCGCAGTCCCCGGCCGGCGGGCAGACGGCGACGGCGGCGTCCGCGATGTGCAGGGCAGCCTCCCGGAGGATCGCGGCGGCTACGGGATCGGCGGGAGCTGCCGTCGCGCAGCGCGCCACTTCCGGCGCGAACGAGGCGAGTACGGCGGGGCGGTCGGCGCGCGGGTAGAGCAGGCCGGGCAGTTCGGGTGCGGGGCCGAACACCGTCTCGACGCGGGCCAGCAGGGCGGGGGAGCCGCCACGCCGTCCGTCGTGGGCGCGCATCGCCGCTTCGAGTCCGGCGCGGCCGATCCAGGCGCCGCCACCGCAGTCGCCGAGCAGCTGCCCCCAGCCGTCGGCCCTGCGCCAGTGCGACAGGTCCGTACCCAGCGCGATCAAGCCGGTGCCGGCCGCGACCACCGCTCCCGGCCGCGGTCCCAGCGCTCCCGCGTACGCCGTGACGGCGTCGGCGGCCAGCGCCAGGCGCCGTACGCCCATGGCACTTTCCAGCGCCGCCGGGAGCCGGGCGCGCAGGTCGTCGCCGAGGGTCGCCATACCGGCGGCGCCGATCGTGACGGCGTCGATCGTGACGGGGTCGGCGTCACCGCCCGCGGCCGCGGCACCATCCCGGCCCGCGGCGGCGCCCCGGTTCCCGGCGTCGTCGAGCAGCGCCCGTGCCATGGGCAGCAGCTGGTCCAGCAGGTGCCCCGCGTCAATTCCGGCGGGCCCGGTGCGTACGGGCTCACGTGACGCGGTGCTCGCGGCCCGGCGGGTTTCCGAGGCGTCCGCGAGTGCCACCCGCAGTCCCGACCCGCCCGAGTCGACCCCCAGCACCCACCGCGTCACGGCAGCCGCCAGTCCACCGGCTGCGCGCCCTGGCGGACCAGCAGTTCGTTGGTCCGGCTGAAGGGCCGGGAGCCGAAGAAGCCACGGTCCGCCGACATCGGTGACGGGTGCGCGGACTCGACGGCCGGGAGGTCGCCGAGCAGCGGCCGGAGGTTGCGGGCGTCTCGCCCCCAGAGCACGGACACCAGCGGCTTTCCGCGCGCGACGAGCGCCCGGATCGCCTGCTCGGTCACTTCCTCCCAGCCCTTGCCGCGGTGCGCCGCCGGTTTGCGGGGAGCCGTGGTGAGCGCCCTGTTGAGCAGCAGTACGCCCTGCCGGGTCCACGGCGTCAGATCACCGTTGGACGGCCGGGGCGCTCCGAGGTCCGTGTGCATCTCCCGGTAGATGTTCTCCAGGCTCCCGGGCAGCGGCCGCACCTCGGGCGCCACGGAGAAGCTCAGCCCCACGGCGTGCCCCGGCGTGGGATACGGGTCCTGGCCGACGATCAGCACCCGTACCTCGTCGAACGGCTGCTGGAACGCGCGCAGTACGTTCGCCCCGGCCGGCAGGTAGGTGCGCCCGGCGGCGATCTCCGCGCGCAGGAAGTCGCCCATAGCGGCGACCCGTTCGGCCACGGGTTCCAGAGCGTCCGCCCAGCCGGGCTCGACGATCTCTTTCAACGGTCTTGCTGCCACGGGCGTCACTCTACTGGCGGCGCGCCCGCCCCGATCAACCGATGACAGCCGCCCGTACACAGAGCACATCCGGCAGATGAGAGGCGAGCATCCGCCAGCTGTCGCCGTCGTCCGCGCTGGCGAACAGCTCGCCGTTGCGATTGCCGAAGTACACCCCCGCCGGGTCGGCGTCGTCCGTACACAGGGCGTCCCGCAGCACCGTTCCGTAATGCGCCTCCTGGGGCAGTCCGGCCGACAGCGGCTCCCAGCTCCTGCCCGCGTCCCCGGTGCGGAAGACCCGGCACTTGTTGCCGGCGGGCACCCGGTCGGAGTCCGCGGTGATCGGGAAGACGTACGCCGTCTCCGCGCGGTGCGGATGCGCCGCGGCGGCGAAGCCGAACGTCGAGGGCAGCCCCGCCCCGATGTCCGCCCAGTTGGCCCCGGCGTCGTCGCTGCGGAAGACGCCCCAGTGGTTCTGGAGATACAGCCGGCCGGGGTCCGCCGCGTCCTGGGCGATCTTGTGCACGCACTGGCCGAACTCCGGGTCCGGATCGGGCAGGAAGACCGCCGACACACCCTTGTTGGAGGGCGCCCAGCTCGCCCCGCCGTCCAGCGAGCGGAACACCCCGGCCGTGGACACCGCGACCGTCATGGCGCGGGCGTCCCTCGGATCGGTGATGATCGTGTGCAGCCCCTCGCCGCCACCGCCCGGCACCCACTGCGAGCGCGTCGGGTGCTCCCACAGCGGCCGTACGAGTTCGAAGGACTCGCCGCGGTCCTCGGACCGGAACAGCGCGGCCGGCTCCGTCCCCGCGTACACCACGTCGGGCGCCTCGGCCCCGGCCGGACGCAGCTGCCAGACCCGCTCCAGCGACGCACCGGTGAACTCCGGGAACTTCACGGCAGGTCGCTTCGGCTCGACCCAGGTCGCGCCGAGATCGTCGGAGTGGAAGACCGAGGGGCCCCAGTGCAGGCTGTCCCCGCCGACGAGCAGCCTCGGCGCCGCGCCACGGGTGTCGATGGCGACCGAATACACCGACTGCGCGTTGAAGTGGGGCCCGTCGATCTCCCACTCGCCACCGCGCCTGCGGCCGATGAAAAGCCCTTTTCGTGTTCCTACGGTGAGCAGTACGTCGGACATGGCCGACACCTCCAGGACGCCGTTGTCTCAGATACCGGCCAGTGTGCACCCGCCCACTGACAGCGGCCCTCAGAGCGGGCGTTACCGCAGCTCAGACGGCATGCCGGGCGAGCCGTCAGCCGCCGCGCCGCCCACGGAAACCGCCTGGCCCGGGTCTGCCGGCGTCGTCGCGGCGGCGAGCAGCAGCGGCAGGAACCGGTGGGCGAGCGCACCCGGCACCATCCGCTCCGGTTCGACGTAGCTCTGGCCGAGCGCGCCCTCCCGCATCGCGATGACGAGCCGGACCAGCCCGTCGAGATCGACGGTGGGCCGCAGCCCGGCCCGCTCGAACAGGTCCCGCAGCAGCCGGACCGCCTCCGCGCGCAGCCGGGCGTCGTGATCGGCGAGCATCCGGGCCGCCCGCGGGTCGCGGATGGCGTACAGGGTGAACTCCGTCGTCACCAGGAACCAGGTGCGCTCGTCCGGATCGACGTACGCCAGCACCTCGGCGATCCGGCCGACGGTCAGCTCGTCGTCGCCGATCTCCGCCGCGGTCCGCGCGATGCGCCCGAGCTCACGGTCGGCGTGCGCGTCGAAGAGCGCGAAGAACAGCTCGTCCTTGGTCCGGAAGTTGGAGTAGAAGGCGCCCCGTGTGTAGCCCGCCCGCCGGCAGATGTCCTCGATCCTGGCGCCCTGGAAGCCCGCTTCGGCGAACACCTCCCGCGCGGCGTCCAGCAGCCGCGCCAGCGTCTGCGGCCGCCGCTTGGTCGTTCCCTTCGGCATCGGCCACCTCACTCCCGGACATCCCGGGCCCGTCGGCCCGGACTCTTGACAGCTTCTGCGGCCTCGGAAAGCATCCGGACCCGTATCGGATACGCGAATGTATCCGATGGATGAGGAGGCCCACCATGCCCGGAGCGACGCCCCCCACCATGTCCCAGGTCGTCGAGGCAGTGGCCGGACCCATGCCCGAAGGGGTGTCGCTCCCGGCGCCGCCGTCCTTCGGCACGGCCGAAGAGGAACGGCGCTACCGCAAGGAACAACTGGCCGCTGGATTCCGGCTGTTCGGAAAGTTCGGGTTCTCCGAGGGCGTCGCGGGGCACATCACCGTCCGCGACCCGGAGCACCCCGACGCGTTCTGGGTCAACCCCTTCGGCATGAGCTTCAGCCAGATCAAGGCCTCCGACCTGATCCTCGTCGACCACGACGGCAACCTCCTGCACGGCAAACGCCCCGTGAACCGGGCCGCGTTCGTCATCCACTCCGAGGTCCACAAGGCGCGGCCCGACGCACTGGCCGCCGCGCACTCCCACTCCCTGCACGGCAAGGCGTTCTCGAGCCTCGGCATACGCCTCGACCCGATCACCCAGGACGCCTGCGCCTTCTTCGAGGACCACGGCGTCTACAGCGACTACCAGGGCGTGGTCAGTGACGCCGAGGAGGGCAAGCGCATCGGCGCGGCCCTCGCCTCGTACAAGGCCGTCATCCTCCAGAACCACGGCCTCCTGACGGTCGGCGAGTCCGTCGCCGAGGCCGTCTGGTGGTTCATCACCATGGAACGGTCCTGCCAGGCCCAGCTGCTCGCCATGGCGGCCGGTACGCCCAAGCTCATCGACCGGGACACCGCGCTGCACACCCGCTCCCAGGTCGGCGGCCACTTCGCGGGCTGGTTCCAGGCGCAGCCCCTCTGGGACCAGATCACCGCGTCCGACCCCGACCTCTTCGACTGATGAGCCGCCGCGCCGGATGCGGCATCGCCGACATCACGGGGGAGGCGGCCGAGTGCGGAATGCTCGGGTACGGCAAGGCCGGCCAGCAGACGTCCGGAATCCACACCCGGCTGCACGCGCGGGCGTTCGCCTTCGCGGACGGTGAGCGGCGGCTTCTGCTCGTGGTGTGCGAACTGCCGCTGATGTCGGCCGGAGTCGTACGCGAAGTGCTCCGGCGGCTGCCCGGCGGCTACACCGAGTCCAACGTCATGATCACCGCCACCCACACCCACTGCGGCCCCGGCGGCTACTTCCACCACGCGCTCTACAACAGCAACACGGGCGGCTTCAGGGAGCGCACGTACGGTGCGATCGTCGACGGGATCGTGGAGGCCGCCGAGGCCGCGCACGCCGACCTGGCCCCCGCCGTACTGCGCCTCGCCCACGGCGAGCTGCTGAACGCCAGCGTCAACCGGTCGAAGCGCGCCTTCGACCGCAATCCCGCGACGGACAGGGCGCACTTCCCGGACGCCGTGGACCCGCGGACCACCCTGCTGCGCATCGAGCGGAACGGACGGCTCGCGGGAACGGTCAACTGGTTCCCGACGCACAACACCAGCATGACCAACACGAACACGCTCATCAGCGCCGACAACAAGGGGTACGCCGCCTCCTGCTGGGAGGCCCGGGATCCGGGCGTCGTAGCCGCCTTCGCGCAGACCAACGCCGGCGACATGTCGCCCAACCTCAACCTCGCACCGGGCAGCGGCCCCACCGAGGACGAGTTCGAGAACACCCGGATCATCGGCACCCGCCAGTACGAGGCGGCCGCCGCCCTGTACGGCGATGAGATCCCCGGCACGCTGGACGCCCGCCTCACCCACGTGAACCTTTCCCGCACGACCGTACGGCCGGAATTCACCGGCGACGGACGGACCCACCGCACCTGGGGCCCCGTCGCGGGTGCGGCGGCCTTCGCGGGGGCCTGGGTCGACGGGCCGGGTTTCAGGGGCTTCAGGCCTGGCCGCAACCCCCTCTGGGACACCCTGTCGCACCGGATCGTCTACCCGCTCGCACCCCGCCTGCGCGACGCCCAGGCGCCCAAGGGCCTGTGCCTGCCCGCGGGGCCTGTGAACCGGGTACGCCCCATGGTCCAGGAACGGCTCCCGGTGCAGTTGTTGCGCATCGGTCCGCTGTACCTGATCGGCCTCCCCGCGGAGGTCACCGTCGTGGCGGGGCTGCGGCTACGGCGTACCGTCGCGGCGATCGTCGGCGCGGAACCGGGAAACGTACTGGTCGCGGGCTACAGCAACGCGTACGCGCACTACGTGACGACACCCGAGGAGTACGACGCCCAGGAGTACGAAGGCGGCAGCACACTCTTCGGCCGCTGGGAGCTGCCCGCCCTGTGCCAGACCGCGGCCGGCCTCGCGCAAGCCATGCGGGACGGTCTGCCCGTCGACCGCGGCACCCCGGAACGCATCCGTCCGCCGCGCGGGCGCCGCGGGCGGCGGGGGTACGACGCGCCCCATCCAGGAAGGGACTTCGGCGACCTCCTCTCCCTGGCCCGTACGGGCACCCGGGTCACCGCCCGCTTCGTCGGCGCCCACCCCGGCAACGACCTGCGTAGGGGAGGCACCTACCTGGCGGTGGAACGCCGGGAGGGAGCGGAGTGGACGAGAGTCGCCGACGACGGCGACTGGACGACCACCTTCCGCTGGGCGGGGGCGGAGGCGCCGACCGCACGGGAGTCAACGGCGCGGGCGTCCACGGTGACGGTCACCTGGGACGTCCCCACGGACACGCCACCCGGTGTCTACCGGATCCGCTACTTCGGCGACACCGCCACCGGCCCGTTCACGGGAACGACGCGGCCCTTCGAGTGGAACGGAGTGGAACCGGACGGCAAGGCACCGTCGTTATAGACACCGGGAGCGATCAGCAGGACCGAAGCGAGGGGAGTGTGCCGGTGACCAACGGTGCCGTACGGATCGACGGGGACAGTCTGCTGCTGCCGGGCGGGGTGCGGGTGCGTTTCGTACGTACGCTGCGCCTGCCCGAGAAGGGGACGCACTCCCTGCCGCCGGGCCTGGGCAACTTCCCGCTGCGCAGGGTCGAGGACCACGCCGCCACCGTGCCGCAGGAATGGCTGGCCAGAGGCGGCGTCATGCTGCCCGTGCATCTGCGTGAGGCGATGTGGCTGAGCTTCGCCGGGACCGTGGAACCGGGCGCCCTTCAGGTGGCGGTCGGGAAGATCTGCGCCGTGTCGGGCAAGCCGTGGAACAGCCGGCTGTCCCGGGGCCCGCAGAACTACCTGGTACTGCCGCGCCAGCCGTGGCTCGACGGCATCAACTCCGGAACGGGCACGGTGCGGCAGTTCGTCGCGGTGCCCCTCGGGCTCGGCGCGACGGTGGAGGGACAGGTCACCGGCGAGGAGAAGTGGGGCGGACTGCAGCTGCAGTCCTGGCCGCTCGCGGACGGGCCGCTGGAAGCGTGGCGCGAGGAGCAGCGGCGAGCGGCGGAGCGGCGGGCCGCGATGCCGCCGCAGGGCGTCGCGTACGGCGCGCCTGCCCCGGGGGCCCCCGCCGCCCCGGCGATGATGTCCGCTTCCGGGGCCGGGTGGGGCAGCGCGCCCGCGCCGAGGTCCGCCGCGGCGGCGATGGGGCTCGGCGTCGGCGGTTCCATGCGCCAGGAGGTCTACAAGGACGACCGGCCCGCGTCCGACTGGGCCGGCGAGCCGTCGGGCCGGGTCTTCGTCCACCTGGTGACACCGCCGGAGTGGCGGCGTATCACCGGGGAGGAACCTCCGCAGTCCCCCGTGGACCGCGCCGCGTACACCCGGGCGGGCCTGCCCTGGTTCGACTACTACGACGCCGACGGTGAGGACCTGGCGCCCACGGACACGCTGGGCGGCGTCAAGCCGGTCGGGGAGTGGCTGGGCGACGACCACACGCCGTGGCAGCAGCCGTCACCGCACCAGGTGAAGCCGCTCGGCGACGCACCGGGGAAGCCGGTGGCGGACGGAGACTGGTAGGAGCGGCTGAAGGGCGCGGAGCCCGCGAGCCGAACCGCCGAACCGCCGTCGCCGGAACGCCGACCCGCACCGTCGATGAGGGATTGTCGAGGAGCCGCCCCATGACCCGCACGGCCGAGACCCCGAGCTTCTCCTGGGCCGAGGTCTCGGCCAGGCGGCTGGAGCGCAACGCGCTTTCCGCGCCCGTGGATTCCGTGACTTCCGCCGCTGCCGTCATGTGCGGGGCCCACGCCCAGGTGCTGTCCGCGGCCGAGCTGTCCCTCGCCATGCGCACGGCCGAGGGGACCCGGGCGGATGTCCGTCACGCCCTGTGGACCGACCGCGGCCTCGTCAAGACGCGGGGTCCGCGCGGCACCGTACATCTGCTGAGCACCCGGGACCTGCCCATGTGGACCGGCGCGCTGTCCGCGCTGCCCGGTGGCCGGAGCACCCAGGGAACGGCGTCCCTGTTGACGCCGGACCAGACCGAAGCCGTCGTCGAGGCCATAACGGTCGTACTCGCGGACGCGGAGCTGACCGTCGACGAACTCACCGAGGCGCTCGCGGTAGAGGCCGGTCCGTGGGCAGCGGACCCCGTACTGGAGGCGTTCCAGGGCCACTGGCCCCGCTGGATCCAGGCCGTCGGCACGGCGGCCTACCGCGGCGCCCTGTGCTTCGGCCCCAACAAGGGCCGCAAGGTGACCTACACCAGCCCCCGGCGCTGGCTGCCGGACTTCCGGCCCGCCGACGCGCCGACCGCCCTCGCGTGGCTCGTGGAGCGGTATCTGTACGCCTACGGGCCTGCCACGCCCCAGCAGTTCGCGCGCTGGCTCGCCGCGCCGCCGCGCTGGGCCGCCGAACTCTTCACCTCGCTCGCCGCCCG
Organism: Streptomyces sp. NPDC055287; assembly: GCF_053646035.1. Classification (NCBI taxonomy): domain Bacteria; kingdom Bacillati; phylum Actinomycetota; class Actinomycetes; order Kitasatosporales; family Streptomycetaceae; genus Streptomyces; species Streptomyces sp. NPDC055287. The sequence goes on along the minus strand of NZ_JBSHNE010000007.1, from coordinate 114,912 downwards.
GCTCCAGCAGGTCGAGCTGGACGGCGAGCCCGCCTGGGTGGTCGCCGGGGACACCGCGATGCCGGCGGCGAAGCCACGGGGTGTGCGGCTGCTGCCGTACTTCGACGCGTACGTCATCGCGTGCCGGCCCCGTGAGCGGCTGTTCCCGGGACGCGCCGCCGAGCGCGCGCTGTCCGGCGGACAGGCGGGCAACTTCCCCGTACTGCTCGTCGACGGGGTCGCCGCCGGTGTCTGGCACCAGCGCCGCGCCGGGCGCAGGCTCCACATCACCGTCGAGCCCCTGGGCACGCTCACCGCGACGCAGCGGAACGCCCTCGACGCCGAGGTGCACCGCGTCGGGGAGATCATGGAGGCCGTTCCCGAAGCGTCCATCGGCACGATCACGGTGGGCGCGCACGCCTGAGGAGAAGAACCGTGCCCGACATCCGCATGCACACCCCTGACGAGCCGGCGGCCCTGGTGGAGGTCGCCCCGGGACCGGCCGGAAACGCGGAGGCGGGGCAGATCCACATCGGCGCGCGGGGCGGTGAGTACGTGCCCCTGGTCGCCACGCCCGCGCAGGCGCGGGAGCTGGCCGCGGCGCTCCTGCGGGCGGCGGACGAGGCGCAGGCGCAGCTCACGGACACGTATCCGACCGTCAAGGCGGGTGACCTGCGGCGCGGTGACGTGCGCACCGGAGACCGCACGATCACCGTGGAGCGCGTCCGGAGCGACGGCGACACCGTCCACGTCACATGGGCGTCGGACATCGGGCGCCAGTGGACGCAGAGCTACCCGGCGGACGTGGAGATCGCCCTGCGGCGGCGCGCGTAATCAGCCGGCGAAATTTCCTTCTGGTGCAGGGGAGTTGACCTGCCCTGGGCGCCTGCCTATGTTCTCGTTCGGGATTGTGGTCAATGTCCGATATTTCGAACGAACGCCAGGAGCCCGTATGCACAGTCAGAGAAAACCCGGACGCCGGCTCGCGGTGGCGTCCGCCGTCCTCGTCGGCCTGACGGCCGCACTCGTCGTCGCGCCCGCGCAGAACCCGGCGGCGGCGGAGGCGGAGGTCGCCGACTACTCGATCGGCGTGGACCCGGCCCGTACCGGGCCCGCGATCGACGACTCGATGTACGGCGTGTTCTACGAGGACATCAATCACGCCGCCGACGGCGGGCTGTACGCCGAGCTCGTGCAGAATCGTTCCTTCGAGTACGACACGGCTGACAACCGGGCGTACACCCCTCTGACCGCGTGGCAGGAGACCGCGAGCGGCGGCGCGACCGGCACGGCACGCGTCGTGGACGACGGCGGGCGGCTGAACGAGCGCAACCGCCGCTACCTGCGACTGGACCTCCAGGGCGACGGTGAGCGTTTCGGCGTCGCGAACACCGGCTACAACGAGGGAATCGCGGTCCGGGCCGGGAAGAAGTACGACTTCTCCGTCTGGGCACGCACCGACCGTCCGGGCGGAACACCGCTCAGCGTCGAACTGCGCGACGGGGCGGCGACACTGGCCGACCCGCTGCGCGTCACCGCACGCGGCGACCGCTGGACGAAGTACACGGGAACGCTCACCGCCCGCACCACCAGCGGCGCCGGCCGGCTCGCCGTCACCGCCGGCGGCAGCGGGACCGTACGGCTCGACATGGTCTCGCTCTTCCCCCGCGACACCTACAAGGGCCGGCCGAACGGCCTGCGCAAGGACCTCGCCCAGAAGATCGCCGCCCTCAAGCCCGGCTTCCTGCGCTTCCCCGGCGGCTGTCTGGTGAACACCGGCAGCCATGAGGCGTACGAGGCACCAAACTTCGAACGCCGGCGTTCCTACCAGTGGAAGGACACCCTCGGCCCGGTCGAGCATCGCCCGGTGAACGCCAACTTCTGGGGCTACAACCAGACGTACGGCCTGGGCTACTACGAATACTTCCAGTACGCCGAGGACATCGGTGCGATGGCCCTGCCCGTCGTCCCCGCCCTCGTCACCGGCTGCGGACAGAACAAGGCCACCGACGACCCGGAGCTGCTCCGACGCCACATCCAGGACACGCTCGACCTCATCGAGTTCGCCAACGGACCCGCGACCTCGACCTGGGGGAAGAAGCGGGCGGGGATGGGCCACCCCAGGCCCTTCGGCCTCACCCACCTGGAGGTCGGCAACGAGGAGAACCTCCCCGACCAGTTCTTCACGCGCTTCACCGCGTTCCGCGAGGCGATCGAGGCGAAGTACCCGGACATCACCGTCATCAGCAACTCCGGCCCCGACGACAGCGGCGCCACCTTCGACCGCGCCTGGCAGCTGAACCGCGACGCCGGGGTGGCCATGGTCGACGAGCACTACTACAACAGCCCGCAGTGGTTCCTGGAGAACAACGAGCGTTACGACGCATACGACCGCCAGGGCCCCAAGGTCTTCCTCGGCGAGTACGCGTCACTCGACAACCGCTTCGCCAACGCCCTCGCCGAAGCCGCCTACATGACCGGCCTCGAACGCAACGCGGACGTCGTCGAGCTCGCCTCGTACGCCCCGCTCCTCGCCGACACCAACGACGCGCAGTGGCGGCCGAACATGATCTGGTTCGACAACACCGCCTCGTGGGGCAGCGCCAGCTACGAGACGCAGAAGCTCTTCATGAACAACGTCGGTGACGAGGTCGTACCGAGCCGGGCGTCCGGCACCCCCGCGGTCAGCGGCCCCGTCACGGGCGCCGTCGGCCTCTCCACCTGGGCGACCGCGGCGGCGTACGACGACGTGCGCGTCACCTCGGCAAGCGGCGCGAAGCTCTTCGCCGACGACTTCTCCGGCGACGACAGCCGGTGGACCAGGGCGGCGGGTACCGGCTCCTGGTCCGTCAAGGACGGCGCGTACGTCCAGTCCGACACCGCGGCCGAGAACACGCTGGTCACCGCGGGCGACCCGGCCTGGCACGACTACGACCTCGAGCTGAAGGCCACGAAGCAGTCCGGCAAGGAGGGCTTCCTCATCGCCTTCGGGGTCAAGGACACCGGAAACTACTACTGGTGGAACCTCGGCGGCTGGAACAACACCCGTTCCGTCGTCGAGAAGGCCGTCGGTGGCGCCAAGCAGACCCTCGTGGAGCGCGGTACGACGATCGAGAGCGGCCGTACGTACGACGTCAAGGTCCAGGTACGCGGCCGGCAGGTGACGCTCCTCCTCGACGGCCAGGAATGGGGCAGTTTCACGGACGACAAGGTGGCCGAGCCCTTCCGCCAGGTCGTCACCCGTGACAAGGCCACCGATGAGCTCGTCGTCAAGGTCGTCAACGCCCAGGGCGCGCCCGCCCGTACGAAGATCGACCTCGGCCGGGACACCGGCATCGCGTCGTCCAGGGCGAGGCTGACGACGCTCGCGGGTGTCCCTGACGCGGTCAACACCCCCACCGACCAGCCGATCAGGCCCCGTAGTTCCACCTTCGACGGGGTGGCCAACACCTTCACGTACACCTTCCCCGCGCACTCCGTCACCTTCATGTGCATCAAGACGGACTGAGCGCGGACGGACACCGAAGCCCCCTGCCGCAGCCGGCAGGGGGCTTCCCTCACGTGTCGTCAGCGGGCCGAGAAGGTGTGCACCGTGGTGGAGCGGTACGTCGCTCCCGGGCGCAGCACCGTCGACGGGAACGACGGCTGGTTGGGGGAGTCGGGGAAGTGCTGCGACTCCAGGCAGAGTCCGTCGCCCTGGCGGTACAGCAGGCCCGACGTTCCGGCGAGCGTGCCGTCGAGGAAGTTGCCGCTGTAGAACTGCATGCCCGGCTCGGTCGTGTACATCTTCATCACCCGGCCCGACCCGGGGTCGGTGAGCGTGAGCGCGTACCCCGGCGCGGACGTGATGCCCTTGTCCAGCACCCAGTTGTGGTCGAGCCCCTTGCCGTACAGCACCTGCTGGTGCGGGACCCGGGCCCGCTCACCGATCGCCTTCGCCCGCCGGAAGTCGAAGGGCGTTCCCGCGACGCGCGCCAGCTCTCCGGTCGGTATGAGCGTGGCGTCGACGGGGGTGTAGCGGGCGGCGGCCAGCTCCAGCGTATGGCCGTCGACGGATCCGCTGCCCTCACCCGCGAGGTTGAAGTACGTGTGGCTGGTGAGGTTGGCGACCGTCGTCCGGTCCGTGGTGGCCTCGTAGTCGATGCGCCAGTCGCCGCGCGCGGTGAGCGTGTAGGTGACCTTCACCTTGAGCGTTCCGGGGTAGTCCATCTCGCCGTCCGGGCTGATCCGTCTGAGGACGAGCCCCCGGTCGGACCTCCGGCTGAAGGGCTCCACGTCCCACACCTGCTTGTCGAAGCCCTTGTCACCGCCGTGCAGGCTGTTCGGCCCGTCGTTCACGGGAACCTGGTACGTGCGCCCGTCGAGCGTGAACCGGCCCTTGGCGATGCGGTTGCCGTAGCGCCCGATCAGCGCGCCGAAGTACGGCGATCCGGCGACGTAGTCGTCGAGGTTGTCGAAGCCCAGCGAGACGTTCGCGGTCGCGCCGCGGCGGTCCGGGATCTCCAGGGACTGCACGATCCCGCCGTACGAGAGAACCTTCAGCCGGGTGCCGCCGTTGGCGACGGTCCAGCGGTGGACCTTCGTGCCGTCGGCCAGCCGGCCGAAGAGCTCCCGCGAAGGGGACTTGCCGGTGGGGGCGGCGAAGGCCGTCCCCGAGCCGCCCAGGCCGGCTGCTGCCGCTCCGGCCGCCGCGCCCGCCAGTACCGTGCGTCTGCTCGTGCTCATCTCTATGACTCCTTCAGGAAGTGGTGCACGGAGTTACGAACCGACCTTGCGCTTGTTCCACACGTCGAACCCGACTGCCGCGAGCAGCACCAGACCCTTGATGACCTGCTGGTAGTCGGTGCCGATGCCCACGAGCGACATGCCGTTGTTGAGTACGCCCAGCACCAGGCCGCCGATGATCGCGCCGAAGACCGTGCCGACGCCGCCGCTCATCGACGCGCCGCCGATGAACGCCGCCGCGATCGCCTCCAGTTCGAAGTTCACGCCGGCCTGCGGCACACCCGCGTTCAGCCGGGCCGCGTACACGACTCCGGCGAGGGCGGCGAGCACGCCCATGTTCACGAAGACCAGGAAGGTGACGCGCTTGTCCTTGACACCCGACAGCTTCGCCGCCGCCTGGTTGCCGCCCAGCGCGTACACATGCCGGCCGACGACCGCGTTGCGCATCACGAAACCGAAGCCGATGAGCAGCACCGCGAGCAGCAGGAGCACCACGGGCACGCCCCGGTAGCTCGCCAGCGTCAGCGTGAACGCGAGGACGGCCGCTGCCATCGCCACGCACTTCGTCAGGAACAGTGACCGCGGCAGCACGTCGAGGTCGTAACTCAGCTGCCTGCGCCGGTCGCGCACCTCCTGCGCCAGCGCGAAGACGAGCAGGAGCAGCCCCAGGAGCAGGGTGAGGTTGTGGTAGTTGGTGTCCGGGCCGAGGGACGGGAGGTACCCCGTGGAGATCTTCTGGAAGCCCTCGGGGAACGGACCGATGGAGCGCGAGCCGAGGAAGATCTGCGTACCGCCGCGGAAGAGCAGCATGCCCGCCAGCGTGACGATGAACGACGGGATGCCGACGTACGCGATCCAGAAACCCTGCCAGGCGCCGGCGACGGCCCCGATGACGAGCGCGATCACCGTCGCGAGCACCCACGGAATGTCGTGCTCGACCATCATCACCGCGCACGCGGCGGACACGAACGCGGCGAGCGAGCCGACCGACAGGTCGATGTGGCCGGAGATGATGACGATCATCATGCCGATGCCGAGGACCAGGATGTAGCTGTTCTGGAGGACCAGGTTGGTGACGTTGTTCGGCTGGAGGAGTACGCCGTCGGTCCAGATCGCGAAGAGTACGACGATCAGCGCGAGGGCGATGAGCATGCCGTACTGGCGCATGTTGCGGCGCATGGTTTCCAGCAGCAGCGTGCTGACCGCGGAACCGCGCGGGCCGGGCGGAGCGGTGTGCCGCCCCGGCTTCTCGGTGGTGACCGGGCTGCCCATCTCACTTACCTCTTGTCCATGGTCATGTGGCGCATCAGTACTTCCTGGGTCGCGTCGGCGCGCTCGATCTCGCCGGTCAGCCGGCCGGCGGCCATCGTGTAGACGCGGTCGCACATGCCGAGCAGTTCGGGGAGTTCGGAGGAGATGAAGACGACGGCCTTGCCTTCGGCGGCGAGGCGGTCGATCACGCTGTAGATCTCGAACTTGGCGCCGACGTCGATCCCGCGCGTCGGTTCGTCGAGGATCAGCACCTCGGGACCCGCGAAGATCCACTTACTGAGGACGACCTTCTGCTGGTTGCCGCCGGACAGTCGGCCGACCTGCTCGAAGACCGTCGGCGCCTTGATGTTCATGCTGCGGCGGTACGACTCGGCGACCCGGGTCTCCTCGTGCCCGTCGACGATGCCGCGCCGGGCCACCTTCGGCAGGGCGCTGAGGGTGATGTTGCGGCCGATGGTGTCGATGAGGTTGAGGCCGTAGTGCTTGCGGTCCTCGGTGACGTACGCGATGCCGTGGGCGACCGCCTCGGGGACGGTCTTCGTCCGGATCTCCTTGCCGTCCTTGAGGACGGTGCCGCTGATGTTCCGGCCGTACGACCGCCCGAAGACGCTCATCGCGAGCTCCGTACGTCCGGCCCCCATCAGCCCCGCGATGCCTACGATCTCGCCCCGCCGGACGTGGACGGATACCCCGTCGACCACCTTGCGCTGCTGATCGATGGGATGGTGGACGGTCCAGTCGCGCACTTCGAGCGCGGGGTGGGCGCCGGGGTCTCCGGCGTACGCCGTCCGCTCGGGGAAACGGTGGTCGAGATCGCGGCCGACCATGCCGCGAATGATCCGCTCCTCGGTGGTCTCCGCCGCCTTGACGTCGAGGGTCTCGATCGTCCGGCCGTCGCGGAGGATGGTGACCGAGTCGGCGACCTCCGCTATCTCGTTCAGCTTGTGCGAGATGATGATCGAGGTGATTCCCTCTTCCTTGAGTTCCAGGATCAGCTGGAGCAGCTGAGCCGAGTCGTCGTCGTTGAGCGCGGCCGTCGGCTCGTCGAGGATCAGCAGCTTCACCTCCTTGGCCAGCGCCTTCGCGATCTCCACGAGCTGCTGCTTGCCGACCCCGATGTCCGCGACCCGCGTCTGCGGATGCTCGCGGAGCCCCACCCGCCTGAGCAGCGCCGCCGCGTGCTTGAGGGTCTCGTTCCAGCTGATGACCCCCCGCCGGGCGTGCTCGTTGCCGAGGAAGATGTTCTCGGCGAGGGAGAGGTACGGCACCAGGGCGAGCTCCTGATGGATGATCACGACGCCGTGCGCCTCGCTGGCCCGGATGTCCTTGAAGGCGCAGTGCTCGCCGTCGAAGAGGATGTCCCCCTCGTAACTCCCGTGCGGATGTACGCCGCTGAGGACCTTCATCAGCGTCGACTTGCCCGCGCCGTTCTCCCCGCAGACGGCATGGACCTCGCCGCGCGCCACGGTCAGCGTCACGTCGGAGAGCGCCTTGACACCGGGGAACGTCTTGACGATCGAGCGCATCTCCAGGACGGGCGGCGGCGCTGTCGGACCCGCCATCAGAGGTCGCTCGCCTTGATGTAACCCGAGTCGACGAGAACGGACCGGTAGTTGGTCTTGTCGACACTGACCGGGTCGAGGAGGAAGGACGGCACGACCTTCTTCTCGTTGTTGTATGTCTTGGTGTCGTTGACCTCGGGCTTCTTGTCGTTCAGTACGGCGTCGGCCATCTGCACGGCCTGCTTGGCGAGCGCCCGGGTGTCCTTGTAGACGGTCTGCGTCTGCCGGCCCGCGATGATCGACTTCACCGAGGCGACCTCGGCGTCCTGACCGGTGACCACGGGGTACGGCTTGGCCGCCGTACCGTAACCGTCCGACTTGAGGGCGGACAGGATGCCGATGGATATGCCGTCGTAGGGGGAGAGGACGGCGTCCACCTCTTCGGAGCCGTACGCCTTGGTCAGCAGGTCGTCCATGCGCTTCTGGGCGGTCCCACCGTCCCAGCGCAGCGTCGTGACCTGGTCGAGCTCGGTCTGGCCGCTGCGGACGACGACCTGCTTGCTGTCGATGTACGGCTTCAGGGTCTTCCAGGCGCCCTGGAAGAAGTAGCTGGTGTTGTTGTCGTCGGGCGAGCCGGCGAACAGCTCGACGTTGAAGGGCCCCTTCTTGCCGCCGTCCTTGAGCCCGAGCTTGTCGATGATGTACGTCGCCTGGAGGACGCCGACCTTCTCGTTGTCGAAGGAGGCGTAGTAGTCGACGTTGGGGGTACCGAGGATGAGGCGGTCGTAACTGATCACCTTGACGCCCTGGTCGGCGGCCTGGCGCAGTACGTCCCCCAGGGCGCGGCCGTCGATGGCGGCGACCACCAGCACGTCGACGCCCTTGGTGATCATGTTCTCGATCTGCGAGACCTGCTGGTCGACGTCGTCCTCGCCGTACTGGAGGTCCGTCTTGTAGCCGAGCTTCTTGAACTGCTCGACCATGTTGTCGCCGTCGGCGATCCACCGCTCCGAGGATTTCGTCGGCATCGCGATGCCGATGGTGCCGTCCCCCGCGGACTTCTTCTCCTTGCTGCCGCCTTCGGCGTTCTGGCCGCAGGCGGCGAGGGCGAGGGCGAGCGCGGTGGTGGTGAGGGCGGTTGCGGCCCGGGATGTGCGACGCGTCATGACGGATCAGTCCTTTGCGGGGGTGGTGGGTGTGGCGGTGGCGGTGAGGGCGGTGGTGGTGGCCGGGAAGCGGTGGAGGGGACCGGGCAGCCGGGAGCCGAGCGGGGACATCCCGCCGGCGGCGCCGTGCCGGGCGAGCAGGTCGAGTACGAGGCGTCCGCGGCGTACGCGTTCACGGGCACCGGCCAGGGCGGTGTCGCGCAGTTGGGCGCCGTACGGATAGATGCCGGGGGACTTGGACAGCCCGAACTTGAGGTAGAGGGGCGCACCGCGCCGGATCAGCTCGGCGGTCTCGTACATGCGGATGTAGCCGCCGAGGTCGTCGGGTGCCTCCACGTAGAGGTCCATGGGGGCGCGGCTGGCCCGGCGGATCTCGGTGAAGTGGGCGAGGGTGAGGTCGGAGGGGATGTTGACGGAGTCGGCGCCGAGCCGCTCGTACACGGCGTACGAAGCCGGATTGACCGGGCCGATGAGCGCGGACACCTTGAGGGTGGTGTCGGCGGGCAGCAGCCCGTCGGCGCGCAGCCGGTGCAGCGTCCACAGCACACCCTCGTCGGCGACGAGCAGGCACCTCACCCCGAGTGAGGTGGCCCGCAGCGCGTCCTCGACGCATCCGGCGAGCGCGTCGTGCCCACGGGCACGCAGTCCGGCTCCGCCCGAATCGGTGCGGGTGGCTGCGCCGATGTCCCAGGTGCCGCGCGGGCCGGTGAACAGGCAGAGCTCGATGTCGCGTTCGGCGCAGGACTCCACCATCTCGGTGATGTCGGAGTCGGTGAGCATCCAGACGCCGCTGCCCTGGCTGATGCGGTGGACGGGGACGTCGAGGCGTGAGCTCTCCTTGAGTACGACGGCGAGCGCCTCGGGCCCTTCGACGGAGGGGATCTCGGTGCGCCAGGTGCCGCCGTCGGGGAAGGCGTGCGGGGAGGCGTCGGCGGGGTTGTCGTCCGGCGCGCGATGCCCGATGCGGGCGAGGGCTTCGGCGCCGGGGCGGCGGGGTATCGACGGGGACGGGGGTGTCACGGGACTCCTTGGGGGTGGTTCGGCAGTTCGGTGGTTCGGTATTTCGAACGAAGTTCGGGCGATTGGGTGCGGTGAGGCGCGGTCGTGGCGCGCGGGGCTGTCACCCGCCCGCCCTTCCGGAACAGGCGGGGCAGCCCTCCGGTCCCCGTATGCCTGACGGGTAGGCGACCATGGCGGGCCGGTCAACCAGGCGACGCCCAGCGGCCTTTCGCCGTACTGAAAGCCCTCTCGGGGCCAGGTCCGCCGTCCGCCGCCCCTGTCCAGGCCGTCCGGTGCCCGAGGGACGAGGTCCGGGGCGGAGCCCCGCTTCGGGTAGGGGCGGGGTGGGGAAGGCGCACGCGCCCTGGCCGGACCTACGGCCGGAGCAGCACCTTCCCGGTCTTCGGATCGCCGCCACCGACCAGCGTCACCGCATCCCCGAACCCCTCCAGCGGAAACTCGTGTGTGATCAGCGGCCCGGGGTCGATCAGTCCGGCCCGGAATGCCCGCACGGCGAACGACCAGGCCGACGACGGCGCCCCGAACACGGACCGCACACTGAGCTGGCTCAGCGACAGATGCACGGGATCGATCCCCGTCGCCCCCGGTGCGAACATGCCGGCGATGACCACCCGGCCGCCCCGGCGGGCCAGCAGGCAGGACGACGCCGCGGTGGAAGGCGCTCCGGCGGTCTCGATCACGAGGTCGTACCGTCCCGCCAGCCCCACGGCCTCCTCAGGCGCAAGGGCATCACTCGCCCCGAACTCCAGCGCCCGTACGCCTCGTTCCTCACGGGGGTCCACAACCGCCAGTTCACGAGGGCTTCCGGCGGCCAGCAGCTGCACCGCCAGCAGGCCGAGCGTGCCCGCCCCCACCACGGCCACCCGTTCGCCCGCCTCCGCCCGCCCCGCCCGCACGGCGGCGGCCACCACAGCGGCCGGCTCCAGCAGCGCGGCGGCGCGCAGATCCGCGTCCTCGGCGAGCGGGTGCAGCAGCCGGGCCGGGACGACCACATGGTCGGCGAAGGCGCCGGGCCGGGTGAAACCCGTCTCGTCGTACCCGGCCGAGCACAGCGACGTGTCACCGCACCGGCACCGCTCGCACGTGTCGCACGCCCGGAACCCCTCGGCCACGGTCCGGCGCCCGACGAGCTCCGCGCCGACCCCCTCGCCCACCCCCTCGACCGTCCCGGACCACTCGTGCCCGGGAACGACCGGATAGCGTACGTACGCCGCGTCACGATGGCCGTCGTACACCTCGCGGTCGCTCATGCAGATCCCGGCAGCGGCCACCCGCACCAGCACCTCACCGGGGCCAGGCCCGGGCGGTGGCCCCGTCACCAGCCGGTGAGCGCCGGGCCGCTCAATCACGATCGAACGGCTGCTCACTTCGGCCGCCTCTGCTCCCAGCCCTCGGCCCACAGGTCGAACCTCGCCTGCTGCTGCGGGAATTCGGCCGCCGCGTCCACGTCGAGCTCGACGCCGAGACCCGGTGCGTGGGACACCTCGAAGTACCCGTCGGCCACCTCCGGCGCCCCGCGCACCACCTTCTTGATGTCCGCGTCCGCGAAGTCGTTGAAGTGCTCGAGGATCTTGAAGTTCGGTGTACAGGCACCCAGTTGGAGGCTCGCGGCGGTCAGTACCGGGCCGCCCACGTTGTGCGGGGCGATCTGCACGTAGTGCGTCTCGGCGGTCGCGGCGAGCTTCCTGGCCTCCAGGATGCCGCCGATGTGGCCGAGGTCCGGCTGGATGATGTCGGCGGCCTGCGACTCGAACAGTTCACGGAACTCGATCCGGTCGTGGATCCGTTCCCCGGTGGCGATCGGCATGTCCACCTTGGCGGCGACCTTCTCCAGCGCCTTGAGGTTCTCCGGCGGGACGGGTTCCTCCAGCCAGGCGGGGTGGAACGGCGCCAGCTCGCGCGCGAGCCGCACCGCCGTGGCGGGGGAGAAGCGCCCGTGCATCTCCAGCATCAGCTCGGTGTCCGGGCCGATCGCGTCCCGCACGGCCTCGATCAGCGACACCGCGTAGAGGGTTCCGGCGTGGTCGAGCTCGTAGTGACCGGTCCCGAACGGGTCGATCTTCAGGGCGCCGTAGCCCCGCTCGACGACCGCCTGCGCCGCCTTGTGGTATGCCTCGGGGGTGCGCTCCGTGGTGTACCAGCCGTTGGCGTACGCCTTGACCTTGTCGGTCACCTTGCCGCCGAGCAGCTGCCAGACCGGCACTCCGAGCGCCTTGCCCTTGATGTCCCAGCAGGCCATCTCCACGACGGCGATGCCCGACATGACGATCTCGCCGGCCCGCCCGTAGTCGCCGTACTTCATCCTGCGGACGAGGTCTTCGACGGCGAACGGGTCGGATCCCGCGATGTGGTTGGCCTCGGCCTCGCGGAGGTAGCCGAGCAGCGCGTCGGTGTGGCCGAGCATTCGGGTCTCGCCGACACCGGTGAGGCCTTCGTCCGTATGGACGACGACATAGGTGAGATTGCGCCAGGGTGTCCCGACGACATGCGTGCTGATTCCCGTAATACGCAAGGCAGTTGCCCCTTGGAGGTGTTCGAGATTTCGTCACACGTTCGAAATGCTGGCGTGACCGTAATCAGCACCTCCTGGGGGTGTCAATGGCTTGCGCGGCGTGAAGCGATGCCCATTGCCGGGCGAACGGGCCTGTGGTTAGCCTGTGTTCGTCATACCGGCCAATGGTCGGAGTTTCGAACGGAAGGGGTGGGTGGCCGATCATGGGACGACTGGTCCCGGCGGTGACGAGGTCGCTGGACATACTCGAGCTGTTCCTGGAAGGGGACGGCACCCTGTCCGCGCCCGATGTCACGCGCAAGCTCCGGCTGCCGCGCACCACTGTGCACGAGCTGCTCACCACGCTCGCCGCGCGCTCCTACGTGGTGCCGGTGCCTGACCAGCCCAGCCGTTACCGGCTCGGTGTGCGCACGTACCAGCTCGGCAGCCGGTACGCGGAACAGCTCGACCTCGCGGCGGAGGGTCAGCAGGTGGCCCGCGAAGTGGCCGAGACCTGCGACGAGACCGTCCATGTCGCCATCCTCGAGGACGCCGACGTCATTTACATCGCCAAGGTCGACTCGACCCACGCGGTCCGGATGGTGTCCGCCGCCGGCCGCAGGCTGCCCGCCCACTGCACCTCCGTCGGCAAGATGCTGCTCGCCTCGCTGCCGGAGGCGGAGCTCGACGCGCGCGTCGAGGGGCGGTCCTTGACCGCCATGACGCCCAACAGCATCACCGATCCGGACCATTTGCGCACCGTCCTCGCCGAGATCCGTGAGCACGGCCTGGCCTTCGAGCACCGGGAGTCGAACCCGGACGTGAGCTGTGTGGCGGCGCCGGTGCGCGACAGTGCGGGCCGGGTGGTCGCCGCGCTCTCCATCTCGGTACCCATGATCCGGTGGAGCGAAGCGCGGGAGGCGGAGCTGGCCGAGCTGGCGGCGAAGGGGGCGGGCGACCTTTCGGTCCGCCTCGGCCACCGGGTCCGGCCGTGACACCGCAGGGCGTGCGCGTCGCGGTACGGGAACGGGCGTCGCTCGGTGAGGGGCCGACGTGGGACGCGGCGGCGGGCCGGCTGATCTGGGTGGACATCCTGTCCGCCCGCGTACACACCTACGATCCGGCGACCGGCCGCCGTACGGTCATGGCCACCGAGCAGCATGTCGGCGCGGCGAAGCCGCGGGCCGGGGGTGGCCTGGTGGTCAACCTCCGTGACGGAATCGGCCTGTACGGGCCCGACCCGGCCTTCTCCTGGCTGGTGCGCGACCCCGTGCCGGGCCGCCGGGGCAATGACGCGGCCGTCGCCGCCGACGGGGCGCTGTGGGCGGGCACCATGCGGTACGACGAAGCGCCGGGCGGCGGAAGCCTGACCCGGATCGCGCCGGACGGCACGACGGCCCGGGCGGTGACCGCCGCTGTCAGCAATGGCGCGGGCTGGAGCCCGGACGGGCGCCTCATGTACTACGCGGACTCGCCCACCCGTCGTATCGACGTCTTCGACGTGAGCGGCGAACACGTCCTGAACCGGCGCCCGTGGGTGACGATCGAGGAGGCCGCGGGCTACCCGGACGGCTTGACCGTCGACGCCGAGGGCTGTGTCTGGGTCGCGCTGTGGGACGGCGCGGCGATCCGCCGGTACACGCCGGACGGACGGCTCGACCGTACCGTCCCACTCCCGGTGCGCCGCCCCACGGCCTGCGCCTTCGGTGGCGCCGGCCTGCGCGATCTGTACGTCACCACCGCCCGCACCGGCCTCGTCCGCCCGCACCCGCTCTCCGGCTCCCTGCTGGTGCTCCCGGACGCGGGCCGGGGCCTGCCGAGTGCACCGTTCGGGGGCTGACCGGACTCGTTGTACGAAGGGCTTCGTAATTTCACGTTCTTCGTAGTACGGTGCGTGTCGTACTAGCGCGGTCGATCCAGCTGCACCAGCTGAACGGAGTCCTTCTCGTGAGCGCCCTCTTCGAGCCCTACACCCTGCGATCGCTGACCATCCCCAACCGCATCTGGATGGCGCCGATGTGCCAGTACAGCGCGGAGGTGTTCGGGCCGGACGCCGGAGTCGCGCACGACTGGCACTTCGCCCACTACGCCGCCCGCGCCACCGGCGGCACCGGCCTGATCCTGGTGGAAGCCACGGCGGTCAGCCCCGAGGGCCGGATCAGCCCTGCCGACCTCGGCATCTGGAACGACCGCCAGGCCGATGCGTTCCGCCGCATCACCGCCTTCCTGGAGAGCCAGGGCACGGTCCCGGGCATCCAGCTGGCGCACGCCGGACGCAAGGCGTCCACGGACCGCCCCTGGCGCGGCGGCGCGCCCGTCGTGGCCGGCCCCGAGGCCTGGCAGCCCGTGGCGCCGAGCCCGGTGGCGTACGGAGAGGACCACCCGGTCCCCACAGAGCTCACCACCGCGCAGATCCAGGAGGTCGTCGGCCAGTTCGCCGACGCGGCGCGGCGGGCACTCGCGGCCGGTTTCAAGGTCGCCGAGATACATGGCGCGCACGGCTACCTGATCGGCGAGTTCCTCTCCCCGCACAGCAACCGCCGCACCGACGAGTACGGCGGTTCCTTCGAGAACCGCACGCGGTTCGCCCTGGAGGTGGTGGACGCGGTGCGCGCGGTGTGGCCCGAGGAGCTGCCGCTGTTCTTCCGGATCTCCGCGACCGACTGGCTGACCGAGAACGCCGAGGACGAGCGGAACGGCTGGACCGGCGACGACACCGTCCGCTTCGCCCGCGAGCTGCGGGCGCACGGAGTGGACCTGCTCGACGTCTCTACGGGCGGGCTCGCGCCGCGCGCGCGGATCCCCGTCGGCCCCGGCTACCAGGTGCCGTTCGCCGAGCGGGTCCGTACCGAGACCGGACTGCCCGTCGCCGCGGTCGGCCTCATCGCCGACGCGGTGCACGCCGACAAGATCCTCGCCGACGGGCAGGCGGACGCAGTACTGCTCGGCCGGGAACTGCTGCGCAACCCCTCGTTCGCCCTGCATGCCGCGCGCGAACTGGGTGGCGAGGTCCGCACGCCCGACCAGTACGGATGGGCGATCTGAGCACCTCCCGCGCCGGCGGGCGCGCCGGGGCCCGCCCGCCCGCCGAATTACGATGAGCGTCGTACGAGCCGTACCATGGGCACCCCGGACGAACTGGAGACGCCGTGAACACCGCCACGAGTACGCGTGAACTCGCGCACCCCACGCGTGACGAGATCCGCCTCGAAGGGGTGCTCCACGCGCTCTCCGACCCCATGCGGCTGCTCATCGTGCGGGAGATGGCCGTGGCCGACTCCGACCTGGCCTGCTCGTACTTCACGCTTCCCATCACCAAGTCCACGACCACCCACCACTTCCGCGTACTGCGCGAGAGCGGTGTCATCCGGCAGGCCTACCGGGGCACGGCCAAGCTGAATGGCCTGCGCCGTGAGGACCTGGACGCGCTCTTCCCCGGCCTGATCGAGCGCGTACTGGAAGCGGCCGCCCTGGAGGCGGACCGGCTCGGCACCGACAGCTGACGGGGCAGGCCACGGGCCCCGCCCCCTCGGCGGCCTTCAATTGCCGCCGTGCGCGGCGGCCAGCAGTCCCGCCCAGTCGTGGAGTTTCACCGAGCGGCGGCCGAGCGAGATGCCCAGGGCCGCCTCCGCCGCCTCGATCGCGCGCCAGTCGTTCCACACCACCGGGTGGACGCCCGACTCCCGCAGTGCGGCGAGCGGGTCGTCCACGAGCGGTCGCAGGGCGAGCCCCGGCGCGTCCGCGAGGAGTGAGGCGACCGTCTCCTTGGCGCACGGCCGGTTGGTGCCGATGACGCCGGTCGGGCCCCGCTTGATCCAGCCGGCGACGTACTCGCCCGGCGACGCCACGCCGTCCCGCAGCACACGCCCGGCGGCGTGCGGAACCGTGCCGTTGCCCCGGTCGAACGGCAGCCCGGGGAGCGGAGCCCCCCGGTAGCCCACCGACCGCAGCACCAGCTGGGCGTCGATGTCCTCGTACGTCCCCGTGCCGCGCACGCCGCCGCTGCCGTCGGGCGCCGTGCGCTCGAAGCGCACCCCCGCCGCCCGCCCGTTCTCCTCCAGCACCTCCACCGGCCGCAGGAAGAACCGCACGTGGATGCGGCGCGCCCGCTCCCCTCCGGCGCCCGCCGCCCAGCCCCGCAGCACCTCCACATTGCGCCGGTTCACGGCGGGCAGTGCCATGGCGGCGGCGGACTCGGGATCGG
This sequence comes from Streptomyces sp. NPDC055287, assembly GCF_053646035.1. Taxonomy (NCBI): domain Bacteria; kingdom Bacillati; phylum Actinomycetota; class Actinomycetes; order Kitasatosporales; family Streptomycetaceae; genus Streptomyces; species Streptomyces sp. NPDC055287. The sequence continues at coordinate 98,553 of NZ_JBSHNE010000007.1, read as the reverse complement.
CGTACGCGGGGTCCAGGGCGAGCTCCTCGGGCCGTACGACCACGCCCGCGTCCGGCAGCGTGCCGAGCTCCCGCAGTTCCTTGGTGGTGAACTTCGCCTGCGAGGGGCCGCGCCTGCCCACCATGTGCACATCGCGCACCTGGCTGTTGGCCAGCACGTCGAGCGCCGGCTGGGGCACATCGGTGGGCCGCAGCTCGTGGGCGCCGCGCGCCAGGATGCGGGCCACGTCCACCGCCACGTTGCCCACGCCGATGACGACGGCCGAACGCGCGGCCAGCGCGAAGCCGTTCGCGGACGCGTCCGGATGCGCGCTGTACCAGGAGACGAAATCGGTGGCCGAGTAGCTTCCCGGCAGATCCTCGCCGGGAATGCCGAGCCTGCGGTCGGTCGCGGCCCCGACGCAGTACACCACCGCGTGGTAGAGCTCCAGCAGCCGCGCGCCGGTGAGACCGGCCGCTCCCACCTCGGCATGGCCGACAAAGGTGATCCGCTCGTGCTCGAGAACGGTGCGCAGGCTGCCCTGGAGCGACTTGATCTTCTCGTGGTCCGGTGCGACGCCGTAGCGCACCAGCCCGTACGGACAGGGCAGCCGGTCCAGAACGTGCACGTGCACGTCGGGTACCGCGTCCTGTTGCACCAGGGCCTGCGCGGCGTAGACCCCGCTGGGACCTGAACCGACGACTGCGACTCGAAGCACGGCGGGGGCTCCTTCCCGCAAGGGTCTCCAGCATGGCACCGATCCGCGGGCCGGGGGAGATGCTCTGAGGGGGTTCCTTACGGCGTACCCGCGTGCGCGCCGTGGCGAGCCCCGCGCGGGCTGGGGTTACCTTCCCGCCGTGCTGGAAAGTACCTTTTTGAAGTTAATAACCATTATGAACCGAATGGGGCGGCGCCGGAACGGCCGGCCTGGTTCAATGTCCGGCTCACCTTCGCCGACGGCGCCAGGATCGACGTGCTGGCCGCGATGTCCGCGCAGCGGATCACCGTCGAGGAGGTGCGCGCGGATCTGCCGCTCGACGGCTTCGCGACGGCCGCCGAGTGGGTCGAGGGGCCGCTCGGCGGTGGCTGCCGGGTGGTCACCGAGACTCAGCGTCCGGCTGGTCCGGCCCGTCCGCCCCGTGTGGCAGCCGACGCATGTCCGAGCCGAAGCCGTCGCCCGTCAGGCGCGCCCGTCCGGCCTGGCCCGGCGGCCTGGCCGGACGGCGCATCGCGGCGGAGGCGTACCGGGCCGTCCAGCAGTCGGGACAGGGCCCGGTGCTCGCGGTGAGGTGCGCGACGGGGCGCAGCCGGCGGCGCAAGTCGCTCCGGCTGATCGCGAGCGCGCGGGACGAGGGACACCTGCCTCCCCGCCACAACCGCCGTTAGGCGCACTCCGCCGCGCTTACAGCATGTCGCGCATCCTGCCGATCTCGGCGGTCTGCTGGGCGAGCACGTCCGTCGCCATCTCCTCGACCTGGACGTTGTTCCCCTGCGCGAGGACCTCGGTCGCCATGGTGACCGCGCCCTCGTGGTGAACGGTCATCAGGTTGAGGAACAGCCGGTCGAAGTCCTTGCCCTCGGCCTCCCGCAACCGGGCGAGCTGCTTGTCCGTGGCCATCCCCGGCATCGCGGCGTGGTCGTGGCCGCCCTTGTGCTTCGTGCCGCCGTTGTTGTCGAGCCAGCCCCGCATGGCGTCGATCTCCGGGCGCTGGGCCGCCGTGATCCGCTCGGCGAGACGCTTGACCTGCGTCGACCCGGCCCGCTTCGGAGCCAGTTCCGTCATCACGAGTGCCTGGCCGTGGTGCTCGATCATCATGCGCGCGTAACGGAAGTCCGCCCCGTTGGGCGAGCCGTCGGGCAGTGCCTTCGCGGCCTCCTGGGCCGACATGGTCTTCGCGGGCTCACCCGGCTTGCCCGGCGCGACCACCGAAGGCCCCGCGACCGGCTTCGACTTCGGCGTGGTCCCGCCTCCCGCGTCGCATGCGCCGAGGCCCAGTGCGGCGGCCACGGCCAGCGTTGTCGCGACCGCCGGGCGCGCGACGGCGGGCTTGCGGGCGCGCGTGAACGGGGGGCGAATCAACACGGCGACCTCCTGGGGCACATGGGACGATTGATGTCCGTTCTTAGCACGCTTCCGCACAGCAATGATCAAAAACTTTCATTACGTCTTCGTTGCCATCTGTTGAGATGTGCATGCAAACGACGATACTGCCGGGGTGTATGAACCGTTCAACTAAGAACGGATACAAGGGAGGACGCAGTGACCTCGTTGCACATCACCCGCGTGCGGCGCAGACGCCTGGGCGTGGCAACAGCCGCGGCAGGGCTCATCGCTACGCTGCTGACGGCCGGGCCCGCGGCCGCGACCCCCGACCCGGGAGACGCGCCCGCGAAGAAGGAAGGCCTGACCACCTCACAGCAGGCCGAAGCCAGGGCCGCCATCGAGAGCGGCGAGATACCCGGCGTGGACGAGATCGTCCACAGCAAGAACATCGAGCACCTCGTGAACGTCCCCAAGGACGCCATCAAGGGCACCAATTCGGACCTTGCGTTCCAGGGCAAGTACGCCTTCTCCGGGAACTACGACGGCTTCCGCATCCTCGACATCAGCAACCCGAAGGCCCCGAAGACGGTCTCCCAGGTGCTGTGTCCCGGTTCGCAGAACGACATCTCCGTCTCCGGGGACCTGCTCTTCCTCTCCACGGACTCCTCGCGCAACGACAACTCGTGCGCGAGCACGTCGCAGCCCGCGACGGAGAAGTCCTCCTGGGAGGGCATGAAGATCTTCGACATCAGCGACAAGAGCAACCCGCAGTACGTCGCCGCTGTCGAGACCGCGTGCGGCTCGCACACCCACACCCTCGTGCCCGAGCGCCGCAACGTCTACGTCTACGTCTCCTCGTACTCGCCGAGCGACACGTTCCCCGACTGCAAGCCGCCGCACGACGGCATCTCGATCATCAAGGTGCCGCGCAGCGCCCCGGAGAAGTCCGCGATCGTCGACTTCCCGGTGCTCTTCCCGGACGGCGGGAACCCGGGCGCGCCCACCAACCCGGGCGTCTCCAAGACCACCGGCTGCCACGACATCACCGTGCTGCCCTCGAAGGACCTGGCCGCCGGCGCCTGCATGGGTGACGGCATCATCTTCGACATCGAGGACCCGGAGAAGCCCAGGGTCATCGACCGCGTCCAGGACAACGTCAACTTCGCGTTCTGGCACTCGGCGACGTTCAACCAGAAGGCCAACAAGGTGGTCTTCACCGACGAGCTCGGCGGCGGCGGCGCCGCCACTTGCAACGAGGCCACCGGCCCGAACCGCGGCGCCGACGGCATCTACGACATCACCGGCAAGGGCGACCAGCGCAAGCTGGTCTTCAAGAGCTACTTCAAGATCGACCGTCACCAGGCCGCCACGGAGAACTGTGTCGCTCACAACGGCTCCCTGATCCCGGTCAAGGGCAAGGACATCATGGTCCAGGCCTGGTACCAGGGCGGCGTCTCCGTCTGGGACTTCACCGACTCGGCCAAGCCGAAGGAGATCGCCTTCTTCGAGCGCGGTCCCGTCAGCGCGACCTCCCAGGTCACCGCCGGCTCCTGGTCGGCGTACTACTACAACGGCTACATCTACTCCAACGACATGGCGAAGGGCTTCGACGTCCTGAAGCTCAACGACAAGCGCACCGACGGCGCAAGGAAGGTGCGGCTGCACGAGCTCAACGTGCAGACCCAGCCCGACTACCGCCGCTGATCCACGGTCCGTACGCGTGTGCCGCCGGGCGGGTCTCCGCCCGGCGGTACGCCGAGTTCCCAGTCCAGCCCGTACCGCTGGAACAACTCGGCCCGCAGGCTGGAGAGCGGCATCGGGGCCCCCGGCAGGAGTACGGCGAACACCGCGCCCATCAACAGGGCGCGCAGCAGTGGATAGTCGGCGTCCACATCCGGCGATCCGTGGCGCACGACAGCGCCCCGCAACAGCGCGGCCAGCCGCTGCTGTTCGGGACACTGCACAAAGCCGTCCGCCTGGAGGATGCCCGCCATGTGCGTGCGCATGAGCACCGGGTGGTCGCAGGCGAGACCCAGTACGGCGTCGATCGCGCGGGCCAGCAGTTCGCTGCCGTCCTCGGTGCGCGGCTCGCGCTCCAGGGCCGCTTCGAGCGTCCGGTGCATCAGCCGGTGAACGGCCGACTGGAGCAACTGCCGCTTGCCGGGGAAGTAGTACGAGACAAGTCCGCGCGCCGATCCGGCGCGGTCCGCGATGTCGCCGAGCGTCGTCGCCTCGTAGCCGCGCTCCGCGACGAGCTCCACGGTGGCCTGCAGCAGCCGTTCCCGGGAACGGCGACGCAATTCTTCATTGACCGATGCGCTGCGCGGGGACATGCTGTAACTCCTGCGTTGACTGGCCCGGAGCCAATATACTCAGTGGTCCCACGACAGGCGCCTTGCCGGGCCTGTTCTGTGGGCTTGCCGTCTGTATCCGGCGGCGCGGGGGACCGCCGGATACAGACGCTTTCGCATGTCATCTGTGAGCTGTCTGGTGAGCTGTCAGCCGTGAGTTGTCCCGCTGCTGGTTGTCCCGCCGAGACCTCGGCCCAGGAGCCCCAGCACCGGGCGCAGCCCCGATGGCCGTTCCTCGGCCGGCAGGTGGTCCACGAAGTGCACGGCGCACCCCAGTTCCGCCGCCCCGCCGTCGGCGCGGGGGTCGTCGCCGACCATCAGGATGTCGCGCGGATCGTGGCCGAGCGCCTCACAGGCCACCCCGAAGAGCCTCGGATCCGGCTTCTGGACGCCGTACTCGTACGACAGGACGTAAGCGTTCACCCACACGTCCAGGCCGTGCGCCCGGAAGACGGGCCGCAGGTCCCACCCGATGTTGCTGACGACGGCGACGCCGATGCCCCGCCGCCGAAGTTCACCGAGCACCTCGGCGGCGTCCGGGTACGGGCGCCAGGCGGCCGGAGTCATGTGGCGCTCGTACAGTGCGTCGTACAGGCGCGCGTCGGGCAGCGCGACCTCGCGGGCGAGACCCGTGTACGCGGCGCGGTGCCGCTCCGCGCTCTCGTCGCGCGTCGCCCACAGCTCGGCCAGATGTGACGGCACCCGCCGCGGGTCGGCCCCGCCGGGCAGCGCCCCCGCCGCCTCCAACTGCTGTGCGCACCGGGCGAAGTCGTCCGGCGGGAGGGACAGTCCCTGCTCGTCGAGAGCGGCGCGAAGCCACACCTCGGTCGGCTCGATTCTGAGCAGCGTGCCGGAGAAGTCGAAGAGCGCGCCCTTGAACGTCATACGGATGATCCTTCCCGGGAAGCGACGAGGCGACCGTACGCCACCGCGGAGAGCGCCACGAGGGCCGCTCCCAGCAGCCAGCCGCCCACCACGTCGGACACCCAGTGCACCCCCAGATAGAGCCGCGTGACACCGACCCCGATCCAGGACGCCGTCCCCACCACCAGAATGGCGGTGCGCAGTCCGGGAGCCGCGCCGCGCAGCGAGAGCAGCCACACCATCAGCCCGCAGGTGACCATCGCCGTCATCGCGTGGCCGGAGGGCCAGGCGGAGAAGTGCGCGGTGTCGACCGGATCCGGCCACACGGGCCGCTCACGGCCGACCGCTCCCTTGAGGACCTGCTGCACGAGCGTGCCGACCGCACTGGTGGCGGCGATCCAGAGCGCCAGGAGCCGTTCCCCCCGGCGGAGCAGCCACAGGAAGGCGACGGCCACCAGCGCACGCATCGTCCACGGGTCCCACACCCAGTCGGACAGAATCCGGTTGGTCCGGGTGACGGCGGGATGACCGACGGCCGAGTCGTGCAGGGTGTCACCGACCGAGCGGTCGAGCGAGATCAGGGGGCGCCACTCGACCACGACGAGCAGCAGAAGGAGGACGGAGAGGGCGGTGAAGACGACTGCCGCGAGTACGGGCGCGGGACGGGCGGGGCGGGACGAGGGGGCCGGCTGGGAGGAACGCATGGAAAGATCCTCGCCCACGGCCGTACTCCGGGGCCAACCTCCCGCTTGTCGCACGGCCGCTAGCCGCTCAGCGCGCTGAGCCCCGGCACGAACGCGACCAGCAGCGGTACGGCGGGGACGAGGGACGCCGCGGCCGTCAGCCGCAGCCTGTGGCCGGCGGTGAGCCGGGGAGCCGCCGCCAGCAGCCGGTCGACACGCAGCGGCAGTTCGGCGTGCGGTGTGGGACACGGGCCGAACACACCGCGGTCCTCATTGAGTTCGACCAGGGCCAGGGCGATCGTCAGCCGCCCGAAGCGCCGAGAGGCCACGTCGTCGGCGGCCAGCTCCACCAGCCGGTGCATCTCGTCGCGGAACGCCGCGAACACTGGAACCTGCGGGAAACCGATCGCGAGAGCGGACGCACAGTGCAGCAGCCAGTCGTGCCTCGCCCGCACATGCCCCTGCTCGTGCGCGAGTACGGCGTCGAGCTGGCGCCCCTTCAGGCGCCGCAACGCGGCCGTGGTGAGAACCAGCCGGGGCGCGGCGCCCGGCAGCCACCACGCGTCAGGGCGCTCACCCTCGAGTACGACGAGCCGGTCACTGCCGGGCTCCTCACCGGGCAGCAGCGGGGCGCGCACGAGCAGTTCCGCCCGGCCCCGCGCGCGTCGTACCCGCGTCCTGCGGATCTCCCGGGTCAGCATCGCCGCCGTCCACGCGCCGCCGCAGGCCAGCAGCACCGCGATGACCGCGGACCAGGGCCCGTACGCGGCAAGGGCGTACGCCTCGACCACTCCGTGCGGGGCGGGTGCGAAGACGTGGCCCCGCACGGCCTGCCAGGCGGCGGCGGCACTGAACGTCATCGAGAGACCGAAGCACAGCAGCACCCCCGCCACCACGCACTGCCACACCCACAGGGCCACCACGGGCTCGCGGTCCCGCCAGTCGGCACGCGACATCAGCCGCGGGGCCGCGACGGCGGCGACGACACCGAGCAGCAGAAGCGCGAGGGAGACCGTCATGGCTGCCAGCCTATGAGCGCGACCCTACTCCCGGGTATGGTCTCGGCGCGCAAGTGACGCAGGACACCGTTCTGGCCCGGCGCCTCAGAGCGTGAGCAGCATCGCGATCATGCCGATGCCCATGGACAGCCGGCACGCGAGTGCCAGCTCCGGCCGGGCGCCACAGCCGACCTCACTTGTCCCGCCCACGCCCGCGCCCGCGCCCGCTCCCGCTGTCCGCGCGGCCACCGGCATGAGCCGCACTCCCGAGCGCAGGACGTACGCGGCGTAGTAGAGCAGCAGCGCGCCGGTCAGCAGCGGGATCCCGCCGGCCGGGTAACCGGCCGCATGGCCCGTGTGCACGGCGCCCGCGCTGCCGGGTGCCATCACCCACGCCATGTAGACCATGGCCAGCGACCCTATGAGGTGGTGGGCGCGGTGCCCGTGAACGGCGCTGCCACGGGCCTTCCAGAGCGCCCACAGGGCGGCCCCGCCGAAAACGGCGGCGTACAGCATCCATCCCCACACCGGTGGCGCGAGCACAGCGGCGGGCACGGCCATCGCCGCCATTCCGAACCCCATCAGCGCCTCGCCGGCCGCTCCCTCGCGGTGTTCCCCTCTGCCGCTGCGCAGACGCAGCAGGCAGTACGCGCCGGTCGCGGCGCACAGCGCCACGAGCAGCCAGCCGGACATCGTCTGTCCGTGCACGGCGTACCTCCCCGGATCGACGGTGTCCTCCCGTCGATGCCCGCCCGTGCACCCCCGTACGCGAGCGCACGGGGGTGCACGGGGGGCACGCCGGGGTCAGGGGCGGTAGCGCAGCGGATGGTCCGCAGGCACCTCGACGACCGCGATGCGCACCCCGTCGGGGTCGGCGATCCACATCTCGATCAGCCCCCACGGCTCCTTCACGGGCGGGCGCAGCACGTCGACGCCGCGCACCGACAGTTCGTCGTACGCCGCCGCCGCGTCCGCGACCTGGAGCCACAGCTGGAGGGCGGGGGAGGGAGGGGCGTCGGAGCGGCCGGAGACCTCCAGGAAGCCGCCGCCGAGGAAGTACACCGTCCCGCGCTCCGGGCCCGTGCCGAATTCGCGGTACACGGGAAGCGCCAGGGCCTCGCCGTAGAACGCGCGGGAACGCTCGGGATCCGTAGGCCGCAGAAGCGTCCTGCTGCTCAGTACATGCACCATGCACCCGGACCTTAGCGCGCGTTAGGCTCGGGGCGCCCGACCCGAGACGTACAGATCTGGAGAGCGCCCCTATGGAGACCACCCCGCGCCCGGCCGCCGCCGAGCTCACCTTCCGCGACGCGACAGAGGCCGACACGGAGGCGCTCGTCGCGCTCATCGAGTCGGCGTACCGGGGGGACACGAGCCGGGCGGGCTGGACCACGGAGGCGGACATCCTCGAAGGGCAGCGGACCGATCCCCAGGGCGTCCTCGATGTGATCAAGTCGCCGGACAGCCGGCTGCTGACGGTCGAACGGGACGGCACGCTCGTCGCCTGCTGCCAACTCGAACACCGGGGGGCGGCGGCGTACTTCGGCATGTTCGCGGTCCGCCCCGAGATGCAGGGCACGGGCCTCGGCAAGGTGATCATCGCTGAGGCGGAGCGGACCGTCCGCGAGAGCTGGGGCGCGAATGAGATGCACATGACGGTGATCTCCGTGCGCGACGACCTCATCGCCTGGTACGAGCGGCGCGGGTACCGCCGTACGGGGCGGATGACTCCGTTCCCGTACGGCGACGAGCGCTTCGGCGTTCCGCAGCGCGACGACCTGGAGTTCGAGCTGCTGGTCAAGGCACTGGGCTAGGCGGGCGCTGGTGCGGCCACGCGCCGTCCGTACTCCGCGCGCCGTACGCCGCCCTCCGCGCTGTGCGGTGAAGCGGCCCCGTGGCTATGCGGTGAAGCGGCCCGTGCGGCGGATCTCCGGGTAGTCCGTCGTCGCGCCGTCCAGCTCCAGTGCCCGCACCAGCCGCAGGTGGTCCTGCGTGTTCACCACCCAGCCGATGACCCGCAGCCCCTTCGCGTGCGCGCGTTCCACCGTCTCCAGAGTCAGCCTGCGGATGTTCAGGGCGAGCGTCGCCGCGCCCACCGCCTCGGCGCGGTCCACCACGTCGTTTCCGTACCGGCTGGCGATCAGTACCGTCCGTACGCCGGGGACGAGCGAGGCGATCTCGGCGACGGCCTCGTCGTGGAACGACGACACCTCCACGCGGCCCGCCAGATCGCGCCGGAGCATGACGTCGGCGAGCGCCCGCGCCGCCGCACTGTCCTTGATCTCCGCCTGGAGCGGCGACTTCACCGCGTCGAGGACCTCTTCGAAGAGCGGGACGCGCTCGCCCTGCCCGGCGTCGAGTCCCCGCAGTTCCGCGAGGGTCAGGTCGGCGATCGCGCCACGCCCGTCGGTTGTACGGTCCACTTCGGCGTCGTGCATCACGACGACCGCGCCGTCCTTGCTCAGATGCAGGTCGAGCTCGATGGCGTCCATGCCGGCCTGCTCGGCACGGACGAAGGAACGGAGGGTGTTCTCCGGCTCGACACCCATGACCCCACGGTGACCAATGGTGAGGAAACTCAAGGCAATCTCGCTTCCGTCGACAGCGGCTCCCGGGCAGCCTAACGGCCCGCCTCCAAGAGGGAACCCGTCTCGCGCGGGGAAGCGGAGTGCTCGGCTCGGGCGCCGGCGATGCCGAGGATCAGACCGGTGATCAGGGCGGCGACAAGGACTGCACGGGTGCTCACGCGGTACGGCTCCAGGGGATCGGAGAGGACCGGCCGAAGACCGGAGGCCGTTCGGAGGCCGGTCGGAGGCGGATCGGAGCGGGCGGCTCCCCCTCCGTCCTACCGCCACGGGGTGGTCATCCGCGACCCGCATCACTCGTGCGTGGGCGCGCCCTGGGCGTGTTGACGCGGCGCCGCACCGCCCAGTCGCTCCAGATCGGCCAGCATCGCCCCGGCCAGTTCCAGCTCGGCCAGATGCTGCCGCTCGCTCCAACGAAGCGCCACCTGAGGGTGCGCCCACTCCGCCACTCCTTCGGCGTGGGCGAGAGCGTCCCGTACCTCCTTCAAGTCGCCTCTCGTACGGGCGATATGGTCCGCCACGCGCGCGTGCAGGCGCTGCGGGTCCGCCAGATGCCCCAGCCAGACGCGCAGTACGAGAGAGTGCTTGAGAACGGGCGGGCCCGCGTCCCCGGAGCCGTCCGCCCATTCGGCGAGCGCCGCGCGGCCCGTTCCCGTGATCGCGTACCGGCGCTTCGCGCGCGGCTCCTCGGGGCCCGAGCGCCGGGAGGCCGCGTAACCGAGCGACTCGAGCCGGCGCAGCTCCGCGTAGATCTGGCTGATCGCGGGCGACCAGTAGAAGAAGCGCAGTGAGGCGTCCGCCCACTTCTTCAGCTCGTAGCCGGTCCGCTCGCCCGGAAAGGAGAGGAGGCCGAGGACCGCCCAGGCGGTGGGCGGGAGTTCGGGGTCTTGCTTCTTTGGCACCTGACGACTAGTCATATGCCTAATTGAAATAGGCGCAGCCCTCTGGACGCAACCCCTGGACGCACCCCGTGGAGGCACCGTGAAGTTCTCCGTCATCTTCGAGGCCCAACTGGCCGATCCCACCGTCGAGCGCGAGCACCAGGTCATCCGCGACAGCGTCGAACAGGCGGTGCTCGCCGAGCAGGTGGGCTTCGACCGGATCTGGGCCGTCGAGCACCATTCCCTGAAGTGGTACGCGCACATGTCCGCCCCGGAGATCTTCCTCACCTGGGTGGCAGCGCAGACCACGGCCATCCGCATCGGCCACGGCGTCGTCTGCATGCCGTTCAACTTCAACCACCCCGCCCGCGTCGCCGAGCGCGCCGCGATGCTCGACCTGCTCTCCGGCGGGCGGCTCGACCTCGGGGCCGGGCGCGGTGGAACGGAGCAGGAGACCTCACTGTGCGGCGTCGACCGGGACCGCACGGCGCAGGAGGTGGAGGAGGCGCTGCGGATCATCGGCAAGGCGTGGCAGGAGGACGAACTCGAGTACCACGGCGAGCTCATAGACATTGCCCCGCACCCGATCCTGCCGCGCCCCCGGCAGACCCCGCACCCTCCGCTCTTCCTCGCGTGCAGCCGTACCGAGACCCTCACCCAGGCCGCCGAACTCGGTGTCGGAGCACTGGTGATGGGCTTCGCGGGACCCGAGTCGATCGCACGGATGCGCACGGCGTACGACGCCGCGCTCGCCGCCCGCACCCCGGAGCGTCTGGTCTCGACCGTCGTCAACGATCACTTCTCGGTGCTCTGCCCGACGATCGTGCTCGACGACCGCGACGAGGCCCGGCGCATCGGGACCCGCGGCCAGCGCTTCTTCGCCCAGTCCATCGGGCACTGGTACGGCGGCGCGGGCCTCCCGGACGAGGCGGTCGTCGAGGGCGCCGACGAGGCGGCCGAGATGCGCAAGGCCGCCGAGCAGGTCGTCGCACGGCTCCATGAGCACCACATCCCCGTACGCCCCGCCGCCACGGACACGTTCAACGCCGACCACGCCTACGGCACGGCCGACGACGCCATCGCCTACGCCGAGCGTCTCCGCGACGCCGGCGCCGACGAGATCATGTGCCTGATCCAGATGGGCACCGTCCCGCAGGAGGCGTGCCTGGAAACGCTCCGGCAGTGGGGCGAGAAGGTCATCCCGCACTTCAGGGAGGGTGGACGATGACCACCGGACCCGACCGCGGCACACCCGGAACCGGACCCGACCGCGGCACACCCGGAACCGGCCCCGACCGCGGCACACCCGGAACCGGCCCCGACCGCGGCACACCCGGAACCGGACCCGACCGCCGCACGCCCGAAACCGGCACCCCCGACGGCCGCACGCCCCAAGCCGGCACCCCCGACCGCCTCACCCCCGAGGCCAGGGCCCTGGCCGACCTCCTGGCTGCCGCCTTCCCGGACCTGGGCGGGGCCGTGACCGACGCCGTCGAGGCCCGGCGCGTCATCGGCGCGATAGCGAGGCCGCCGGTGGAGCCGCCGCCCGTGGGCTCGGTGGAGGACCGCACCGTCCCGGGTGCCGAAGGCGCTCCGGACGTACCGGTGCGGATCTACCGGCCCGGTCCGCCCGCCGAGCCCGGCCGCCCCCGCCCGACCGTCGTTCACTACCACGGGGGCGGCTGGGTCCTCGGCGGTCTGGACACCCACGACACGTCCGTACGCGAGCTCTGCCGCGCCTCGGGCGCGGTGATCGTCTCCGTGGACTACCGCCCGGCGCCGGAGGCCCGCTTCCCCGCCGCTGTCGACGACGCGTACGCCGCCCTGCTGTGGGCCGCGGACCGCGCCGGGGAGCTGGGAGGTGATCCGCAGGCCCTCGTCGTCGCGGGCGACAGCGCGGGCGGCACCCTCGCCGCCGTCGTGGCGATCGTCGCGAAGGAGCGCGGCGGTCCCGCCCTCGCCCTCCAGGTGCTCGTCTATCCGGCGACCGACGCGGGGCAGGAAACCGGCTCCTACCGCGCGAACGCCACCGGCTACTTCATGGAGGCCGCGGCACTGCGCTGGTTCTGGGAGCAGTACCTGGGCCCGGGCGGTGACGGTGGTCACCCCCACGCCTCACCGCTGCGGGCGGCCGACCTGTCAGGCCTGCCGCCCGCGCACATCGTCACGGCGGGCTGCGACCCGCTGTGCGACGAGGGACGGGCGTACGCAAGGCGGCTGCGGACCGCCGAAGTGCCGGTCACCGAGAGCCATTACGCCGGAATGTTCCATGGGTTCTTCGCCTTCCCGGCGCTCCTGGCGGACGCCCGGGACGCGCTGAGCGGCGTGGCAGAAGCAATCGCCCGTACGGCAAAAGACAGGAAGAATGGCGGCGATCACGGGGGCTCGGCAGGATAATTTACTGAGACTGGGCTTGAATGGGAGAGCTGAAGACCTATACGGTGCCTTGACGCGAGGTTCTCCCGTGGAGGAAGTGACATGACGGAAATTCTTGTGCAGGACACAGTCGCCGACGGCATATCCGGTGCCCGGCGCGTGGTCGAGCACGCTGCCTGGCTCGAGCTCAAGAATGCCGTGGAGGCGATCCGGCCCTGGCAGTCGGCGGACGGCTCCATCGACTTCGACGCCGATGGAGCACCGACGCGCGCCACGGCGGAGGCGACCGTCGACCGCGTGATCAACGCGGTCGAGGAGCTCGCGCCGCTGCTGCCGCACAACGCGGCGTACCACAGCGCTCTCGTCGCCGACCTCCGCAAGTGGGCCGCCGACGGCTTCGTCGTGCCCGACTTCCTGGACTCGCTGCTCGCCTTCCAGCCCGCCCAGCAGCGCGCGGACGGCCTCGAGCACCTGGTCGTCTTCCCCATGTACACGCAGAACGGCAACCCGGACCGCAACTTCGAAGCGGTCGTGCTCCGTATGGTGTGGCCCGAGTGGCTCTCGGAGCTGGAGCGCACCCGCTACGACAACCCGCTGTTCCTCGGCATCACCTTCGAGGACTTCACCCCCGGGTACGACACCCACTCCGCCGTGCTCTTCCCCGAGACGATCGCCGTCCGGGAAGCCCCCGAGCGCTTCACCTGGGGCGGCATCTTCTGTGACCGCGAGGCGGCCCGTTTCCGCCGTGTCACCGAGGCCTCCGTCGACATCCTGGGTCTCGAGCTGCCCGACGACATCCGCGCGATGGTGTCCGACCAGCAGCGCTGCCAGGACGCTTTCGTCCTGTGGGACATGGTCCACGACCGCACCCACAGCCACGGCGACCTGCCCTTCGACCCGTTCATGATCAAGCAGCGCCAGCCGTTCTGGATGTACGGCCTGGAGGAGCTGCGCTGCGACCTCACCGCCTTCAAGGAGGCCGTGAAGCTGGAGGCCGAGGGCAACGCGCACGGCCGTGACGTCCAGTACGCCGTGCTGTTCGACCGGATGTTCCGCTTCCCGGTCAGCGGTGACCGCAACCGCAACTACGACGGTCTCGGCGGCCAGCTGCTCTTCGCGTACCTGCACAAGCACGACGTGGTGCGCTGGACCGACAACACGCTCAAGATCGACTGGGAGCGGGCCCCGCAGGTCACCAACCAGCTCTGCGCCGAGATCGAGGACCTCTACCGGGCCGGCATCGACCGCCCCAAGCTGGTCCACTGGTTCGCCGCGTACGACCTGGTGTCGACGTACCTCGCTCCGCACCCCGGATCCCGCTGGGCCAAGGGCCCCGACGCCCTGGACCTGTCGCTGCCGCCGCGCAAGCTCGTGGACGATGTGCTTCCGGACGAGTTTCCGCTGAGCATGTTCTATGAGGCCCTTTCCAAGAAGCTGAAGAACGTGATCGCCTCCACCAAGGGGATCACCGCGGCGAGTGCCGAGCGGGTGGCCGCGTGAGCCATCGCGACCAGGAGGCGACGACCATGACAAGCAGCATCGGCAACAGCAACGGCGGGCCGCTGGAAGGCGCCGTGATCGCGGTGGCCGGAGCGGGCGGGCCGGCCGGTCGCGCGACCCTGCTCAGGCTGGCCGAGGCAGGTGCGATCGTGGTCGGCTCCGACGCGAACCCGGCGCGCCTCGCCGAGGCCGTCGACGCCGCGCGGTACGCCCACGGGGGCGCCACCGTCACCGGTGACACCGTGGACCTTCTCGACCTCGCCGCCACCCGTGAGTGGGCCGACAAGACCGAGAAGGAATTCGGCCGGATCGACGGCATGGTCCACCTCGTCGGCGGCTGGCGCGGCAGCGCGACCTTCGCCGAGACGGACCTGGCCGACTGGGACCTGCTGGAGAAGCTGCTGATCCGTACGGTCCAGCACACCTCCCTCGCCTTCCAGGCGCCGCTCCTGCGCAGCGACCGCGGCCGTTACCTGCTGATCAGCGCGGCAGGCGCCTCCAAGCCCACCGCGGGCAACGCCGCGTACTCCGCGTCCAAGGCCGCGGCCGAGGCGTGGACCCTGGCGCTCGCCGACGCGTTCCGCAAGGCGGGGGGCGAGGATGGCCCCCGTGCGGCGGCTGCCATCCTGGTCGTCAAGGCACTGGTGCACGACGCGATGCGCGCCGAGCGCCCGAACGCGAAGTTCGCGGGCTTCACGGACGTCAAGGAACTGGCCGAGGCCATTGCCGGGGTCTGGGACCAGCCCGCCAGTGAAGTGAATGGACAGCGTCTGTGGCTGACTCCCAAGCCGTGAATCCGGACCCGACGCACGCGGCGAAGACCGACGCGCGACGGCACCACGACCCGCGGGTGCGCGGTTTCGCGAGTGACAACTACGCGGGAGCCCACCCCGAGGTGCTCGCCGCTGTCGCCCTCGCCAACGGCGGCCACCAGGTGGCCTACGGCGAGGACGACTACACGGACAACCTCCAGCGGATCATCCGCAGCCACTTCGGCGGCCGGGCCGAGGCCTTCCCCGTCTTCAACGGGACCGGCGCCAACGTGGTCGCCCTCCAGGCGGTCACCGACCGCTGGGGCGCGGTCATCGCCGCCGAGACCGCCCACATCAACGTGGACGAGGGTGGCGCCCCGGAGCGGATGGGCGGCCTGAAGCTGCTGACCGTACCGACGCCGGACGGCAAGCTCACGCCCGAGCTCATCGACCGGCAGGCGTACGGCTGGGAGGACGAGCACCGCGCGATGCCGCAGGTTGTGTCGATCACCCAGAACACCGAACTCGGCACGGTCTACACGCCTGCCGAGATCCGGGCGATCTGCGAACACGCGCACACGCACGGGATGAAGGTGCACCTCGACGGGGCCCGGATATCCAACGCGGCGGCCTCGCTCGACGTACCCATGCGGACCTTCACCAACGCCGTCGGCGTGGACATCATGTCCTTCGGCGGGACGAAGAACGGCATGCTGTTCGGTGAGGCGATCGTCGTCCTCAACCCGGACGCGGTACGCGCCATGAAGCACCTGCGCAAGCTGTCGATGCAGCTCGCCTCCAAGATGCGCTTCGTGTCGGTGCAGCTGGAAGCGATGCTGGCCCGCGACCTGTGGCTGCGCAACGCCCGCCACGCCAACGCCATGGCCCAGCGGCTCGCCGACGGCGTCCGCCAGGTGGACGGCGTCGAGATCCTCTATCCGGTGCAGGCCAACGCCGTTTTCGCGCGGCTGCCGCACGACGTGAGCGAGCGGCTCCAGCAGCACTACCGCTTCTACTTCTGGAACGAGGCCGCCGGCGACGTCCGGTGGATGTGCTCGTTCGACACCACCGAGGACGACGTGGACGGCTTCGTGCAGGCGCTCAAGGAAGAGATGGCCGGGTAGCCGGACCCACGGCACTCATTGAATAAGTATGCGATCGACCGAAAATTCATTGACTGGCGGTCGGTCGCATACTTACGCTCCGCACCATGGAGCTGATCCAGGAAAACCCTGACCTGGCCGCCTACTTGGCCGCCGACGACGTCATCGACCATGAACACCCACTGGTGCGGAAGACGGCGGACCGGCTGAGCCCCGGGGCGCCCAGTGCATACGCGACACCATCCCGCACTCCCACGACGCGGGCGACACACGCGTCACCTGGCGCGCCTCGGACGTGATCGCGCGGCGCACCGGGATCTGCTACGCCAAGGCCCACGCCCTGACCGCGCTGCTGCGGGCGGAGGGCATCCCGACCGCCCTGTGCTACCAGCGGCTCGCGGACGACGACGGCTCGAACCCCGCGGTCCACGGCCTCGTGGCGGTCAGGCTTCCCGGGCACGGCGCCTGGCTGCGCCAGGACCCACGCGGCAACAAGCCGGGCGTCGACGCCCGGTTCTCGGTGGACGGCGAGCAGCTGGCCTTCGCCGTACGTCCGGAGCGCGGCGAAGCCGACTACCCCGTGCTGTACGCCGCACCCCATCCGGCGGTCCTCGGCGCTCTGCGGGCCGCCCCGGACCGGCCGCACCTCTGGCGGACGCTCCCCGCCGCCCTCTGACCCGCTCGGTCAGCCGGCCTCGCGCACCTGCGCGGCGGTCGGCGCCGTACCGCCCAGGTGCGCCGGCACCCACCAGGTGTCCTCGGCGTTCTTCGGGCGTACGGGATACGCGCGCTGGGCGGCCTCGAGCAGCTCCTGCACGCGGCCGCGCAGCCGGCGCGTGATGGCGCCCGCGAACTCGTCCACGGGTGCTTCCATCGGCTCGCCGACCCGTATGGTCACGGGGATGTGGTTGCGGCCGAAGTTGCGCGGCTTGCCCTTGGTCCAGATGCGCTGGGTGCCCCACAGCGCCATCGGGATCAGCGGAACGCCGGCCTCCTGGGCCATGCGCGCCGCACCCGACTTGAAGCTCTTGAGCGTGAACGACTCGGAGATCGTCGCCTCCGGGAAGACGCCGATGATCTCGCCCGAGCGCAGCGAGTCGAGGGCGTGCGCGTACGCCGCCTCGCCGCGCTTGCGGTCCACGGGGATGTGCTTCATGCCGCGCATCAGCGGTCCGGAAATCTTGTGGCGGAAGACCGAGTCCTTCGCCATGAAGCGCACCAGGCGCTTCTGCGGCAGCGCGCCGAGTCCCGAGAAGATGAAGTCCAGGTAGCTGATGTGATTGCTCACCAGCACGGCGCCACCGGTGCGCGGGATGTTCTCAGAACCCTGCGTGTCGATCTTCAGGTCCAGCGCCTTGAACAGGGTGAGTGCGGCACCGATGACCGGTCGATAGACGAGTTCTGCCATGTCAGGGGTGACCCTTCTGTGCCCGGGGAGGGCTCTCCCGGCGAGGTTACGCAGCCGTAGGTTTAGCGGCGTTGGGCAGATCGTGCCCCATGAGAGGCCGAGTAGCCAGTCCTGGCGGCGTTCATACG
The DNA here is from genome assembly GCF_053646035.1 of Streptomyces sp. NPDC055287. Classification (NCBI taxonomy): domain Bacteria; kingdom Bacillati; phylum Actinomycetota; class Actinomycetes; order Kitasatosporales; family Streptomycetaceae; genus Streptomyces; species Streptomyces sp. NPDC055287. Next base: position 80,901 of record NZ_JBSHNE010000007.1, on the reverse strand, counting down.
CGAGATTCTCGTCACGTACGGAAACATCAGGAATCGTCTGTCTGTGGTGAACGCTGGAACAAAGACGCGGGAAGAGGCAGAGATCAACGGGAGGCGGAACGTGCCAGGACGCGACGGCGGTACGCGGCTGGGGGCGGCCGAACTGGGCGCGGAACCGGGGGAGCGGGCGACCCTCGTGCAGTTCTCGAGCGCGTTCTGCCAGCCCTGTCGCGCGACCCGCAGGACCCTCGCCGAGGTGGCGGACATGGTCGAGGGCGTTGCCCATGTGGAGATCGACGCGGAGGCGCGACTCGAGCTCGTACGCGAACTCGGCATCGTCGCCACGCCCACGGTGCTCGTGCTCGACGCGGGCGGCCGGATCGTACGAAGAGCCTCCGGACAGCCGCGCCGCGCCGACGTCATCGCCGCGCTCGGTCGCGCCGTATGAGCGCAGTGACACGCGTCCCATCGTCCGGAACCGGCTTGACTGCACCGGCCACGCATCGCCAGGCTGACCGTGTGCCGTCAGAACTCCTTCTCCCCGGGCGGGCCCCTGCCGACCTGGCCCGCGACGCGAGTGCGCGCTGTCCCGGTGCCTGAGCACCGACGGGCCCGCATCCATCCGCCACGGAAGGACACCGAGGACAGCCCCATGACGGTTTCACCCGATCTCGCCGTGCCGCGCCGTGCCGCGCCGCAGCCGCTCGAAGGCTCTCCCGAGCTGTTGCGCTCGGTCTTCCGGCAGCACGCCGCCGGCGTCGCGGTGATCACGGCGCAGGGCGTGCGCCCCGTCGGTTTCACCGCCACCTCGCTCAACTCCGTCGCCGCCGATCCGCCGATGATCTCCTTCGGCGTGGGCACGGGGTCCTCCAGTTGGCCGGTCCTGGCCGAGGCGGAGCACATCGGCGTCCACGTACTCGCGGAGGATCAGCAGGACCTGGCCGCGACGTTCGCCCGCAGTGGCGCCGACCGTTTCGCGCCGCCGACCCGGTGGCGTACGGGACCCGAGGGGGTGCCCGTGCTCGACGGCGTACTGGCGTGGCTGGTGTGCCGTGTGGTGGCACGGGTGCCGGCGGGGGATCATCGGATCGTGCTCGGCCAGGCTGTCGCCGGAGACCCCGCCGGAGGCGGTCGGCCGCTGCTGTACCACCAGGGACGCTTCAACGCGCTGAGGGACTGAGAGTTCCCCGTGTCCGCCGATTACACAGCGTTGGCAAGGTCACAGTTCAAAGCGCTTGCTTACAGGGAATGCACTGGATGTACTGACGAGTAATATTCCAGTCGGAGCGGGGTTGGCCCCGACCGGGAACCGCCCCTTCAGGCGCCTATGCTGCCTGCAACGAGGCAGTCAAGAAATAGACGATGCAGTAGGAGAGCCGGCGTGAGCTTGAGGATCGTTGTCTGTGTGAAGTACGTGCCCGACGCCACCGGCGACCGGCACTTCGCCGATGACCTGACCGTCGACCGCGACGACGTCGACGGCCTGCTGTCGGAGCTCGACGAGTACGCCGTCGAGCAGGCGCTGCAGATCGCCGACGAGGCCGACGACGCGGAGATCACCGTGGTGACCGTCGGTCCCGAGGACGCCAAGGACGCCCTGCGCAAGGCGCTGTCCATGGGTGCCGACAAGGCCGTCCACGTCGAGGACGACGACCTGCACGGCAGTGACGTCATGGCCACCTCGCTGGTGCTCGCCAAGGCCATCGAGAAGACCGGTTACGACCTGGTCATCGCAGGTATGGCGTCGACCGACGGCACCATGGGTGTCCTCCCGGCGATCCTGGCCGAACGCCTGGGCGTCCCGCAGGTCACGCTGCTCTCCGAGGTCTCCGTCGAGGACGGTGTCGTCAAGGGCCGCCGTGACGGCGACGCCGCGAGCGAGCAGCTCGAGGCTTCCCTGCCGGCCGTCGTGTCCGTGACGGACCAGTCGGGCGAGGCCCGCTACCCGTCCTTCAAGGGCATCATGGCCGCCAAGAAGAAGCCGGTGGAGTCCCTGGACCTGGACGACCTGGAGATCGACGCCGACGAGGTCGGCCTCGCGGGCTCCTGGACCAAGGTCGACTCCGCCACGGAGCGCCCGGCACGCACCGCGGGCACGATCGTCAAGGACGAGGGCGAGGGCGGCAAGCAGCTGGCCGAGTTCCTCGCGGGCCAGAAGTTCATCTAGGCCCGCGCGCCCCCCAGCTGACCCCATCCTTCTTCTTCGCACTCGCAGGAGAGCATTCCCATGGCTGAAGTTCTCGTCTACGTCGACCACGTGGACGGCGCCGTCCGCAAGCCCACCCTCGAACTGCTGACGCTCGCCCGCCGCATCGGCGAGCCCGTCGCCGTCGCCCTCGGCGCCGGCGCCGAGGCCACCGCCGCGGTGCTCGCCGAGCACGGCGCCGTCAAGGTCCTCACCGCTGACGCCCCCGAGTTCGCCGACTACCTCGTCGTACCGAAGGTGGACGCGCTCCAGGCCGCGTACGACGCCGTCTCCCCGGCCGCCGTGCTCGTGCCGTCCTCCGCCGAGGCGAAGGAGATCGCGGCCCGCCTCGCGGTCCGTATCGGCTCCGGCATCATCACGGACGCCGTCGACCTGGAGGCCGGCGACGAGGGCCCGGTGGCCACGCAGGCCGTGTTCGCCGCCTCGTACACCACCAAGTCCCGCATTTCCAAGGGCACCCCGGTCATCACCGTGAAGCCGAACTCGGCGCCCGTCGAGGCCGCCCCGGCCGCCGGCACCGTCGAGGCGCTGTCCGTCTCCTTCGGCGAGAACGCGACCGGCACCAAGGTCGTCTCGCGCACCCCGCGCGAGTCCACCGGCCGCCCCGAGCTGACCGAGGCCGCGATCGTGGTCTCCGGCGGCCGCGGTGTCAACGGCGCCGAGAACTTCCACGTCATCGAGGCGCTCGCCGACTCGCTCGGTGCCGCTGTCGGCGCCTCGCGCGCCGCCGTGGACGCCGGCTGGTACCCGCACTCCAACCAGGTCGGCCAGACCGGCAAGTCGGTCTCCCCGCAGCTGTACATCGCGTCCGGCATCTCCGGCGCCATCCAGCACCGGGCCGGCATGCAGACCTCGAAGACGATCGTCGCCATCAACAAGGACGCCGAGGCCCCGATCTTCGACCTCGTGGACTACGGCGTGGTCGGCGACCTCTTCGCGGTCGTCCCGCAGCTGACCGACGAGGTCAACGCGCGCAAGGGCTGACCTGCGCAGCAGCAGCGAGCAGCAGTACGCCGGGGCCGTGTGGTGATCTTCACCGCGCGGCCCCGGCCGCTTTCCGGAGACCATTGACGCAGGTCACGACCGGCCGTTAACTTCGCCATGCGGATTGTTGATTCCGTGCAGCGGAAAACTGGAGGGTTGGTAATGGGTCAGCAGGAGAAGGTGGCGACGAGCCTCGCGGGCGCGGTCAGCGAGGGCATCAGCGCCTCCCTCGTACCGGTCGACGAGGAGCTGGCCCGCCGTTACCCGGGAGACCCGGGCACCCGCCAGCCCGTGCACACCGTCTACGTACCCGGTGACGTCTTCGCGGCCGACACCATCCGCTCCTGGGGTGACCAGGCACTCAGGGCGCTCGACGAACACGCCCCCGACGCCGCCTCCTTCGCCGAGGTCCTGGGCCTCTCCGACGACCTCGCGGAGCCGGTGTACGACCGCGTACGCGCCAAGCTGGAGCGCGAGCCCATCGAGGACCTGCGCGTCGACTTCGAGGACGGCTACGGAGGCCGGACCGACGCCGACGAGGACGCGCACGCCGCCCGCGCCGCCCGCCTGATCAGCGAGGCGTACGCCAACGGCACGGCAGCCCCGTACATGGGCATCCGCATGAAGTGCATGGAGGCGGCCGTACGCGACCGCGGCATCCGCACCCTCGACATCTTCCTCACCGGCCTGATGGAGGCCGGCGGCCTGCCCGACGGGCTCGTCCTCACGCTCCCCAAGGTCACCTACCCCGAGCAGGTCACCGCGATGGTGCGGCTGGTCGAGGAGTTCGAGAAGGCGCGCGGCCTGGACGCGGGCCGGATCGGCTTCGAGATCCAGATCGAGACCAGTCAGTCCATCCTCGCCGCCGACGGCACCGCCGCCGTGGCCCGGATGATCGGCGCTGCCGAGGGCCGCGCCACCGGACTGCACTACGGCACGTTCGACTACAGCGCCTGCCTCGGCGTCAGCGCCGCCTACCAGGCCAGCGACCACCCGGCCGCCGACCACGCCAAGGCCATCATGCAGGTCGCCGCAGCGGGCACCGGCGTACGCGTCTCGGACGGCTCGACCAACGTCCTGCCGGTCGGCAGCACCGAGCACGTCCACGAGGCCTGGCGCCTCCACTACGGCCTCACCCGCCGCGCCCTGGCCCGCGCCTATTACCAGGGCTGGGACATGCACCCGGCGCACATCCCGACCCGTTACGCGGCCGTCTTCGCCTTCTACCGCGAGGGGTACGAGCAGGCCGCCGCGCGCCTCGCCGCGTACGTCAACCACGCCGGCGGCGACGTGATGGACGAGCCCGCCACCGCGAAGGCGCTGAGCGGCTACCTGCTGCGCGGCATCGACTGCGGCGCCCTGGACACGGCCGAGGTCGCCCGGCTCACCGGCCTCACCCGCGCGGACCTCGACGGCTTCGCGTCACCGCGCCGCGGAGACCTCACGGCAACGGCCAAGTAACAGCCGCGAACAGCCTCCGTCGCTGTCACGGCTGCCCCGTACTCTGTACCCGGTCTCAGTCGGCACAGTGGAACAGAGGAACGGGGCAGCGGTGGCTACGGGGGAGAACGAGCGGTTGGCCGGCCGCTACCGGGTGGTCGAGCAGCTCGGCAAGGGCGGCATGGGCGTCGTCTGGCGCGCCGTCGACGAGGTGCTCGGCCGCGAGGTCGCGGTCAAGGAACTGCGTACGTACAACGACTCGTCGGCGCCCGAACTGGACGGCCTGCGGATCCGGATGCAGCGCGAGGCGCGAGCCGCCGCGCGCGTGCGCCATCCCGGGGTCATCGCCGTCCACGACGTAGCCGAGCACAACGGCCGCCCGGTCATCGTCATGGAACTCGTCGACGGGCCCTCCCTGGACGACGTACTGAGCGAACGGGGACTGCTGGACCCGCGCGAAGCCGCGTCCGTCGGCGCCAGGGTGCTCGAGGCGCTCGCCGCCGCGCACCAGGCCGGGGTGCTGCACCGCGACGTCAAGCCGGGCAACGTACTGCTCGACCGCAACACCGGACGGGTGGTTCTCACCGACTTCGGGATCGCCGCGATGGACGACCCGGGAGACGGCTCGGCGACGCACCTCACCCGCAGCGGCGAACTGGTCGGCTCCCTCGACTACTTGGCGCCCGAGCGTGCCCAGGGGCAGGAACCGGGGCCCGCGTCCGACGTCTGGGCGCTCGGCGCGACGCTGTACGCGGCGGTGGAGGGCGGCTCTCCGTTCCGCCGTACGTCGACCTGGTCGACGCTGAACGCGATCGTCGTGGAACCGCTGCCCGAGCCCCGTCGCTCGGGGCCGCTCGGGCCCGTACTCCAGCAACTGATGGCCAAGGACCCGGCGCAGCGCCCGGACGCCCGGGCGGCGGCCCGGCTCCTCGCGGCGGTTGCGGCCGGCCAGGACACGCCCGGCCAGGACACGCCCGGCCAGGACACGGTGGCGCTCGGCGGCCGTGTCCGCGGCGGTGGCGTGCCCCGCGAGGGGACGGTGCGCGATGTGCTGCCACACCGGCCGGAGGGATTCGGCCCGGTGGCGAGTCGGCAGCCCGCACAATCGGTCGCACAGCACGCGCAGCCCGCCGCACAGCACGCACAACCGCCCGCACAGCACGCACAGCCCGCCCCGGACGCCGCGCCCGCGGCGTCCCCGGCCGGCCGCCTTCCGGAGCGCGGGCGAGGACGCGGCAGAGCGGCCCTGGTGGCGGCGGGTGTCGCGGCGGTCCTGCTGGCCGGTGGTGGCGTCTCGTACGTCCTCGCCGACCGTACGGAGGCGAAGTCCGGCGAGTTGGCGAAGGGAGCTGCGGAGAGTGAGCCGCCCCGGGGCCTCGACCGGACACCGGCCGGCGACGAGCCGGCCGCCACGAAGAAGCCGGCCGCGGCCGAGCCGTCCGGGGACGCCGACAGGAGCCCGAGCGCGGACGGGAAGAAGCCGGGCGCCGGCGACGACGGCGACGCCGACGGCGGGAAATCCGGTGACTCCGACGGCGATGCGGCCGGGGACTCCGGCAGCGGCACTTCCGGTACGTCCGTCTCCTCCGGCGGTTCGAACACCTCGGGCGGGGCCGATGACCCGGGCAGCGCGGCGATCGGCGGGTCCGGGAGCGGCGGCGCGACGGCCACGGCCGGCGGCGGAAGCGGTGGCGACCCCGCCCCTGAGCCCGTCTGCCACGGCATCGGCGACGGCAAGTACAACTGCACGGTCTGGAAGACCGCGACGTCGTACACGGCCTCCGGCGCCCAGGCCGGTGTCCTGAACGCGGGCACCAACTACTTCTACTGCCAGCAGAATCTAGGCCGCCGGGAGACCTCCGGCGAGTGGACGAACGTCTGGTGGGCGAAGACCGACGACGACAGCGGGAACGCCGGCGTCTTCGTCAGCGACGTCTACATCAAGGGCGGCAGGAACGACGAGCCGGTTCCCGGCCTGCCCCTGTGCTGACCCGGCCGCGCGGCTCTGAGGCCCGGCCGCGCGCCCCTCAGAGCGTCCACGGCGGAATCTCGCCCGACCCGCGCGCGATGAGCCGCGTCGGCAGCTCCACGCGCGCGGGGGCGTCGTTCGCGCCGTCGAGGCGGCGGAAGAGACGGTCGGCCGCGGCGCGGCCCAGCAGGGCGGCGTCCTGTGCGACGACGGTGAGGCCGGGCTGGAGCAGGTCGGCGAGTTCGATGTCGTCGAACCCGACCAGCGCGACGGGACGCTCCCGGGCGGCGAGAACCCGTACCGCCGTCACGGTCACCCGGTTGTTGCCCGCGAAGACAGCGGTGACGGGATCGGGGGCGTCCAGCATCGCGGTGACCGCCTCCCGCACCCGCTCGGGAGCCGTGCTGCCCAGTGACACCCACGCGTCGTCGGTCGGCAGCCCGGCCTCCTCCATCGCGGCGTAGTAGCCGCGGAGCCGCTCGTTGGCGGTGTGGATGCGCGGCTGGTCGCCGATGAAGCCGATACGGCGATGGCCGTGCGCGATCAGATGGGCTACGCCCTCGCGCGCGCCGCCGAAGCTGTCGGAGAGCACCACGTCCGCGTCGATCTTCCCGGCGGGGCGGTCCACGAAGACGGTGGCGACGCCCGCCGCGATCTCCGGCTCCAGATAGCGGTGGTCGTCCCCCGCCGGGATCACGATCAGTCCGTCGACCCGCCGGGCGCACAGGGCGAGCACCAACTCCTGTTCGCGGGCGGGGTCCTCGGCGCTCGATCCGTTGATGAGGAGGGCGCCGTGGGCGCGGGCGACTTCCTCGACGGCGCGGTTCAACGGCCCGTAGAACGGGTCCGCGAGGTCTTCCAGGACGAGGCCGATGCTCGCGGTGCGGCCCTTGCGCAGGACCCGCGCGCTGTCGTTGCGGCGAAAGCCCAGTGCCTCGATCGCCTCCTGGACGCGCTGCTCGGTGTCGGGAGTGACGCCCGGTTCGCCGTTCACGACGCGCGAGACCGTCTTGAGGCCGACACCGGCGCGGGCGGCGACGTCCTTCATGGTCGGCCGGATGCCGTAACGGAGCTCCGGGCGGCTTTCGGTCTCGGCCACAGTGCGATGTCCTGTCGTAGTCGGGTGCGGTCGGCGTGCTAAGGCTGTGGCGTCGAGCATAGGGCCTGGACAACGTTGTCAACTGAATGGAGACTGGCTCTGACCTGCCACACCCCTGCCTCGCCTGGAGACCCGACACCGATGCACACCGACCTCGTCGCCGCTCTCGACATCGGCGGCACCAAGATCGCCGGCGCGCTGGTGGACGGTGACGGCCGGATTCTCCTGCGCGCGCAGCGGCCGACGCCCGCGCAGGAGGACGGCGAGAGCGTGATGGGCGCCGTCGGTGTGGTGCTCGATCAGCTGACCGCGTCCCCCCTGTGGGAGCGCGCCACGGCGGTCGGCATCGGCAGCGCGGGCCCCGTGGACGCCTCCGCCGGCACGGTCAGTCCGGTCAACGTGCCCAGCTGGCGCGACTTTCCGCTGGTCGAGCGGGTGAGCCGGGCGGCGGGGGGCCGGCCCGTCACGCTCGTGGGCGACGGTGTGGCGATGACAGCGGCCGAGCACTGGCAGGGCGCGGCCCGCGGTTACGACAACGCGCTGTGCCTGGTCGTCTCCACGGGCGTCGGCGGCGGACTGGTCCTGGACGGCCGGCTCCGCCCGGGGCCGACGGGCAACGCCGGCCACATCGGCCACATCAGCGTCGACCTCGACGGCGACCCGTGCCCGTGCGGCTCGCGCGGCTGCGTGGAACGCATCGCCAGCGGCCCCAACATCGCGCGCCGGGCCCTCGATCAGGGCTGGCGGCCGGGACCCGACGGTGACGTCACCGCCGCCGCGGTGGCGGCCGCCGCCCGCGCCGGAGACCCGGTCGCCGTCGCTTCGTACCGCCGGGCCGCCCAGGCGCTGGCCGCCGGCATCGCCGCCACCGCGACGCTCGTGGAGATCGAGATCGCCGTTGTCGGCGGGGGAGTCGCGGGCGCGGGCGACGTGCTCTTCGCGCCGCTGCGCCGGGCCCTGCGCGAGTACGCCACACTCTCGTTCGCCCAGCGGGTCCAGGTCGCTCCGGCTCTGACCGGAACCGACGCGGGCCTGGTGGGTGCGGCAGCCGCCGCCGCGCTCGGCGGCAAACCGGGCGGAGCGGCCACGTACGTCGGATAAGCCCTTGCCCGCGTCACCGCGCCCGTGCCAGCGTGGGCCCATGAACGGTGATCAAGAGCGGGACACGGCCCTCTCGCAGGCAGTACGGCTGCGCGAGGACGGCCGGGTCGCCGAGGCCCGCGCCCAGCTCGTGGCGCTGGCCGATCAGTATCCGCAGGACGCCGAGATCGCCTACCAGGCCGCCTGGGCGCACGACGTGCTCGGCCTGGAGCACGAGGCCGTGCCCTACTACGAACGGGCCCTGAGCGTCCCCGGCCTGCCCGCCGAAGACCGCCACGGCGTCTTCCTCGGACTGGGCAGCACCTACCGCGTCCTGGGCCGCTACGAGCCGGCCCTGCGCACCCTGCGCCGCGGCCTGGCGGAATTCCCCCAGGACCCGGCGCTGGAGTCCTTCCTGGCCATGGCGCTGTACAACACAGGCGAAGGCCGCGAGGCCGTACGGACGCTGCTCAGGGCCCTGGCGGCCACGAGCGGCGACCCACGGGTGCGGAGCTACCGCCGCGCCATCGAGCAGTACGCCGACGACCTCGACGCCACCGAGCAGCCGTGAGCGCCACGGCGGCCTAGCCCCGGCCCTGCGAGCCGGCTTCCGCGGCCCGCTGCACCACGACCACCAGGAACGCGTCCGCCTCCAGGTCCATCACGACCTCCGCCGGACACCCCTCCGCCCGCCGTGCCAGGGCGAATTCCTCGGCCGGCCAGCTGCCCCTGGGGCCGCCGGCCGGGAACTGTTCCAACACCATGCGACTCATGCCGCACCCCGCTCCCATGCCTGTCGAACTCTTGCTCCGGTTCCCCCAACGAGACTCCGCGCGCGTGCGTCACGGTTCCCGCATCCCGCCGGGGCACCCTCTCCCTCCGTACGACGCCACCCGTGCCCCGCACCGTTGCCCCTGGCATGCCACAGCATCGGCACGGTTGTGTGCCCAAACGGTCGCGGGCACGATGCGGTGACCCCGGGTTTCCGCGGCACGGTGCCGCGGGCAGGCCACAGGGGGCGACGGAAGAGGGGGAACCGTGATCGTCTGGATCAACGGTGCGTTCAGTGCGGGCAAGACCAGCGCCGCACGCGAACTGATCGATCTGATCCCGAACAGCACCTTCTACGACCCCGAACTGATCGGCGGGGAACTGCGCAACCTGCTGCCGCAGAAGCGGCTCGCGGAGGTCACCGATTACCAGGACCTGCCCATCTGGCGCCGCCTGGTGGTGGACACGGCCGCCGCGCTCCTCGCGGAAGTGGGCGGCGTGCTGGTGGTGCCCATGACGCTGCTGCGTCAGGAGTACCGCGACGAGATATTCGGTGGTCTCGCCGCACGTCGTGTCCCGGTGTGCCATGTGCTGCTGGCCGCCGACGAAACGATCCTTCGGGGACGGATCGCCGCCCGCGAGGAGCTGGTGGACGACCCCGAAGGCAGCGAGCGCGTACGGCAATGGGCGTACGAGCACATCGAGCCGTACCGAGCCGCGCTGTCCTGGCTCGCCGCCGACGCCCACGTCGTCGACACCAGCGCGCTGACGCCCGCCGAGACGGCCGTACGGATCGCCTACGCCGTACGCACCGGGGCCGCCGGGGGCTGCGAGATCGTGCAGACACCCGCACCGACCGCCGAGACCGTCGCCGCGGGCGTTCTGCTCTTCGACGAGGCGGACCGGGTACTGCTCGTCGATCCCACCTACAAGCCGGGCTGGGAGTTCCCCGGAGGGGTCGTGGAGCGCGGGGAGGCGCCCGCGCGCGCTGGGATACGGGAAGTCGAGGAGGAAATCGGGATAGAACTCGTCGATGTGCCGAGGCTGCTGGTCGTCGACTGGGAGCCGCCGCGGCCACCCGCGTTCGGCGGTCTGCGCCTGATCTTCGACGGCGGCAGACTCGACAGCGCCGCGGCCGGCCGGCTGGTGCTCCCCGGCTCCGAACTGCGCGGCTGGCGCTTCGTCACCGAGGAGGAGGCCGCCGGCCTGCTGCCGCCGAACCGGTACGAACGGCTGCGCTGGGCGCTGCGGGCCCGCGAGAGGTCAGCCGTGCTCAACCTCGAGGCCGGAGTCCCGGTCGGCTGATGCCCGCAGCAGGTCCGCCGTGCCCTCCGTCAAGGGGTCGCCGTGGCCGAAGCAGGCGGTGGAGGGGGCGAGCGCCGCCAGTCGGCGGAACGACTCCAGGGCACGCTCCCTGTCGGTGTTGAACACGCCCAGCATGACCTGGCCGACGCCTGCGACGCAGTCGCCCGTGAACAGCACACCGTGGTGCGGGAGATGGACGGCGATGCTGCCGTCCGTATGGCCGGGGGAGTGGACGGCCCGCGCGCCGTCGCCGAATCCCAGCAGGTCGCCGTCCTCGGCCTCCCGGTCCACCCGGGTGGGCGGGGCCGGCGGCACGGTCAGCCCGTGGGCGTACAGCGGCCGCTCCCAGTCCAGCAGTACGGGCTCGGGCAACGGCTGCTCGCCGCGGATCACGGGCGCGTCCAGCCGGTGGGCGACCACCTCGGCGCCGTACCGCCCCGCGAGTTCTCCGGCGGCGCCGACGTGGTCGCGGTGGCAGTGGGTGAGGACGATGCGGCGGAGGTTCTCCGGGCGCAGGCCCAGGCCCCGTATCGCTTCCTCGATGCCGGCCGCCGCGTCCCTGTGGCCGGCGTCGATCAGGGTCAGCTCGTCGCCGTCGCGCCAGAGGTACGCCTGGCCGATGGGGAAGCGGAACATGTGCAGACGGCCGGGGATTACTTCGAGTACGTCGAGATCCATGCGCCGAACATAGGGTCGGCCGCCCGCCCGTCGCACGGATCTACGCTCTCGGCGATCTCCGCTCAGCGCTTAACTCCTGCTTCTAACCCTGCTTGGAACGCGCGTAGTTGGTGAGGAACAGCGCCTCGGCGACGGACAGCCGCTCCAGCTCGTCGGGCGAGACGCTCTCGTTCACCGCGTGGATCTGCGCCTCCGGCTCGCTCAGCCCGATGAGCAGGATCTCGGCCTTCGGGTAGAGCGCGGCGAGCGTGTTGCACAGCGGGATCGAGCCGCCCATGCCGGCCGTCTGCATCTCCTCGCCCGGGTACGCCACGCGCATCGCCTCCGCCATCGAGGTGTACGCCGGACTGCTCACGTCCGCCTTGAACGGCTGGCCCTGACCCACCCGTTCCACCGAGACCCGCGCGCCCCACGGCGTGTGGGCCAGGAGGTGGGCGATCAGCAGCTCGGTGGCCTCGGCGGCGTCCTGACCCGGCGGCACCCGCAGGCTGACCTGCGCCCGCGCGCTCGCCTGGAGCGACGGCGTCGCGCCGACGACCGGCGGGCAGTCGATGCCGATGACGGTGACGGCGGGGCGGGCCCAGATGCGGTCGGCGACCGTGCCGTGCCCGATCAGGCCGACCCCGTCGAGAACCCGGGCGTCCTTGCGGAACTCCGCCTCGGGGTACTCGAGGCCGTCCCACGAGGAGTCGGAGGTCAGCCCGTCCACGGTCGTCGAACCGTCCTCGGCGCGCAGCGAGGCCAGCAGCTGGACGAGCGCGGCCAGCGCGTCCGGGGCGGCGCCGCCGAACTGGCCCGAGTGCAGGTTGCCTTCGAGGGTGTCGACGCGCACCCGCAGCATGGTCATGCCGCGCAGTGTGGCGGTGACGGTCGGCACACCGACGCGGAAGTTGCCGGTGTCGCCGATGACGACCGTGTCGGCGGCGAGCAGCTCGGGGTGCGCCTCGGCGTACTGCTCGAGACCGCCCGTACCCTGCTCCTCCGAGCCCTCCGCGATGACCTTCACCGAAACCGGCACGCCGCCGTTCGCCTTGAGGGCGCGCAGCGCGAGCAGGTGCATGATGAAGCCGCCCTTGCAGTCGGCGGCGCCGCGCCCGTACCAGCGGCCGTCGCGCTCGGTCAGCTCGAAGGGCGGCGAGACCCACGCGGACTCGTCCAGCGGCGGCTGCACGTCGTAGTGCGCGTACAGCAGAACGGTCGGAGCGCCCACCGGGCCGGGCAGGAAGCCGTACACGGACTGGGTGCCGTCGGGGGTGTCGAGCAGGGCGACGTCCTCGAAGCCCTCGGCGCGCAGGGTGTCGGCGCACCAGACGGCGGCCGCCTCGCACTCGCTCTTCGGGAACTGAGCGGGGTCCGCCACCGACCGGAAGGCCACCAGCTCGGCCAGCTCCGTCTTCGCGCGGGGCATCAGCGAGGCGATGGTCTCGGCTATCGGATTGGCGGTCATGGGCACGCTCCTTGTGAGTGCGACGTTGTTGTACGTGTACGTGTATGTGTTCGTACGGGGTGGCCGACAAGCACCGCCCGATCCTCCCACAGCGAGATCGGCGGCTCCTGCGCCGTAGGATGCGTCAGCAGTACGGATCACCGGGCGGATCAGGAGCAGAAGCACATCGTGAGCAGCGAGAACGCAGACGCCGGACGTGAGCACGACGAGCCGGTGTGGGACGTGGTCGTGGTCGGTGCCGGGCCCGCCGGGTCGTCGGCGGCCTATGCGGCCGCGGTCACGGGACGGCGCGTACTCCTTCTGGAGAAGGCGGAGCTCCCCCGCTACAAGACCTGCGGCGGCGGCATCATCGGGCCGTCGCGCGACGCACTGCCACCCGGTTTCGACCTGCCGTTCAGGGACCGTGTGCATGCCGTGACGTTCTCGCTGGGCGGGAAGCTGACGCGGACACGCCGTTCGAAGCAGATGCTCTTCGGCCTCATCAACCGGCCGGAGTTCGACGCCGCACTGGTCGAGGAGGCGGAGAAGGCGGGCGCGGTGGTCCGCACCGGCGTGACGGTGGCGCGCGTCGAGCAGCACGGCGCGGCCGTGCCGGACCGGCGCACGGTGGCCGTCGTCCTGGCGGGCGGCGACACGGTGCTGGCGCGCGCGGTGGTGGGCGCGGACGGCAGCGCGAGCCGGATAGGCGCACACGTCGGGGTGAAGCTCGACCAGGTGGATCTCGGCCTGGAGGCCGAGATCCCGGTGCCGCAGACGGTCGCCGAGGACTGGGCGGGACGCGTGCTCATCGACTGGGGTCCGATCCCGGGCAGTTACGGCTGGGTGTTCCCCAAGGGGGAGACGCTGACCGTCGGAGTGATCTCGGCGCGCGGCGACGGGGCAGCCACCAAGCGGTACCTGGAGGACTTCATCGCCCGGCTCGGGCTGGCCGGATTCGAACCGGCTGTCTCCTCGGGGCATCTGACGCGCTGCCGCAGCGACGACTCGCCGCTGTCGCGGGGCCGGGTGCTGGTGTGCGGGGACGCGGCCGGGCTGCTGGAGCCGTGGACCCGCGAGGGGATCTCCTTCGCGCTGCGCTCCGGGCGGCTGGCGGGGGAGTGGGCGGTGCGGATCGCGGAGGCGCAGGACGCCGTCGACGCCCGTCGGCAGGCACTGAACTACGCGTTCGCGATCAAGGCGGGGCTGGGTGTGGAGATGGGCGTCGGACGGCGGATGCTCGCGCTGTTCGAGCGGCGGCCGGGGCTGTTGCATGCGGCCATAACCGGATTCCGGCCGGCCTGGAAGATGTTCGCCGGGATCACGCGCGGTTCGACGACCCTGGGCGAGATCGTGCGTACGCGCCCGGTCGTCCAGCGCGCGCTGAGCGCGCTGGACAGGCCGTAGGCATCGGGCCCGTACGCCGGCCCGGGGCTCAGGGGGCGACCGTGACGCGGAAGACGGGGTGGTCGGGGGCGATGCGGCGCAGCTCCTCGGCGGAGGAGTCCGGGCCCACGCCGCCGAAGAAGACGCCGACCTCCGCCTTCCAGCGCTCGAGGTAGGCGCGGAGCAGTTCCGGCTTCTCGTCGTCGGGGACCTCGGCGGCGGTGAATGCCTCGGTCTTCCTGCCGAGGTGGAGCTCGCCGCCGCCGGCCGCGCGCATGTTGTGCGTCCACTGGACATGCCCGCGGGGTGCGACGAGGTACATCGCGCCGTCCACGGTCAGCGGGTTGACCGGGGTACGGCGCCACTCGCCGCTCTTGCGGCCGCGCACCGCGAGGACTCGGGAGCCCCGGATGCTGAGCCCCCGGCGCGTGAGCCAGGCGACTGTGCGGTTGAGGACGTTCACCGTGAACCAGCCGGGCTTCTGGACGTGTGCCGACATCGCGTACCCCTTGTTTGTGAGCACTGCTCTCGCTTGAGAGCAGTGTGCACGCGATCGGCGATCCAAAGCAAGAGCAGTGCTCTCGTTATTGGGCGGTGCTCTCAGTCGTGGCAAAATGTTCTTCCATGAGCACCGTGCGAGGAGCCCGAGAGCGAGCCCGGACCGAGGTAACGGCGGCCATCAAAGAGGAGGCCCGCAGACAGCTCGCCGCCGAAGGCGCCGCGAAGCTCTCCCTGCGCGCCGTCGCCCGCGAAGTCGGCATGGTGTCCTCCGCGCTCTACCGGTACTTCCCCAGCCGCGACGACCTCCTGACGGCGCTGATCGTCGACGCGTACGACGCGGTGGGCGCCGCCGCCGAGACCGCCCTCGCCGGCCAGCCCGCCCGCGCCGCCCACACCGCCCGCTGGACCGCCGTCTGCAACGCCGTACGCACCTGGGCGCTCGAGCACCCCCACGAGTACGCCCTGATCTACGGCTCGCCCGTCCCCGGCTACACCGCCCCCACGGCCACGGTCGGCCCTGCCTCCCGCGTGGGCCGGACCCTCATCTCCGTCGTACGCGAAGCCCACCAGGACAACGGCATCGCGGTCCCGCCCCTCGCCGTGGCCCTGCGCCCCGAAGCCCGCCGGATCACCGGGGACGTGGCCCCCGACCTTCCCCCTCCGGTCGTCGCCGCTCTGGTCGCCGCCTGGTCACAGCTCTTCGGCCTGATCTCCTTCGAGCTCTTCGGCCAGTTCAACCGGATCGTCGAGGACCGCGACACCTTCTTCGAACACTCCGCCGTCGGCCTGGCCCACGCCGTGGGCCTGATCGGCGGCAGCGGTCAGGCCGCCAACACCGCCCCCGGCAGCAGAGCCGGGTCCTGACGCAGCACCCGCTGGTGCAGCGAGCGCAGCGCCGGGCCCGGATCGGCGCCCATCGCCCCGGCGATGCGGCGCCGCGTGTCCTCGTAGGCCAACAGCGCGTCCGACGAGCGCCCGCTGCGGTACAGCGTCGGCATCAGCGGCCAGGTGAGCCGCTCGCGCAGCGGGGGCGTCGCCCTCTCAAGGAACTCGGCGTCGGCACGGCGCCGGCGATCCTCGTCGACGCGACGCTCGTCCGGGTCGTGCTGCTGCCCGTCGCGATGCGCCTGGCCGGGCACCCCAACTGGTGGGCGTCCGGTCCGCTGCAGGCTGCACGTCCGCTTCGGCCTGTGCGAGGCTCCGGCGGCGGCCGCTCCCGACGATCAGGTACTACGCGGGGAGTACGTGTGATCACGCCGCCCGGCTGACGCCCCGCCCGCCGCGCCCGGTCTAGCGTGGCCGGTATGAAACCGCAGCATGAACGCTGGTGCGGCGCTCCTCCCTGGAAGCGGGGCGGACCGCCGCGACGGCGGCCCTGGCCGGCCTGGGGGACGACCGGCCGGCTGCCGTGGGTCTCGACGCTCGCCGTGACCGTGTTCGTGCAGCTGGGGTCCCGGTTCGCGGCCGGGGAGCAGCTCGACCGGGAACCGCTCGACCTCTTCGCCCGGCTCCTGCTGTTCGCGGGAGCGGCGCTGCTTCTGCTGCGTCACCGGTACCCCGTGGCCGTGGCGTTCGGTACGTCGGCGGCGGCGATGGTCTACCTGGGCGCGGGCTATCCGTACGGGCCGGTCTTCGTCCCCGCCGCCATGGGCTGCTTCGCCGCCGTCGTCGCGGGCCACCGGCGGGCCGCCTGGTGGGCCCTCGGGATGCTGTGGGCCGGCCATGTCCTCATCTCGCACTGGCTCTACCGATGGCTGCCGCCCGGCGGGGACGAGCCCGCCCCCTGGGGGCAGGAACTCGTCGTCGCCGCCTGGGTGGTGGCCATCCTCGCCGCGTCGGAGCTCGTGCGCCTACGCCGGGAGCAGCGGGCGCGAGAGCGCGTCGAGCGCCAGGTGGCCGAGAAGCGGCGAACCGACGAGGAACGGCTGCGCATCGCCCGCGAACTGCACGACGTACTCGCTCACAGCATCTCGGTCATCAACGTCCAGGCGGGCATGGGGCTGGCCCTGCTCGACTCCGATCCCGAACAGGCCCGCAGCGCCCTGACCACCATCAAGGCCGCGAGCAAGGAGGCGCTCGGCGAAGTACGGCAGGTCCTCGACACACTCCGCACGCCGGGCGACGCACCGCGTTCCCCGGCGCCCGGACTGGACCGGCTTCCGGAGCTGGTGGAACAGGCCTCGGGGGCCGGCCTCACGGTGGAGGTCACGACGGAAGGAGTACGGTCCGCCCTGCCGCCCGGCGCGGACCTCGCCGCCTTCCGTATCGTCCAGGAGGCCCTGACCAACGTGGTCCGGCACTCCGGCTCGCGCACCGCCCGCGTCCGGCTCGCCTACGCGCCGGGCAGCCTCGGCCTGCGGATCGATGACGACGGCCCGGCCAACGGCGGCGACCCGGGCGGCAGCGGCAACGGTCTGGTGGGAATGCGCGAGCGCGCCGCCGCCCTCGGCGGCACGATCGAGGCCGGGCCGCGCCCGGACGGGGGCTTCCGCGTGGAGGCCACGCTTCCGTTCCCCGCCGCGCGGACCTCGCAGGCCTCGCAGAGATCGCAGAAGACGCCGAAGGAGAACTCGTGATCCGCGTACTGCTCGCCGACGACCAGTCGCTGGTACGGGCGGGCTTCCGGGCCCTGCTGGACGCTCAGCCCGGCATCGAGGTCGCGGGGGAGGCCGCCGACGGTGAGGAAGCGGTGCGCCTGGTGCGCGAACTGCGCCCCGACGTCGTGCTGATGGACATCCGCATGCCACTGCTCGACGGTCTGGCCGCCACGCGCCGGATCACCGGCGACGCCGGTCTGGACGGCGTAAAGGTGATCATGCTGACCACCTTCGAGCTCGACGAGTACGTCTTCGAGGCGATCCGTAACGGGGCCTCGGGTTTCCTCGTCAAGGACACCGAGCCGCAGGAGCTGCTGAGGGCCGTACGGGCCGTGGTGGACGGGGACGCGCTGCTGTCGCCCGGTGTGACGCGCAGGCTGATCGCGGAGTTCGCGGCCCGCTCCAAGGAACCGGCGGAGGACGGGGCGCTGGCGGAACTCACCGAGCGGGAGCGGGAGGTGATGGCCCTGGTGGGCATCGGCCTGTCCAACGAGGAGATCGCCCGCCGTCTCGTCGTCAGCCCGCTCACCGCGAAGACGCATGTCAGCCGCACCATGGTGAAGCTGGGGGCCCGCGACCGCGCCCAGCTGGTCGTACTGGCCTACGAGTCGGGGCTGGTGCGCCCGGGCTGGCTCGGCTGAGTCCCGGGTGCGCCGCGGTAGCCCCACAACACGTGCACGACCCGCACGAGGAAGGTGGCCACGGCCAGCACGCAACCGGTCACCAGCATGATGCCGCGCGGACGCGGCGAGACGCCGATGACGTACCAGGGGACGGTGACGGCGGCGAAGGTGACACCTGCGAGAACGGCCGCGCTCAGTACGGCGAAACCGATCTCGATCGTCATCGCGTCGCGCTGGGCCTGCGTCCTTGTTCCCATGTCCGGAAGTCTCACAGCGTGTGCGGCCGGCGGGCAAGAGGCGCCGCCGGCCGCACACGTCCCCCTCGCCGGTCAGTCCAGGGCGCCGACCCGCTCCGGCGCGGCATCGGGCGTCTGCGGTACGGACTTGGCGAGCACGATGGTCTGCTGCGCACGCGGCCGGCGCAGCCCGGTGAGCGTGATGAGCAGCCCCACGGCCGCGACCGCCGTCACCACGACGAGGCCGGGACGGAAGCTGTCCAGCACCGCCTGGGGCGAGCCGCCCTCGCCGCCGCCCGCCGTGATCACGGCGGTCACCACGGCCAGGAAGATCGCTCCGCCCACCTGGACCGAGGTGTTGAGCAGGCCGGACACCATGCCCTGCTCGTTGTCGGCCACGCCGGTGGTGGCCTGGATGTTGAGCGACGGGAAGACCAGTGCGCAGGCCGCGCCGATCAGCAGCATCGACGGGAGGATCACGGCGGCGTACTGCGGAACGAGGCTGACGCGCAGGAAGAGCGCGTAACCGGCCACGAGGAACGTGAGGCCGGCCGCGATGACACGCGGCGTACCGAACCGGTCCACCACATCACCGATCTTGGTGGAGGAGAGCGCGACCAGGACACCGGCCGGCAGGAAGGCCAGCGCGGTCTGGAGCGCGGACCAGCCGAGCAGCGACTGCATGTACTGGACCACCAGGAACTGGAACCCGACGTAACTGCCGAAGAAGGTGGCCGCGCCCAGCTGCGCCCGGATCTGGCTGCCGGAGCGCAGTACGCCGAGCCGGATCAGCGGGCTGGCGGTGCGCCGCTCGATCATCACGAAGACGGTGAGCAGCACGGCCGCCGCGAGGAACGAGAGCAGGGTGCGGGCTGAGCCCCAGCCGGCTTCGGGCGCTTCGACGACGGTGAAGACGAGCAGCAGCATGGAGGCCGTGCCGGTGACGGCGCCCGGCAGGTCGTAGCCGCCGCTGGAGCCGTCGCGGTCGCTGTGCGGGATCATCCTGATGCCCGCGAGCAGGGCGAGCAGGGCGATCGGCGCGGGCAGCAGCATCGTCCAGCGCCAGCTCAGCTCGGTGAGCAGGCCGGACAGGACCAGGCCCATGGAGAAGCCGGTGGCGGCGCAGGTGGTGTAGATGGAGAGCGCGCGGTTGCGCTGCGGGCCTTCCTTGAACGTCGTGGTGATGATGGAGAGGCCGGCAGGGGCGGTGAACGCGGCGCTGAGGCCCTTGATGAAGCGGCTGGCGATCAGGAGCGGGCCCGAGTCGACGAGCCCGCCGAGCAGTGAGGCGAGCGCGAAGACGCCCAGCGCGACGAGGAAGACGCGGCGCCGGCCGAGCAGGTCGGCCGCGCGGCCGCCGAGCAGCAGCAGGCCGCCGTATCCGAGGATGTAGCCGCTGACGATCCACTGCAGGGTCGAAGTGGACAGGTCGAGATCGGTGGCGATGGACGGCAGGGCGACGCCGACCATCGAGACGTCGAGGGCGTCGAGGAACATCGCGGCGCAGAGGACGAGCAGGGTGCCCCACAGGCGCGGGCTCCAACGCTCCTGTGCAGGACGGACGTTGAGCGGAGAGGTCATGGGCAGCACAGTACATGCGCATGCATTGAATGCAAGTGCATTTAATTCCGATGCAACAATGAGGTGGACTCTGCTAACGTGCGCCCATGGCAGCTGAGAAGTCCGAGCGGGTGCTCGGGGAGGCGTGGCGCGACATCCTCGCGCTGCATGCGAGCACGCTCTGCGAGCTGGACCGCGCGCTGCACCCGCACCATCTGGGCGCCAGCGACTTCGAGGTACTGGACGTGCTGGCCGAAGGCACGGCCGAGGACGGCACCTGTGCGTACCGCGTCCAGGAACTGGCGGACCAGGTCCACCTGAGTCAGAGCGCTCTGTCCCGGCTGATCGGCCGGCTGGAGAAGGACGGGCTGGTCCACCGAGGGATGTGCAGCGAGGACCGCAGGGGAGTGAAGGTCGCGCTCACCGACGCGGGCCGGGCGCGTCACGCCGAGGTCAAGCCGCTGCAGCGCGCGGTGCTGTCACGGATGCTGGCGGACCGGACCAAGTAGCGGCGGCCGACCCGGCCGGCTGGCCGCGGCCGGGTGCGTAACGAGCGGGTGCGCGACGACCGAGTGCGTCGCGCTCAGGTGCGGCAGGCTCAGGTGGCAAACGGCCAGGTGTGTCGCGCTCAGGTGCCGCAGGCTCAGATGATGTGGGACTTCTCCTGCCACAGATGCGCGAGCGCGCGGTCGCCGGACACGGTGATCCCGGACATCGGCAGTCTGTTCCACAGGGTCGGGTAGAGCAGCTCGGCGGGACCGCTCACCTCGCAGTCCGCGGGGCCGTCGGTGCTCCGGTCGGTGCGCGGCGGCCCGTCGGAGAGCCGTATCGTCCATACATCGTCCGAGTCCGTCGCCCGTACGCGCAGCAGTCGCGGCTCGGTGGTGCGCACCCGGCTGCGGTCGCGGGCGTGGAACGAGCGCAGCAGCTCGTCTACGCCGTCCGCCGCGAACTCCCTGGGCAGCGAGGCGAATCCGGAGCCGAGCGCCGCCTCGGCGTCCATGCGGTGTATCGCCGTCTCGTGCGCCTGCCGCCGCGCCCAGAAGGCGAGCGGCGACGGCGCGGGCATGAATATCCAGCACTCCAGGTCCTCGGGCGCGGCCTTCAGCGCGGCCACCAGGAGGGTGTGCCCCTCGTGGAACCAGTCGAGCAGCGCGTCACCGTCCAGGTCGGGTTCGCTCTCCTCGGGGTGGAACGTCGTGTGGCCTTCCGCGACGAACGCCGTTGCCCAGCGGTGGACCACACCCGTGTGCCGCAAGAGGTCGCGGATCTGCCAGCCGGGGCAGGTGGGCACGTCGGTGCCGGGACCCGCCTTCCCGGCGGCGGTGGCCAGCAAGCGGCCCTCCTGGTCGAGCAAATCAATGAATCTGGCTGTCTCCATGCGGGAGATTGTGCCAGCCGCCCCCGCAGATGATCACGTGCTGTGCGGGCGGGCGGCGCGGCCGGGCGAGACGTCGCCGAGAAGCCGGGCGAACCAGGCGATCGCGAACGACTGGATGAGCACGGAGAGCGGCAGAGCCGTGTACAGGAACCAGTCGGATTCGGCCACGGCCACCCCGAGCAGGTCCCCGCCGGCGAAGAAACCGACGATCGTCGGCGCGCTCACGAGGAGCAGCGCCAGCCCGGCGAACGAGGCGTCCTCGTGATTCACGAAGAGGGTGTCGACCGTGACGAACACCGCCGCCGCGGCGACGAGTCCGAGGTAGGCCAGCGAGGCGGGGTTGCGGAACGTCAGGCGCGCGATGCTGCTCAGTCGTCGAGAGGCCGTGGTGGTTCCCCGTCCTGTGTTGGTGCCTCCAGGGTGTGCCCGCGGAGCCGGACGCGCCTGAGTGCGCCTACTCGGGCGGGCCCGTGCGACGACGCGTTGCGCGCCGCGTACCCCAGTAGCGCGGCGGCCGCGGCCAGCATCGCCACCGTCGTCAGTGCCACGGGCAGCGAGAACCAGTCGGCGAGGAAGCCGATGACGGGTGGCCCGATGAGCATGCCGCCGTAACCGAGCGTGGACGCCGCTGCCACACCGCTCGGGCCTGCGAGCGCGCCGGCCCGGGCTACCGCGACGGGGAAGATGTTCGCGAGGCCGAGCCCCGTCACGGCGAAGCCGAGAAGCACGGCCCAGGTGGCGGGTGCGAGCGCGCCGAGCAGCATGCCGACCGCGGCGAGCGACCCGCCGGTTACGAGGGTGCGGGTCTGGCCGAGCCGTTCGAGCAGCCTGGTCCCGCTGAGCCGCCCCACCGCCATGGCGAGAGCGAAGAGGGAGTACCCGGTGGCGGCGATGCCCGGGTGGGCGTGGAGGTCCTCCTGGAGGTGGAGGGTGCCCCATTCGGCGAGTGCCCCTTCGCCGTACGCCGTGCACAGCGCGATCACGCCGAAGAGGGCGACGGCTTTGCGGGTCGTTCCCGGGAGCGGCCGCGGGCCGTTCCCGGGCGCCTCGACGGGCCGTTCCGCGGAACGCTCGGGGGAGCGTTCCCCTGCGGGCGCAAGGCAGCGCAGCAGTGCGGGTCCCGCCACGGCGGTGACGACGAGCCCGATGCCCGTCAGGGCCAGCAGATGGGCGGCCGCGGAAAGGTGCCCCGCGACCAGGCCGCCGAGGCCGGCCCCCGCCATGCCGCCCAGGCTGAAGGCGGCGTGGAAGCTCGGCATCACCGGGCGTCGCACGGCCCCCACCAGATCGACCGCGGCGCTGTTCATCGCGACGTTGATGCCGCCGTACGCAGCGCCGAAGGCCAGCAGTACGAGGCCGAGCGCGAGCGTCGAGTGCGTCTGTGCGGGCAGCGCGATGCTCAACGACAGGAGTACACCGCATGCCACCGTCACGGGGTGGCTCCCGAAGCGCCGGCACAGCCGCCCGGTGAGCATCATCGTGATCACCGCGCCCCCGGACACGCCGAGCAGGGCGAGACCGAGGTCGCCGGCGGAGGCCCCCGTCTGTTCCTTGATGGCGGGGATTCGGACCACCCAGCCGGCGAAGAGGAAGCCGTCGAGGGCGAAGAACACGGTCAGCGCGGTGCGGAGGCGGGACAGGGAGGCTGTGGCGGGCTTTCCGCCCTGCCTTCCCGGAACGGCCGTCGTAGTTTGTTTAGGTGCGGCACAAACTCAGAATAGGGGCCACCCTGGATCCGTACAAGACAGGTGGTCAGCGGCATGGGCAACCGGAGCCGGACCCGGACGATCTTCTCGTTCATGGGAGACTCGCCCCCATGAACGGGAAGGCGACCACCATCAGAACGAGGCTGGAGAGAGGCCGGAGCGCGCTCGGGCCCGCCCTGGAACTGGTGCACACGGGACGGGCGCCCACCCGCGCCGTCCTGACCGCCGAGCTCGGCGTCACCAGGGCCACCGCCGGCGCCGTCGCCGCCGAACTGGAGGCCCTCGGGCTGATCCAGGTCGACTCCCGGCCGGGGGCGGCGGCCGGCTCGCAGGGCCGCCCCTCGCACCGGCTGGCCGTCAACGACTCCGGCCCCGTGGTCCTCGCCGCCCAGATCCACGCCGACGGCTACCGCGCGGCGCTCGTGGGCCTCGGCGGCCGGACCGTCGCGACAGCACCGGGGCGCAAGACGGTGTCCGCCGACCCGGCGCAGGTGCTCGGGGCAGTGGTCGAGGCGGGCGCGGCGCTGCTGCGCGAGAGCGGTCGCCGCTGCGTGGGCGCGGGCCTCGCCGTGCCGTCCGCCGTGGCGGAGCCGGAAGGCACCGCCCTCAACCCACTGCACCTCGCCTGGCCCGCCGGCTCCCCGGTCCGCGACATCTTCGCCGAGCAGGTAAGCGCCGCAGGGATCGCCGGACCCGCCTTCGCGGGCAACGATGTCAACCTCGCCGCACTCGCCGAGCACCGCCACGGTGCGGGCCGCGGCGCCCAGCACCTCCTCTGTGTCGCCACGGGCCACCGCGGCGTCGGCGGGGCGCTGGTCGTCGACGGCCGCCTGCACACCGGCAGTTCGGGGCTCGCCCTCGAAGTCGGACACCTCACGGTCAACCCCGACGGCCGCCCCTGCTACTGCGGCGGCCGCGGCTGCCTCGACGTCGAGACCGACCCGCTGGCCTTCCTCACCGCGGCCGGGCGCGCCCCGGGCCCCGAGGTCTCCCTGCTCCAGCAGTCCCGCGAGCTGCTGCGGGCCGAGTACGACGATCCGGCGATCAGGGGTGCGGGGGCGGAGCTGATCGACCGCCTGGGCCTCGGCCTCGCCGGACTCGTGAACATCCTCAACCCCGACCGCATCATCCTCGGCGGCCTCCACCGCGAACTGCTCGACGCCGACCCGGAACGGCTGCGCGCCGTAGTGGCCGACCGCAGCCTGTGGGGGCGAAGCGGCGGCGTGCCCATCCTGCCGTGCACGCTGGACCACAACAGCCTCGTCGGAGCGGCCGAGTTGGCATGGCAGCCGGTTCTCGACGACCCGCTCGCCGCCCTCGCCGCGTCGCACGGGACCGCATGACCGAGGCGTACCGCTCCATCGAGCCGTACGACGAGGGAAGGAGCACCCACGGCTGAGCGCCCGGCGACAAGGCTCACCCGGCCGCTGCTCCGGAATCGGGGCCCCCGCCGGAAGCAGCCGAAAGGGCTCTGCCTACTCCCCGCGTGGTACGCACACTGCCGCTGGCTGTACGACGACCAGCACCCCCTCCCGGAGCGACGCTCGTAGCACCTGACCACGAGAGCGCACCGAGGAGCTGACCGAGATGAACACCCTGGCGCACGAAGGACCGGGCCCATGGATTCTCTTCTTCCCGCTGATCTGGGCGGCCGTCGTCGTCGGCGTCGTCACCGTGCTGCGCCGCACGGTGTGGCGCGGTGGACGCGGGCGCCGTGGGCCCTGGCACGAGCGGGCGTCGTACGGCGAGAGCTCACCGATCGCCATGCTCGGCCGCCGCTTCGCCTCCGGTGAGATCGACGAGGAGGAGTACTGGCGCCGTCTGTCCGTACTGGACGAGCAGTTCGGCCGTACCGCGTCGAAGGACGGTGGCGCGTGACCAGCACCCGTACCGGCTACGGCAGCTTGAAGAGCGCCGGCGCCGACACCGTGACCAGCACCGCCGTCACGGCGACCGGCACCGAGACCGCCGCCCGCGTTGTCGACGCCGGGAAGGTCTACGGCCGGGGTGGCACCGACGGCGCCAGGCCGTCGGATCGACCCACGCCGAAGCGAGCGTCGTAGCAGTCGTCGCCTCCGCGGCCGGACTGCTCGTCGGCATCGGCGTCGCGGCCGGCCCCTGCTGGCGGTCGTCGCCTTCGTGGTGCTCGGTCCCGTTGCCTCGGCTTACGCCGTCCGGGTGCTCGGCGGCGGCCCGCTCGGCCGGATGCGTGGTCACCAGCGGTCCGGCCGGGCGCAACGCGCTGCACAGCAGACGGCGGGAAGCGGACCTTCACCGACCGGGCCGTCCTCGCACAGTCGGAACTCGCGGGCGACTGCGTCATTACGCGCGAAGCCTGGGCGCCGCACCGAGGACAGGACTCAGCCCCCCTCGTCGCCGTCAGTTGCAAGGATGGCGTGGGGGACGCCGAAGGCGCGGCAGCCGTCGAGAGGGCCGGGGCGGCGTACGGCGACCCCGAGGTGCGGACCCGCGCGGAGTACGCCCGGTCCGCGGCAGGCGCCATGGACATGATGCTGACGCCGGTCTACGCCCTGCTGGCCCTCGCGGTCGTGATCGCGCTGCTCGGCATCGCCAACACCCTGCCCCTGGCCGTCCACGAACGGACCAGGGAGCTCGGCCTCGCATTCGGTGCCTTCCCCAGCTGGTGCTCGTGAAGGCGTCCGAGGGCGCATGGCCTTCGCCGGCGCGCCTGGACGTACTGCGCGCCATCGCCACGGAGTAGGGCCCCGCGGCCTGCGGCTCGCGCCGCAGGGCGGGCCCTGGTGGCCGGAACCGCCGTCCCGTCAGCCGACTACGGCGGACCGGACGGCGGTGGGCGCGTGCGTCGCCTGGATGGCCTCGTGACCGGCCCCGGTGTCGGAGAACGGTCCGTCGGTCGTCGCTCCGTACACGGGGTACGGCGGCAAAGTCACGGCGGGAGCCGGTGTGGGGAGTGTGAACCACACGACCTTCCCGGCGTCGCCCTGCGGGCGCACGCCCCAGCTCTCGCTGACCGCCTCGATGAGAGCGAGACCGCGCCCGCTCGTCTCGGACGCGCCGGCCGCACGGACGGTGGGCAGACGCGGATCGTGGTCGTGGACGGACACCGTCAGGCGGTCGAGCAGCAGCTCGATCTCCACGGTGCACATCTTGTCCGGCTCTGCGTGCCGGTGGACGTTGGTCAGCAGTTCGGTGACGCCGAGCGCCGCCGGGTCTATCAAGGGATCCATGTGCCAGTAGCGCAATTGCGCCGAGATGATTCTGCGGACCTGACCGATCCGCGACGGCAGGGCCTGGAGCTCCACCGTGCAGTGCCTGCTTGGCTCGCTGATCACGGCTGCGACTCCCCGAATAGGTCCGGAAGAAGACGAAGAACGGATCCAGCAGTGGCTGTCTGCTGTTTGGTCCGGCGGGGCTGGTTCTCAGCGTCACCGCCGTTGCACCCTGAGTGATGTGAGACCAGGGTCACCCAGGTGTTACGGCCGCGCAACTCGCATCTCATCAGTCCCGCGAATCCTGTACGCCCGGAAGGCCGTACGCGTCCTGCGCGGCGCGGACCGCCTCCAGGAACCGGCAGGCCAGCTCCTCGCCGTCCTTGGCCTGCCCTCGCTGCCCCATGGTGAGCCGGTACCGGGTCCCGTTGACCGTCGCCACGGTGCTGTCGTCCCCGGCGAACCAGGGCCTGGCCGCGGTCACGGAGCCCAGCGGCGCGCTGTCGATCTCCCGCCCGTTGCTCGTCAGCAGGATCAGCCTGCCGTCCTTGACCAGCACCTGGCCGGCCTTGGTCAGTGAGCGGGGCCAGCGCCCTATTCGTACGCCCGTGGCGCTGAACTCGGGCTCCGCCATTCCACTTCGCCCCCTTCGCGCAGGTGTCCTCTTCGCGCAGGTTTCTCGTGCGCAGTCTGCACAAGCCGGGGCTTTTGCACCAGAGCCCCTCACGGATCGGCCGGCCCGGCCCGGGACCGCGCCCACGTGCGTACCACCCCGCCCCACAAGCGATCCCTATGGCTCCCCAAAGTCAACGTTTGTGCAGGTGAGAGGCTTAAAGTGGCAGCTGGGGACCGGAGTTTCCGGGGCGAACCAGCCGCCCCGGGAGCGCTACGACGAGGAGTGGCCCGCATGAGCACCACTGACCAGGCACGCACCGGCGGCAACGCCGTGGCGACGATCGACGTGGACCGCAGCGATCCGGAATACCGGGCCTGGCTGAAAGAGGCCGTGCGCAAGGTCCAGGCGGACGCCAACCGCTCCGCGGACACGCACCTGCTGCGCTTCCCGCTGCCCGAGGAGTGGGGGATCGACCTGTATCTCAAGGACGAGTCGACCCACCCGACCGGCAGCCTCAAGCACCGGCTCGCCCGCTCGCTGTTCCTCTACGGCCTGTGCAACGGCTGGATCAGACCCGGCAAGCCCGTCATCGAGGCGTCCAGCGGCTCGACCGCCGTCTCCGAGGCGTACTTCGCGAAGCTGATCGGCGTCCCCTTCATCGCGGTGATGCCCCGCACCACCAGCCCCGAGAAGATCCGGCTGATCCAATTCCACGGCGGGCAGTGCCACTTCGTCGACGACTCCCGGAAGATGTACGAGGAGTCGGCCGCCCTCGCGGCCCGGACCGGCGGCCACTACATGGACCAGTTCACCTATGCGGAACGCGCCACCGACTGGCGCGGCAACAACAACATCGCCGAATCCGTCTACCAGCAGCTCAGGCTGGAGCGGTACCCGGAACCGGCCTGGATCGTCGCCACCGCCGGGACGGGCGGCACGTCCGCGACCATCGCGCGCTACGTCCATTACATGCAGCACGACACGCGCATCTGCGTACCCGACCCGGAGAACTCCTGTTTCTTCGACGGCTGGACCCGGGGTGACGCGGGCGCCACGAGCGACTGCGGCTCACGCATCGAGGGCATCGGCCGGCCCCGCATGGAGCCGAGCTTCGTGCCCGGTGCGGTCGACCGGATGATGAAGGTCCCGGACGCGGCGAGCGTGGCGGCCGTACGGGCGCTGGACCGGGCCATCGGCCGCAAGGCCGGCGGCTCCACGGGGACCGGGCTGTGGAGCGCTCTGAAGATCATCGCGGGGATGGTCGCGGAGGGGGAGAGGGGCAGCGTCGTCACGCTGATCTGCGATCCCGGCGACCGCTACCTCGACAAGTACTACTCGGACGTCTGGCTCGCCGAACAGGGCCTGGACATCACCCCGTACAGCGCCGCGATCGACCAGTTCCTGGAAACCGGGGAATGGTCCTGCTGAGCGCCGGCGGCCGGTGGCCGACCGGTGGCCGACCGGTACGGGCGACCGGCGCCTAGGAAGGCGTCGAAGCCAGTCGCCGGTCGAGACTGCGCACCGCGCCGCGGAAGGCCCGTCCCAGCCCCGGCCGGCCCAGGCGCAGCGCCAGCCCGAGCGGCGCCGGTCCCGCCGCCGCGAACGTCCACCGCACCCGTGTCCCCGGACCGGCGGCCGGAGCGAGCCGCCACTCCTCCAGCAGGGCGCGTATCCCGGGTGCGTTGGTCACATCGACGCGGTACGCGTACCGCTCGCCGGGCTCCCTGGCCAGGATCGTCTCCTGGAACCGGGTGCCGCCCCTCAGGCGTACCTCGCGCCCGGCGCCGTCCGCCGTGGGTCGGCACATCGTCACCGCGCCGAACCAGGCGGGCCAGCCGGTGACGTCCTCGGCGAGCGCCCGGTACACGGCTTCCGGGGGCGCGGCCACCTCGGCCGCGAAGACCAGGCGCGTCGGCGCGGTCTCGGCGAAGTCGAGTTCCACAGGGCGGAGTCGGCGTGCCATGGGACCTGTACCCCCAGCGGGTTCGGTGGTGGACCGGGCCGTCGGACCCGGCCGCTGACCTAGCCCGCACAGATTACCTGACGGGCTGTCAGGCGTCTGCGGGGTCGCTGCTGCCGACGTACCCGGTGCCGTCCGTGCCGACAGTGCTGTCCGTGCCGGCGGTGCCGTGTGTGCCGGCGGCGCCGTCTGCGCCCCCGGCCGAAACCTCGCCGGCGACGACCAGCCCCGGCAGATGCTCGGCCATCTCCTCACGGGCCGCGTCGGACAGCCCGCCGTCCGTCACCAGGGTGTCGACCTCCTCGAGAGTCGCGAACGAACTCAGGCCCACTGTGCCCCACTTGGTGTGATCCGCGACCACGACGACCCGCCGCGCCGACCGCACCAGGCGCCGGTTCGTCTCGGCCTCCGCCAGGTTCGGCGTCGAGAGACCCGCCTCGACCGAGATCCCGTGCACCCCGAGGAACAGCACGTCGAAGTGGAGCGAGCGGATCGCCTGGTCGGCGACCGGCCCCACCAACGAGTCCGAAGGCGTCCGTACGCCGCCGGTCAGCACCACCGTGGCCGCTCCGGGCCGCGGCCCCTTCCCGCCGCCCGCGCGCTGCGCCGTGTGGAACACGTCCGCGACCCGCACCGAGTTGGTCACCACCGTCAGGTCCGGCACCTCCAGCAGGTGCTGGGCGAGCGCGTACGTCGTCGTACCGCCGGACAGAGCGATCGCGCTGCCGGGCACCGCCATCGCCGCGGCCGCCCGCGCGATGTCCTCCTTGGCGCTCAGCTCGAGGCCCGACTTCGCCTCGAAGCCCGGCTCGTGCGTACTCGCCTCGACCACCGGCACGGCGCCGCCGTGCACCTTCTCCACGACACCCTGTCGCGCCAGCGCGTCCAGGTCCCGGCGCACCGTCATGTCGGAGACGTTGAGCTTCCTGGTCAGCTCTTGGACCCGGACACCGCCGCGGCGCCTGACCTCGTCGAGGATCAAGGCACGACGCTGCTCCGCGAGCAGGTTCTGACTGTCGGTCACGGGCGGTCCGGTCCCTTCGTTCCGTGGTACAGGGCGTACAGGCATGGGGGTGGCTCATCCTCGCACGGGTGCTCGGCGGCCGGACCTCGGGGAGATTCCGTGAGATTCGGCCAGAGCCGTGTCACGACCGTCCACGATCCGGGATCCTTGAGCGGCCGCGCCGTGCGCGGAAGACGATCCTCCCACCACGAGAGCGAGCCACAGAAGTGCCCCGTGTCACACCGCCTCGCGACGACGACGCCGGAGCCGCGCTCGAACTCCTGGTCCACGGGGTCGGCGGCACCACCCCCCAGGACATGCTCGGTGATCCGCGTACGGTCCGGATCACCGGCGACGAGACCGCCGCCGTGTACCGCCGCACCGAGGACGCCGAGGAGACCGGAGCGGAACCCCCCGCAGAGCCGGGCGGTGCGCCCCGGGACCGGCGGCCGGTCCCCGAGGCCTACGTCTGGTGCAACCTCACCTCCGGCAACGGCGCCCGCGCCCTGTGGCTGCTCATGCTGCCCTTCATGGTCGCCAACCTCGCCCACTGGATGCAGCCCACCACCCGCGGACTCACCAAGACCGTGCGGATGTACGGCGTGCTGGTGCGGCTCCTCGCCCTCAGCCTCACCGTGCTGCTGATCGCCGCCGCCTGCGAGGTCGCGCTCGACCTCACCGCCTGGCAGTGCGCGGGCTCCGCCCGCTGCTCCGGCGACAAGTCGTGGCTCGGCTTCCTGTCCGCCGCGCGGGACGGCTGGTGGGCCCAGCCGGGCCGGCGCCTCGCCCTGGCCGCCCTCGTACCCGCCGCGCTGACCGGCCTGCTCTGGTACTTGTCCAACCGCACCTGGAGCGCGTACGAGTCCCAGCGTCCGCTGCCCGCCGGCGCCGAGCCCGACCCCGACGAGGCGACCGCCCGCCCCGCCCTCGGCATGCCCGGCTTCTGGTACGGCCGCCGCCTCGTCGCCCGCCTGCGCGCCGCCCACACCGCCGCCGGGTTCCTCACGGTCGCCGCCGCCCTCGCCGTAGCGGGCGCCCGCTACGACCGCCACGCCTCCGGACCGTTCCTCGAAGCGACCGGCCGGCTGCTCGAACTGGCCCTGGTCGCCGGGGCCGCCCTCGTGGTGTGGGTGGTCTGCCGCAGAGGCCGCAGCGAAAGCCGCCTCGACGTGAAGCTCGACAGGGCGGTCACCACCCTGTTGCCCGGCTCCGCGCTCGCCCTGCTGGCCGTGACGATGCTGTACGCCGCCTGGTCCCGCCCCGGCTGGGTCTCCGAAGGCCGCCTCCCCGGCGACCGTACCTTCGGCATCATCGCCCTCACCCAGGGCGGCCTGGTCGTCGCGCTCGCCGTCGTCGCGCTCGCCATGTACCGGCGCGTGCCCGACGCCCGTACGGCGATGCGCGGACTCGGCGGGCCCGCCACCGCCATGCTCGCCTGCGCGCTGGGCGGCGTCATGACCGGCGGCGTCGCCCAGCGCGTCGCCGACTGGCTCGACGGGCCGGGCACGCCGGGGGAGCCCGGCGCCACCATCGACGGGCCCCCGGTCCTGCTCACCTGGCAGGCGTCCGTCATCCCGCCGCTGCTCGTCGTCCTCCTGGCGCTGGGCGCCTTCTTCGCCGTACGCACGTGGCGCGCCCGGCGGGCCATGGCCGACGAGATCGAGGAGGAGTACCCGGACGCCGAGCCCGACCTGGTACGCACCCGCCGTATCGCCCGCATCCGTGCCATGGCAGCGCTCACCGACCGTGCCCCGGCGATCCTCGGGGTCACCTCGTCCGCCACGCTCCTCCTGGGCGCCTCCGCGCTCCTGGGTGCCTGGGTGACCGGGAAGGTGCCGGGCAGGGCCGCCTCGGGCGCCCCCGACTTCGTCGCGTCGGCGGCGCAGGCCGCGCAGGCACTCGGCTCCTGGTTGATCGGCTTCGGCTTCATACTGTTCGTCACGTGGGGACGCCGGGCCTACCGCGATGCCGCGGCCCGCCGCACCATCGGCATCCTCTGGGACGTCGGCACGTTCTGGCCGCGCGCCGCCCACCCCTTCGCGCCGCCCTGTTACGCCGAGCGCGCCGTACCCGACCTGACCTGGCGGATGGCCAGCTGGACCGACCGCACCGGCGGACGGCTCGTCATCTCCGGCCACTCCCAGGGCAGTGTGCTCGCGGCGGCCGCGGTCTGGCAACTGCCGCCGCGCACCCGGCGCCGGGTCGCCCTGCTGACGTACGGATCGCCCCTCGAGCGGCTGTACGGGCGCTGGTTCCCGGCGTTCTTCGGTACGGCCTGTCTCGCCGCGCTGAGTGAGGAAGTGCACTGCTGGCGCAACCTCTGGCGTCGTACCGATCCCATTGGCGGGCCCGTACGCGTCAAGGGCGGGCAGGGGCCCGATGTGGACCTGGAGGCGCTCAAGGACCCGCTCGCTTACGGGCGTACCAGGGAACAGCCGTTGCCCGCTCCCGTGCTCGGCCATTCCGACTACCAGGCGGATCCCGCGTTCGACCGGGAGAGGACCGCGCTGCTCGACCGGCTGCCGCCGTGCGGGGTGCCCCGGCAGCGGCCCGACGCCTCTCTCGGTCAGGGAAGTTCGGGCAGGTCCTCGGGGTAGAGGAGGGTCAGGTCGTCCGTGTTCATCTCGGTGAGCTGGGCGACCCGGCCGGCGTGCCGCTCCACCATCGACTCGAACGTCTGCCGCGCGGTTCGGCCGTTGCCGAACGCGGGTCCCTTGGGAAGCGCCGTGAAGTACTTGAGAAGCGCTTCGGCCGTTCCCGTACCGAGCCGGTACTCGTGGTCCTCGGCCTGCTGCTCCACGATCCGCAACAGCTCTTCGGGGGCGTAGTCGGAGAAGGTGATCGTGCGCGAGAAGCGCGAGGCCACGCCGGGGTTG
This sequence comes from Streptomyces sp. NPDC055287, assembly GCF_053646035.1. NCBI lineage: Bacteria > Bacillati > Actinomycetota > Actinomycetes > Kitasatosporales > Streptomycetaceae > Streptomyces > Streptomyces sp. NPDC055287. The sequence goes on along the minus strand of NZ_JBSHNE010000007.1, from coordinate 48,331 downwards.
ACGTTCAGGAAGCGCTCCATCTCCGCCGTGTATCCGGCGACGATGACGACGACCGCCTCCCGGTGGTCCTCCATCAGCTTCACCAGCGTGTCGATGGCTTCCTTGCCGAAGTCGCGCCCCGAGTCCTCAGGGGACAGGGCGTACGCCTCGTCGATGAACAGCACACCGCCGCGCGCCCGGTCGAACGCCTCCTGGGTGCGGATGGCCGTCGAGCCGATGTGCTCACCCACGAGGTCCACCCGGGACACCTCGACGAGATGGCCGCGCTCCAGCACCGCGAGCGAGGCCAGGATCTCGCCGTACAGCCGCGCGACGGTCGTCTTGCCCGTGCCGGGGGAGCCGGTGAAAACCAGATGCCGCCGGACGGAGGCGGCCTTGAGGCCGGCCTCCTGGCGGCGGCGGCCGATCTCGATCATGTCGGTGAGAGCCCGCACCTCACGCTTGACGCTCTCCAGGCCCACCAGAGCGTCCAGTTCACCCAGCACGGCCTTCGACGTACGGGCCGGCTCCGCGTCCGGCAGAGGGGCGGTCACGGACTCTGTGGCACGCTGCCCGGGAACCGCGCCGAGCAGCCCGGTGGTCTGCGTCGCGGTCAGCACGGCGGGGATTTCGGGGGCCGGCGTACGTACGCCGCTCTCGTCGCTGGTGCAGTCCTCGACGAGCGGTCCGTCCTCGGCGAACTCGTAACCACCGCGCGCGCAGCGCTCCGTACGGCAGCGGGTCAGTGTCGTACGGCAGCCGTCGATCACGTGGAAGCCGTAACCGCTGCTCCCCGTCACCCGGCAGCCGTGGAAAGTGCCGCGGCCCTCGGCGGACACGTAGAAGCCCGCCTCGGCGGGCGAGGTGACCGTGCAGCGTTCTATGCGCGGGTCGGCCCCCTTGGTGACGATGACGCCGGTCTGCGCCCCGTCGATCGTGCAGCCGGAAAGGGTGCCCCCGCTGCCGTGGTCGCGGAACCACGCACCGGTCGACGCCTCGCGGATCCGGCAGTCGTCGAGCTGAGCGGTCGCGCCGTCGCTCACGGACACCGCCGTGTTGCGGACCTGGGACAGGTCGCTGTCGACGACATCGGCGCGCGAGCCGCGGTCTAGTACGAACAGCGCGTCCGGGACGTCGTGCACCCGGCAGCCCTCGAGAACGGCGGTCGCGCCGTCGCTGATCCAGACGGCCGGATAGTCGCCCGTACTGTCGTGGATCTCGCACTGGTTGGCGTCCACGCGCGTACCGGGGTCCCAGACGGACAGCCCGTTGCGGCCGAAGCGGCGCACCGTGGAACGGGTGAGCGTGAGGACCGCGCGCGAGCGCAGATCGATCGCGTTCTCCGGGATGTCGTGGATGTCGCAGTCGGAGAGTGTCAGCACGGCGTCGGTGTCGAGGGTGACACCGTCGGCCGAAGTGCGGTGCACCGTGCAGTCGGTGAGGTGGGCCGAGGCGCGGGCGGCGACCTGGACGCCCGTGCCCTTGACCTCGTACACCTCGCACCCGAAGGCCTCCAGGCCAGTGCCCTCACCGGTCACGGACAGGCCGGCTCCCGACGTGTGGTGGACGCGGCACCGTTCCAGGCGGGGGTGGGCGCCGCCGCGCACCGAGACGCCCGACTGGCCGGCCGCGACCACCTCGCACTCCTCGAACACCCCGCCCGCCCCCTCCAGTACACCGATGCCGACGCCCGCCGGGTTGTCGACGGTGCAGCGGCGCACCGTCGGCCGGGCCGCGCCGCGCACCTCGATGCCGACGGCGGAACGCGTCACGATGCGCAGGTCGAGCAGTTCGGGAGTGCCGTCCTCGACGAGCAGGGCGGGGGAGGCCGTGTCCTGCCCTTCGACGTAGAGGTCCTGGACCACGGCGGAGGCGCGCACGGTCAGCGCCACACCGTCCACGGGGGCGATCCGGACCGAGCCGACCGTCCCCTCGGGGCCGCGCAGGGTCACGGCGCGCTCGACGACGAGGTTCTCCCGGTAGGTGCCAGGGGCGACGGTGAGCACGTCGCCGTCCCCCGCGGCCTCCAGGGCTGCGGCGAGGGAGGCGTATTCGCCTGTGCGGCGCCGCCACCGCGACGTGCCGGTGTGCGTCACCTGGACCGTGCCCTGTGCCATGGCGTTGCTGTGCCCCCACCTTGTGCTGACGTGCTGACGAACTGGCCGCTCCACCGTAGCGCGCGCCGGGGAGGGGAGTTGACCGGTCAGCCCTGCCGGGGGAGGCTCTGTGAGGACGCCCGGCGGACTCTCAGCTGCCCGCGCCCGTACGTCCCCAGTCCGGACCGGCCTTGGCCCATGCCTGGTCCAGCCGGTCGTACCGACGCAGCATGAGCCGCCATACGATCAGGCGCCTGCCGCTCTCGAAGAGCGCCGCCGTGGCCGCCGCCGCGCCGATGCCCGCGATGGCGGCGTGGGTGGAGGCCGTGGCGTCGTCCATGGGGCGGGTGACGACCTGGCCCTGTTCGTTCGTCCACACCTCGAAGCGGTCGCCGGGACGTGCGATCCGCTGCCCGGTCGTCACCGTCCCGGTGTGCCGGGTGCCGTCGTGCGCGGTCCAGCGGGCCACGACCCGGGCGCGCCCCGCTCGCTCCGACGAGACCTCGGGGTCGGACACCATGGCCGGCTCCGGTGCGGTCCGGACGACGAGGGCCGTCGTCCGGTGGCGCTGCTCGTGCTGGACGCGCGCCGACTCCCGCAGTGCCTCATGGGTGAGCGTGCCGCAGAGCCATCCGGCCGCCGGGGCCACGAGGGCGATCAGCAGTACGACGGCGAAGGCCACATATGCCTCGACGAGGTCGGTCCTACGGCACAAGGGGCTGTGCCTGCGGCGCCACACTCCCACTGCAGTCCGCACGGTCCCGCACCCCCTTCCGCGGCGTCCGCCTCTTCAACGCGTCGGCCGCCCCGGCGGGTTCCCACGGTCAGGGGGCCTATTCGAGGATTCTCACCGGATCGCCGACACGGATGGTCCCGGTTCCCTCCGGTACGAGATTCTGCCCGAAGAGCAGCTTGTCGCCGGAGCGCCGGTGCCTGGCGAGCGTACGCAACGGCTCCTTGCCCCGCTCGGCCGTCCGCTGGTCGGTGGTGGTGACGACACAGCGGGCGCACGGCTCGGTGACACGGAAGGTGACGTCCCCTATCGCGATCCGCTTCCAGTCGTCCTCCGCCCAGGGGGCGGTGCCGTCCAGGACCACGTTCGGCCGGAATCGGCTCATCGGAAGCGGGCCCTCGTCCGCGTGGTCACCCTGCGCGATGAGGGAGTTGAGGGCGTCGAGCGAGGAGAGGGTGGTGACCAGCAGGGGATAGGCGTCGGCGAAACTCACGGTCTCGCCGGGCCTCCCGTACGCCGGAGCGACCGGACGGCGCCGCGCCGGGTCGTCGAGATGGACGAGACGCACCTCGGTGCCCAGGTAGTCGCTGAACCAGGCGTGCGCCCCCGCGTCCGCCTCGACCACGTCCACCTTGTCCTTCCAGAGCTGCACACCCGCTGTGCCCGCCGGCTCGGGCACGGCAACGCTCAGCGGCTCGCGCCCGGGCGCGGACAGCCATATCCCTCCGTCCGGCAGGAGCTCGGCACCTGCCAGCGCGAGACGCGGCTGAGGGCGCTGCGTGACCACCTTGCCCGCAGGGTCGACCAGCATCCATCTGCGGTCCCCGGCAGGACCCCACGGCTCGACCCGCACCTCGTCCGGCGCGTACCCCGCCGCCGACTTGACCGGATAGACATGGACCGCATGGAGCAGGGAATTCGGCATGCGGCCAATCCTGCCAGCCAGGTCCGACAGTCGTACGTCCGGTCAGTACCCCCGGCCCTGGTACTGGTGGTTGTACGGGTCGTCGTAGGGCGAGGCCGCGGGCACCGGACGGGGTGCCGCGGGGCGCATGGACTCGTACCCCGTGGCGGCGGCCTGGCGCGGCTGCTGCTGTTGGTACTGCTGCGGACCCGGGTAACCCCGCGGACCCGATGCCTGCTGCGGGATGTACGGCGCGGGCGCGTGCTGGAGCGGCGCCGGCTGGGGCGCTGCCTGCTGCGGGTAACCGTACGAAGGGTTGGGGGCGTAGTAGGAAGGCGCCGCGGGAAGTGCGGGAAGCGCCGCCGGGAGGGCCGGCAGATAGCTGTTTCCGGTGTCGTACGCGGAGGGCACCCGGATAGGAGCGATCTGGGGCGTGCCCCGTTCTGCGACGAGGGAGTCGTAGATCGGAGTGTCCGGGAAGGACGGGGCGGAGTAGTAACCGCCGCCGTAGGTGGCGCGGGGGGAGGTCATGGCACCTAAGTTAAGCCGAAGATGTTCTGGTTGGGGAGCCCGATAAGAGGGTTGTTTTACGAGTTGGGAGTGACGGTGGATCCCTAATCCGAGCGAACTTGGGAAAAACGGTCGCCGCACCGCGTTGAGATCGTGTAAAGAGTGCGCTGGCCATGGGTTACCCAGGGTCTCCGGGCGATCTTGAGACCGTCTTCGAGGGCTCGGGGAGCGTCGGGGAATAGGTTGGCCGTACAGAAATCCTCAGACACCCGCAGTCGCGATGGGGGCGATCATGTCCATGCTTAAAGGAACCAATGTGCCGGTGCCGGCACAGGCGGTGCGCGTCGAATTGGGATGGCGTTCAGGTGCCGGTGTACCGGACGTCGACGCATCCGGCCTCCTGCTGGTGTCGGGAAAGGTCCGTTCGGACGCGGACTTCGTCTTTTACAACCAGCCGGCGCACGCGTCGGGCGCGGTACGCCACGAGGGCAAGACGCCCGTCGGCGACGGCGTGACGGACACGCTCTCCGTCGACCTCGCTCGAGTGGAGGCCGCCGTCGAGACCGTGGTGGTCGCGGCCTCGGCGGACGGCGGCAACTTCGGGCAGGTGCCGGGACTTTTCGTCCGGGTGCTGGACGCCGCGAACGGCACGGAGATCGCCCGCTTCGACAGCCAGGACGCGAGCGCCGAAACGGCCTTCGTCCTCGGTGAGCTCTACCGGCGGCAGGGTGCGTGGAAGTTCCGCGCCGTGGGCCAGGGGTACGACAGTGGACTCGAAGGGCTGGCCAGGGACTTCGGCATCAGCGTCGACGAGCCCCAGCAGCAGTCGCCCGCCCCGGCCCCGGTCTCGCCTCCGGTCTCGGTTCCGGCCCCCGCGCCGGTCGCGGCCGCCGCCCCGGCCGCGCCCTCCTCCGCTCCCGTACGCCTCACCAAGATCACACTCACCAAGGAAGCCCCCGCCGTATCCCTCGCCAAACAGGGCGGCACCACGGGCATGATGCGCGTGAACCTGAACTGGGAGGTGCGCAAGCAGTTCAAGGGCTGGGCCGCCAAGCTGGGCAGGGCCGTCGCCATGCACGGCGACCTCGACCTCGACCTGTGCGCCCTCTACGAACTCACCGACGGCCGCAAGGGGGTCGTGCAGGCACTCGGCAACGCCTTCGGGTCGCTGCAGCAGCCGCCGTACATCCATCTCGACGGCGACGACCGCACCGGGGCCGTGAGCACCGGCGAGAACCTGACCATCAACCTCGACCACAAGGACAAGCTCCGCCGCCTCCTCATCTTCGTCGCCGTCTATGAAGGGGCCCGGTCCTTCGCCGACCTGCACGCCACGGTCACCCTCACGCCGCAGAACGGCGCCCCCATCGACTTCTCGCTCGACGAGTGCACCGTGCCCTCCACCGTCGCGGCGCTGGCCCTCATCACCAACGAGGGCGGCGATCTGACCGTGCGCCGCGAAGCGCGCTATCTCGTACCGGAGCGCGGTGTCAGCCCGCAGCGCACCATCGACCACGCGTACGGGTGGGGCATGAACTGGTCACCCGGCAGGAAGTGACCGCCGGGCGACCGCTTCAGCTCTCGGGCGCGGCTTCAGGGCGGCTGTACGTACGCCCCTTCCAGGCCGCGCCCCGCCCCCGGTGGTGCTGTACCGCGGAGTCCACTGTCATCAGTAGATAGAGGACAGCGGTGAAGGACAGCAGCGGCGCGAGCCACAGGGGCTGGCCGTAGTAACGCAGAACGGGAAGGTACGTACCGGTCATTACTGCCCACGCCAGGCCGCCCGCCCAAGCCGCCACCGCGTCAACCGACAGCACACCGGCGCAGAGCGTGAGCGGGGGCGCGAGATACACCAGCGCGAGCCCCACGACCGTTCCCGCGAGCAGCAGCGGGCTGTGCCGCAGTTGCGCGTACGCGCTGCGCGAGACCATCCGCCACAGATCGCCGAGCCGCGGATACGGGCGCACACTGTTCACCCGCTCGGCGAGCCCCAGCCAGAGGGTGCCCTCACTGCGCTGTACCGCCCCGGCGAGCGACACATCGTCGATCACCGCCTGGTGGATCGAGTCGGGCACGCGCGCGCGTGCCGCGGCCTCCGTCCGCAGCAGCACACAGCCGCCGGCGGCCGCCGCGGTCCTGGCCCCCGCCCTGTTGACCCACCGGAACGGATAGAGCTGTGCGAAGAAGTACACGAACGCGGGAACGACCAAGCGCTCCCACCCGCTGACGACGCGCAACCGCGCCATCTGGGAGACCATGTCGAGGTGGTTCGTACGGGCCGCGGCCACCAGCTCGCGCAGGCTCCCCGGAGCGTGCGCGATGTCGGCGTCCGTGAGGAGCAGATACTCCGGTTCGCGCTCGCACTCCCGTCCCCGCGCGCGGGCCAGGGCGATGCCGTGCCGCAGGGCCCAGAGCTTGCCGGTCCAGCCCGGCTCCGGTTCGCCGGGCGAGACCACGGTCAGTGGCAGCCCGCCCTGCCGTCCGGCCAGCTCCCGCGCCAGGTCGCCCGTACCGTCCGCGCTGCCGTCGTCGACCAGGATGATCTCCGCCCGCCCCGGGTAGTCCTGCGCGAGGAGCGTCGGCAGGCTCAGGGGAAGCATCTCTGCCTCGTCGCGGGCCGGAACGACCACGGCGACATCGGGCCACGCGTCGGGGTCCTCGCGGCGCGGCAGCCGCTGGTCCGTACGCCAGAAGAATCCCTGGCCCAGCAACAGCCACACCCAGGCGGCCAGCGATACGAGGGCGATCCACGCAACAGCGCTCATCCGCCGCAGTCTGCCCCACCCCGAGGGCCGAGCGAGGGCGGTCGACTATGGTGACCGGGTGAAGATCGCGCTCATGGACTCGGGAATCGGCCTTCTGGCGGCGGCCGCTGCGGTGCACCGGATACGGCCCGACGCCGATCTGGTCCTCTCCTCCGCCCCCGACAGCATGCCCTGGGGCCCGCGTACGCCGGCCGACGTGACCGAGCGCGCACTCGCGGTGGCGCGCGCCGCGGCCGAGCACCGGCCCGACGCGCTGATCGTCGCCTGCAACACCGCGTCGGTGCACGCCCTCGCCGCACTCCGCGCGGAGCTGGAGCCTGGAATCCCGGTCATCGGCACCGTGCCCGCGATCAAGCCGGCCGCCGTCGGCGGAGGGCCCGTCGCCATCTGGGCCACTCCCGCGACCACGGGCAGTCCGTACCAGCGCGGCCTCATTCGTGACTTCGCCGAAGGCGTCGCCGTCACCGAAGTGCCGTGCCCGGGTCTCGCCGACGCCGTGGAGCACGCCGACGAGGACGCCATCGGCCGGGCGATCGCGGCGGCCGCCGTCCTCACCCCGCGGGATGTAAGGGCCGTCGTCCTGGGCTGCACCCATTACGAACTGGTCGCCGAGCGCATCCGCGCCGCCGTACAGCCGCACGGCCTGCCGCCCGTGGTGCTCCACGGATCCGCCGAAGCCGTGGCCGCCCAGGCCCTGCGCCGCATCGGCGCGCAGCCGGCCCCCGCGGCCACACCGGGCACGATCACCGTGCTGCTCGGCGGACGAGGTTCAGCGCTGCCCGCCGCCGCGCTCGCGTACGCCGAAGGCCGCCTGCTGGACACGGTCGACGCCGCGCGCTGAGCACCGTCCGGCCGACAGGGTCCCGGCTCGGCGCTGCCCTTGACGCGGAACGTGAGTACGCTGCTACGCATGAAGGACCACCCCCACAGCGAGGGGCGGGTCACGGAGCCCCTTCCCGTGATCTGGACCGGACGCGCGACCAACCGTGCGCAGTGGCTGCTCGCTGCCGTCGGCGTCGGCTGTCTCGCACTCGGTGTCAAGCTGGCCGTCGATTCGAACTGGACTTCCGGCGTCGCCCCGCTCGTGATGTCGGTCGTGGGCTGCCTCGCGGCCGGGTTGCTCATCCTCTTCGGGACGCTCGCCTTCGTTCATGTGGCCGTCAAGGTCGACAGCGACGCGCTCGAGGTCCGCTGCGGCCACATCGGTCTGCCGCGTCGGCGCATCCTGCTCGCCCATGTGGTGCGGGCGGAGTTCGTGCCGAGAGTCACGCCACGGCATTGGGGCGGCTGGGGCTACCGCTGGCGCCCCGGCAAGGGGATGGGCGTGATCGTCCGCAGAGGCGAAGGGGTCGTCCTGCGGCTGGGTGACGGCCGCATCTTCACGGTGACCGTGGACGACGCGGAAACGGCGGTACGTGTCATCCGCGCCCGCCTGCACGCGGCCGCGACCGGCAAGCTTCGCTAACGGCCGTTGGCCCGCGCGGCCTCCGTCCCGGAGGCGGCCGCGTCGCCGCCCCCGTCGTCCGACAGCCGCCGCGCCGTGGCGAGCCCCGCCAGCACCCCCGCTCCCGCGGTCACCGCCGTGAAGCTGAGCGCGTTGCCGATGCCCGCCAGCGCCGCGACAGCGGTGAGTGCCGTCGCCGCCGTCAGGACCACCGGCGTGTCGCGGGGGGAGCGCCACAGCCCGTACAGCATCCAGCCGAACGCGGCGCCCAGCAGAACGGCCCCCGCGACGCCCTGCTCGGCGGCCAGCTGCAACGGCGCCGAGTGGGGCTTGCCGTCGGAGCGAGGCGTCTGCTGCGCGGTGGGGCTCAGCCTGCCGAACCGTTCGGGGCCCGCGCCGCGCGCCGGGTACTCCTTGGCGAGGCCGAGCGCGTCACGCCACAGCAGCACCCGGTTCGTGGTCAGCTGCCCCTCGAGCGAGACCGTGAGACCACCCGGCAGCGCGTCCTCGGCCACCGCCCACGAACCACCCACCACGAGCCCGGTCGCCAGGGCCAGGCCCGCCAGGCCCACAGCCCTGCGGCGCATCCGTGCCGCGGCGAGCGAACACAGCAGTACACCGAGCGCCCCCATGAAGCCGGCCACAGAACCGAGCATCAGTCCCGTCACGGCGATCCCGAGCGCCAGCACCCGGAGCGCGCAGCGCAGCGGATACGCACGGGCGGCCCATGCCGCACAGCAGGCCGCGCCCGAGGCCAGCGCCAGCAGCGCGGCGGTGGCGCCCGTGCTCCCGAAGCTGTGGCCGCCGGCTACCGCGCCCGGCAGATCACCCGGTAGGCCGTGGTCCGGACGCAGCGAGACGGCCAGGGCGAGTGCGGCGAGCGCGGCGGCCGAGGCGGTGGCGACCGGCAGCAGCGAGCCACAGATCCGGCCGCACGCGTACCCGCCGGCGACCGCGAGCACCGCCAGCAGGACACCTTCGGGCCTGGCCTCCCGCCCCGCGGCGGCGACCAGCGACCAGACGGCGCAGCCGCCCAGGATCACGACGCCGGCGGCATCGGTGAGCTCTCCGCGTTCGCGCGCGCCGGAACCCACGGCCGGTGCAGCCATCCCGTCGACCCCCCGACCTGAGACGGGCCCCGCCCACCACGGCCGGACGGGCCGGGTGCCGGGGACTGGCGCACACGGTAACGGCAGGGGCGGTGATGTGTGTACAAGTTGCGCAGGAACGTTGCTTCGGCCGCCGAGGCCGCGCTCCCCGTCTGCCGCCCGGCCACCGTAGACTCCGCCTCGTGAGCGCCACCCCCACCGCCATAGACCAGCCCGCGCGACAGCCGGCCCCGCCCTCCGACGACACCACTCGCGGGAGAAGCGGAAGAATGCTGACCCGGCTCGTTGCCCCCGCGGCCGCCGTTCTCTCCGGTCTGCTCCTGTACGCGAGCTTCCCGCCCCGTCCGCTGTGGTGGCTGGTGCTGCCCGGGTTCGCCCTGCTCGCGGCGTGCCTGTACGGGCGCCGGGCGCGGGCCGCGTTCGGCCTCGGGTTCCTCGCCGGCCTCGGCTTCCTGCTGCCGCTGCTCAGCTGGACGGGCGAAGAGGTGGGCCCGGTGCCGTGGCTGGCGCTCGCCACCGCCGAGGCGCTGTTCGTCGCGGTGTGCTGCGTCGGTATCGCCATGGTGACCCGGCTGCCGCTGTGGCCTGTGTGGGGCGCGGCCGTGTGGATCCTGAGTGAGGCCGTGCGGGCGCGCGTGCCGTTCGGCGGCTTCCCCTGGGGCAAGATCGCCTTCGGGCAGGCGGACAGCGTTTTCCTTCCCCTGGCCGCGGTCGGCGGTACGCCCGTGCTGGGGTTCGCGGTCGTGCTGTGCGGCTTCGGCCTCTACGAAGCGGTACGCCAGTTCCGCACATACCGCTCGACCCGTGAAGTACCGCGCAGGGGGGCGGCCATCGCCGCCCTGACGGTCCTCGTACCGGTCACGGCGGCGCTGGCCGCCCTGCCGCTCGTCGACGACTCCGCGCAGGACGGCACCGCCACGGCCGCCGCGATCCAGGGCAACGTGCCGCGGCTGGGCCTCGACTTCAACGACCAGCGCCGCGCGGTGCTGGACAACCACGCACGGCGTACGGAGGAGCTCGCCGACGACGTCAGGGCCGGCAAGGTGCCCCAGCCCGACTTCGTCCTGTGGCCGGAGAACTCCTCGGACCTCGACCCCTACCGCAACGACGACGCCCGCACGGTGATCGACCGGGCCGTTCGCGCGATCGGCGCCCCGACGGTCGTCGGAGCGGTACTCACGCCCGACACGGGAAAGCTCCGCAACACGCTCATCGAGTGGGACCCGGAGCGCGGCCCTGTCGCGACGTACGACAAGCGCCATGTCCAGCCGTTCGGCGAGTACATCCCGATGCGTTCCTTCGTACGGCTCTTCAGCTCGGATGTCGACCGCGTACGCAGGGACTTCGGCCCGGGCAGCAAGGTGGGCGTCTTCGACCTCGCCGGCACCAAGGTGGGGCTCGCCACCTGCTACGAGGCGGCCTTCGACTGGGCGGTGCGTGACACCGTCACCGGCGGCGCCCAGCTCATCACCGTACCCAGCAACAACGCCACCTTCGGGCGCAGCGAGATGACGTACCAGCAACTCGCGATGTCCAGGGTGCGGGCCGTCGAGCACAGCCGTGCCGTCGTCGTTCCCGTGACCAGCGGAGTCAGTGCCGTCATCCAGCCGGACGGGAAGGTCGTACAGAAGACACAGATGTTCACTCCGGACGCCCTGGTCGCCGAAGTGCCGCTGCGCTCTTCGCTCACCCCCGCGACGCGCCTCGGCACGATCCCCGAGGGCGTACTGGTGGTGCTCGCCGGGGCCGGTCTCGGGTGGGCCGTGTTCCGCGCCGTACGCGCGCGCCGGGGAACGTCCGCATGAGCTTTTGCGACGCTGCGAGTTCCGTGAGTTCCGCGCCCCGGAGCGCCCGTTAGGGTCGGACCATGGGAACCCCCGATTTCATCCGCGAGCTCCGGGCCACCGCAGGCCACCAGCTTCTCTTCCTGCCGGGCGTCAGCGCCATCGTCCTCGACGACGCGGGCAGAGTGCTGCTCGGGCGCCGGGCCGACACCGGGAACTGGTCGGTCATCTGCGGCATCCCGGAACCGGGGGAACAGCCGGCGGCGGCGGCTGTGCGCGAGGTGTTCGAGGAGACCGCCGTGGAGTGTGTGGCGGAACGCGTCGTGCTCGTACAGGCGACGAAGCAGGTCGAGTACCCGAACGGCGACCGGTGCCAGTACATGGACATCACGTTCCGGTGCCGGGCAGTCGGCGGAGACGCACGGGTCAACGACGACGAGTCGCTGGAGGTGGGCTGGTTCTCGATGGACGCCCTCCCGGACCTCCACGAGTTCTCCCTCCTGAGGATCAAGCAGGCCCTCACCGACGACCCCACATGGTTCACGCCCACCACACAGCCGTGAAGTATGGGTGGTGACCACATCGGTGCCGGGGTGAGCGCTGCCTAGGGTCGTGGGCATGACCGCGCCCACCACACATCCCGCGCCCGCATTCGGCCCCGACCTCGGCGGGCGTACCGCGCTCGTCACCGGAGCGGCGGGAGGCATCGGCCGCGCCTGCGTGCTGCGGCTCGCGGCCGCCGGTGCCAAGGTCAGAGCCGTCGACCGGGACGCGGAGGGGCTCGACGCCCTCGCCGGGCAGGCGCAGGGCCTCGCCGGCGTGGTGGAGCCGCAGACCCTCGACCTCACCGACCTCGACGCGGCGGAACAGGTGGCGGCGGGCACGGACATCCTCGTTAACAACGCCGGACTGCAACTGGTCCGCCCCATCGAGGAATTTCCGCCGGACGTCTTCCACACCGTCCTGACCGTGATGCTCGAAGCGCCGTTCCGGCTGATCCGGGGAGCGCTTCCGCACATGTACGGGCAGGGCTGGGGCCGGATCGTCAACATCTCCTCCGTCCACGGGCTGCGGGCCTCCGCGTACAAGTCGGCGTACGTCGCCGCCAAGCACGGGCTCGAAGGGCTCTCCAAGACCGCGGCGCTCGAGGGCGCCGAGCACGGCGTCACATCGAACTGCGTCAGTCCCGGGTACGTCCGCACACCGCTCGTGGAGCGGCAGATCGCCGACCAGGCGGCCGCGCACGGACTGGCGGAGGAACGCGTGCTCGCCGACGTACTGCTCAAGGACTCCGCTCTCAAGCGCCTCCTCGAACCGGACGAGGTCGCCGAGGCTGTCGCGTACTTGTGCGGCCCCCACGCATCGTTCATCACGGGAACTTCGCTGCCCCTCGACGGCGGCTGGACCGCTCACTAGCTGGTTGAGTGTCTCCATGTCCCACGATCAGGCACCCGGCAGCGAAGTCCCTTACCTGGAACTCCTCGCGCGCGGGGCCGCCGCCGACGCATACGAGCGGCCCGTGCTGGTCGCCCGCGCGGACGGCGCGCCGTCAGAGACGCTCGCCGCCCTCGAAACCGCGAAGGCGCACGCGCTGCGGGTACGCGCGGAACTGGAGGGGCGGCGACGGCGCGAGGCCGAGCTGTCCGCGCTGTACGAGACCGCCCACGACCTCGCCGGGCTGCGCGACCTCGACGCCGTACTGGCGGCGATCGTGCAGCGGGCCCGCTCGCTCCTGGGCACGGAGGTCGCTTACCTGAGCCTCAACGACCCGGTGGCGGGCGACACGTACATGCGGGTCACCGAAGGCTCGGTGTCGGCCCGTTTCCAGCAGCTGCGGCTCGGCATGGGGGAGGGGCTCGGCGGGCTCGTCGCCCAGACCGCCCGCCCCTACGCGACCGAGAGCTACTTCGACGACCCCCGGTTCCAGCACACCTGGACCATCGATTCGGGCGTACGCGACGAAGGGCTCGTCGCCATCCTCGGCGTGCCGCTCACGCTCGGCAGCCAGGTCATCGGCGTGCTCTTCGCCGCCGACCGCCGCGCCCGTGTGTTCGAGCGCGAACAGATCGCCCTGCTCGGCTCGTTCGCCGCCCACGCCGCTGTCGCGATCGACACCGCGAACCTGCTGGCCGAGACGCGCTCCGCGCTCGCCGAGCTGGAGAAGGCCAACGAGATCATCCGCGACCGAAGCGGCGTCATCGAGCGCGCCTCGGACGTGCACGACCGGCTGACCGAACTCGTGCTGCGCGGCGGCGGCGTCCACGACGTGGCGAGCGCGGTCTCCGAGGTGCTTCACGGGAACGTCGAGTTCACAGACGCCGACGGGGAGCCCGCGGGCACGGACGGGCATGCGGTACGGCGCGGCGACGACTGGGAGGTCAGCGTTTCCGCGGGCGGCGAACTCCTCGGCGCGCTCGTCCTGCACGGCCAACCCGACCTGGACCCCGTCGACCAGCGCACACTCGAACGCGCCGCCATGGTGACGTCGCTGCTGCTCCTGGCAAGGCGCTCGGCCGGCGAGGCCGAACAGCGCGTACGGGGTGAACTCCTCGACGACCTCCTCGACGCCCCGGACCGCGACCCCCGCCTGCTGCGCGAACGCGCTGCCCGGTTGCGCGCCGACCTCGACGCCCCCCATGTGGTGCTCGCCGCCCGTATCGAAGCGCCCAGGGAGGCCAGTGTCGAGCGGGAGAGCGCGGACCGCAGACGGCTTTGGTCCGCCGCTTCGCACCTGGCGGCGACCGGCCACGGCCTCGCGGCGGCGCGCGACGGCGGCACCGTACTGCTGCTGCCGCTGGGCAGCGGCGACAGCGCCGCCGCTCTCGCCCGCCAGACGGCGAAACACCTGGGCGGCGCCCTGCGCGAGCCCGTCACGGTCGGCGCCTCGGGGCCGGTGGACGCGCCGGCGGCACGCCCCGGCGAGGTGGCGGGGGCGTACGAGGAAGCGCGCCGGTGCGTCGACGCGCTGCGGCTGCTCGGCCGTTCCGGGGAAGGGGCGGCGGCGGAGGACTTCGGCTTCCTGGGCCTGCTGCTCGCGGACAGCCGGGACGGCCGTTCCGGGGGCGCTGTCGGAGGGTTCGTGCGCCGCACGATCGGCGAGGTGGTCGCCTACGACCGGCGCCGGGGCACGGACTTGGTGCGCACCCTGGACGCTTACTTCGCGTGCGGGATGAGCCCTGCTCGCACGAAGGACGCGCTGCACGTTCATGTGAACACCGTGGCGCAGCGGCTGGAGCGGATCGGCAGGCTGCTGGGCGCCGACTGGCAGTCGCCGGAGCGCGCCTTGGAGGTGCAGTTGGCGCTGCGTCTGCATGGACTGTCGTCGGCGATCACGCCCTGAGAAGAGACCGTGCACGCAAACGTCCGGAGAACGTTCCCGTGCACGGTCTTTTCACAGCGTGCGTGTCCGCGTGCCCGCTCAGACGGTGCGGGCGCCGGCGGCCTCGACGACAGGGCCGTCTTCCTTGCCCGGCTCCGCCCCCACGTTCCCCAGGTCCCGGTGGCGGGTCTCCTTCGCGCATGCGACCGCGACCACCGTGATGAGCGCGGCGGCGATGACGTACAGGGCGATCGGAGTGGAGCTGTCGTACTCCGTGAGGAGCGCGGTGGCGATCAGCGGCGCCGGGGCACCGGCCGCGACCGAGGAGAACTGCGCGCCGATCGAGGCACCGGAGTAGCGCATGCGGGTCGCGAACATCTCGGAGAAGAAGGCCGCCTGCGGTGCGTACATCGCGCCGTGGAAGACCAGTCCGACCGTCACGGCCAGGAGCAGGCTTCCGAAGCTCTTGGTGTCGATCAGCATGAAGAACGGGAACATCCACAGGCCGACGCCGACCGCACCGAGCAGATAGACGGGCCGGCGCCCGACCCGGTCCGACAGGGCGCCCCAGGCGGGGATCACCGCGAAGTGGACGGCGGAGGCGATCAGTACCGCGTTGAGCGCGGTCTGCTTGCTCAACTGCGCCTCCGTCGTCGCGTAGACGAGGATGAAGGCGGTGATGACGTAGTAGCTGATGTTCTCCGCCATGCGGGCGCCCATCGCGATCAGCACATCGCGCCAGTGGTGACGCAGGACGGCGACCAGCGGCATCTTCTCGGCGACCGCGGAGGCGCTCTTGCGGGCCTCGGCCTGGGCCAACGCGGCCTTGAAGACGGGGGATTCATCGACAGAGAGACGAATCCACAGACCGACGATCACGAGCACACCGGACAGCAGGAACGGTATACGCCAGCCCCATGCGAGGAAGGCGGAGTCCGACAGCAGCGCGGTCAGGGCGGACAGCACCGCGGTGGCGAGCAACTGCCCGGCAGGCGCCCCGGTCTGTGGCCAGGAGGCCCAGAATCCACGTCGCTTCGCGTCCCCGTGCTCCGACACCAGCAGCACCGCTCCGCCCCACTCGCCACCGAGCGCGAAGCCCTGGACGAGCCGTAGCACGGTGAGCAGGACGGGCGCGGCGGAGCCGATGGTGGAGTGCGTCGGCAGCAGCCCGATGGCGAAGGTGGCACCGCCCATCAGCAGCAGGCTCAGCACCAGCAGCTTCTTGCGGCCGAGCCGGTCGCCGTAGTGCCCGAAGACGAGCGCCCCGAGCGGCCTGGCGGCGAAGCCGACCGCATAGGTCAGGAAGGCGAGGAGGGTGCCGACGAGAGGGTCGGAACCGGGAAAGAACAGCTCGTTGAAGACGAGCGCGGCGGCGGACCCGTACAGGAAGAAGTCGTACCACTCGATGGTGGTCCCGATGAGGCTGGCGGCGACGATGCGCTTGAGGGTGCTGGGCGCTGGGGGAGCGGCGGGTGGGGCGGCCATGAGTACCACTTCCGGACAGTTGGCGGGGACGTTTGTGTGTTGCCACACCGTAGAAACGCCCAGGTCAACGTCCCATGTGGTGGGACACCATAGTTCTTGGTGCGCCTGTGCGCCCGGCCACCATGACAGGCACGCGGACGCGCTCCGAGCACCGCATGGAGGCAAACAGGTGCCTGTCAGAGCCCCTCCAGCGGCACGCGGATGTGAAACGGCCGCGCATGATCAGCCGCACCACGCTGCTGGTGCCGATGACCTCCAAAGCCAAGTGGGTGCCCATCGCCACCGGTGCCGCTGCCTTTAGGGGCGTCCGGAGCGCAGACCAGCGTGATGCGGGTCAGCAACGCAAGGAGCCGCAACTCCGGATAGCTGTCGCTCGGCGGAGCATCCGGCGGGGCTGTCGCCGAGACGGCGCTGCCGGCGAGGGGGCTGATCGGTGGTGGCGCTCCGAGTGCCGCAGCCGGACAGGACCACGCGGCCGAACACGGCCACCAGCGCACCCGTACTCCCCTTCACCCGGAGCGGACAACTCGCCACGGTTCCGGCATCGGGGTGTGTGCCAGCTGCTGGCATCCGCGGACCTCTCGCGTGTTACTTGTCGGTAAGGAATGATGGCGGACAACCATCCAGGCAACCGGGGCTGAGGTAGCGGTGACGACTTTCGAGGAACGGACCACGGTGCACGCTTTCCGGGACGACGCTCTGGGGGAGCACGACGCCGTCGGGCTCGCCGACGCGATCCGGCGGGGTGAGGTCGGCGCTGCCGAAGTCGCCCGGGATGCGGCGGAGCGGGTACAGGCGGTCGAGGCGCGGCTCAACGCGGTCCAGGTGCACATTGAGGCTCCGGCGCACGCTACCGGGGCGGGCGGTGCCTTCGCCGGGGTGCCGACCTTCGTCAAGGACAACACAGACTACCTGGGGCTGCCCACCGGCCACGGCAGCGCAGCCTTCACTCCGAGGCCCGCGCGGCGGCATGCGCCGTTCGCCCGGCAGTTCCTGAGCAGCGGCGTCACGGTGCTGGGCAAGACCCGGCTGCCCGAGTTCGGGTTCAGTCCGACCACGGAGTGCGAGGGCGGTGAGCCTGTGCACAACCCGTGGAACACGGGCTACTCGGCGGGTGGTTCGTCGGGCGGCAGCGCAGCGCTCGTCGCTGCCGGGGCGGTGCCGATCGCGCATGCCAACGACGGCGGTGGCTCGATCCGGATCCCCGCGGCCTGCTGCGGACTGGTCGGTCTCAAGCCGACCCGTGGCCGGGTCGTGGCGAATGCCCAGGGCCGTCAACTGCCTCTTGACATAGTCTCCGACGGCATCCTGAGCCGTTCCGTGCGGGACACCGCCGCGTTCCTTGCCGCCGCCGAGACGTACTGGCGCAACCCGAAGCTGCCGCCCCTGGGCCTGGTCGAAGGCCCCTCGGCGAAGCGCTTGCGCATCGGCTTCCTGTTGGACTCGCCGAACGGTGTCCACTGCGACACCGCCACCCGGGCGGCCGTCACGGAAACCGTGGCGACGCTCGAACGGCTGGGCCACACCGTGGAGCCGGTGGTGTTGGCCATCGACCCCCGCTTCACCGACGACTTCCTCACGTACTGGGGGCTGCTGTCGTTCCTCCTCGGCGTCACGGGCCGGACCCTCGGCGCGGACTTCGACCGGCGCCGCATGGACGGCCTCAGCCGGGGGTTGCGGGAGGCGTACCTGGAGAACTGGCGGCGCACTCCGGGCGTGCTGCGGAGGCTGAAGCGTACGAGGGAAACATACGCGGCGGCGTTCCGCGGGCTCGACCTCGTCCTTTCCCCCGTGCTCGCCCACACCACGCCACCGATCGGTCACCTCGGCCCGGCCGTTCCCTACCCGGCACTGATCGAACGGATCCTCGCGTACGTCGCGTTCACACCGGTCAACAACGTCGTCGGTACACCGTCGATCTCGGTGCCCGCCGCGAGTGCGACGGGGGACGGGCTGCCCATCGGCGTCATGTTCTCCGGCCGCCCCGGCAGTGAACGGACGCTGCTGGAGGTCGCGTTCGCGCTGGAGGCGGACCGCCCTTTCCGGCGTATTCAGGACGTGTGACATCGCGGCTGCCTGGGGCATGCGCAGCGCCGTCTTCGGGCGGCCGCTCTATCTCCGAACGCCCGTTCCCGCCGGCCCCCGCACCGTGCCGAGCAGCTCCGCTGCGACGAGGCCCTGGCCGCCGCCGCGGGCTTGCCGGCGCCTGTGGGGGAGCCGGACAGCGTGCTCTGCTCCCCGCCAGGGAGTCCGGGTCCGGTTTGGACTTCCGCCTCGTACTCCGTCCGGCATCCCCACCCCCTGAACCGACTCGGCGCCGTCCCCCCTCGCACACGAGCCGACTGGGGACCGAAAGGAACTGGACCTCAGGCGTCCTGCGGCGAGACGTAGAAGCCGGTGGTCGCGGCTACCGGGGCGGCCACCACATCGTCTGGTCCGTCCAGGTGGGCGGCCCATGAGCAAGGGCGACGTCGGTTTCCGCGCGGTGGCGGTCTGGGGACCGTGCTGCGGGGCAGCGGCGGGTGGATCAAGCGCCGTTGGGCTTGGGGTTCATGGACTGCATGGCCTCCTCGGCCCGCTTCTCCATCTCCTCCGCGGGGACGTCCTCAATGTGCGAGGCGATGCTCCAGCGGTGGCCGAAAGGGTCTTCGAGCTGACCGGTGCGGTCGCCGTAGAACTCGTCCTTGACCGGCGACAGTTCCTTGGCCCCCTGGGCGAGGGCCTTGGCGAACACCCTGTCGACGTCCTCCACGTACACATGCAGGGTGATCGGCGTGCCGCCGACCGCCTTCGGGGAGCGGAATCCCATATCCGGGTACTCGTCCGCGAGCATGACGACCGAGTTGCCCAGCCCCAGCTCGGCGTGGCCGATCTTGCCGCCCGGGGCAGGCATCCTCATGCGCTCTTCCGCGCCGAGCACGGACACGTAGAAGTCGATCGCGGCCGCGGCTCCGTCGACACAGAGGTACGGCGTGACCCGCGGATATCCCTCCGGGATGGGTTGGACGGTCACGGTCTCCCGCCTTTCCGAACAGTGACGATCACCGCTGACCGCCGCCTTGGACCACTGGTATCCCGAACCCCGGGCCACGCGCCGACGCCGCGCGGCAGCCGACCACGGGATGCCCCGAAGGGCGGCAGCTTCAGTGCCGGCCCATTCCTTCTGCAACGTGCCGGCCGCCGTTCTGCTGTTGCCGCGCGGGCACGGGCCTGAGCGGGGGGACGGCGACAGCCGTCGAGCTGGTTCGTCACCGGTCGGGTGGGAACCCCGCGACTCGGAGTGGACCGTGTCCTGGCCGGACCGGCGTATGTCTCTTCAGCGTCTCGTCCAAGAGACGCTGACCGATTCACGGCGCGCGCTGCGTTGCGTGACGGTCCTTGGGGCCTGCCATCAGGGCCCGCAGCCGGCGAGAGCGGGCACCTCTTTGCTCCCCGCCCAGCGCGGATTCTCTGGTGCTGGTTCCGGAGAGGTCTCGGACGGGCAATGTACGGCGGTAGCGGCCCCCGTGTCCCAGCCCCTCCTTCTGCCTCGAAGGGTCGATGCACCTCAAATGCAGAGCGCCTGCCGGCTCCAGGGCAGGCTCGGGCGGTTCCGGCACCTCCGGAGGCAGGACGTCCACAGCCACCCCCGTTCCGACCGGCGTGACGTAACTCCCCCCGGTCGGAGATCGACGCCACCGCTACTGATCGGTACCGTCCACGGGAACAGCGGATGCCGATCCCGGCAGACGGAAATGACATCGCCACCGTGAGGGCGCGCGCCCGCAACACGACAGGGGACATTGATGTTCCGCAAGGTATTGGTCGCCAACCGGGGCGAGATCGCGATCCGCGCCTTCCGCGCGGCGTTCGAGCTCGGCATCTCCACCGTGGCCGTTTTCCCCTACGAGGACCGCAATTCACTCCACCGGGCCAAAGCCGACGAGGCCTACCAGATCGGCGAAAAGGGTCACCCGGTGCGGGCCTATCTCTCGGTCGACGAGGTGATCAAGGCCGCGCGCAGGGCGGGTGCCGACGCCATCTACCCCGGATACGGCTTCCTGTCGGAAAATCCCGACCTCGCCGCCGCGTGTGCCCAGGCCGGGATCACCTTTGTCGGGCCCCCCGCTTCCGTACTGCATCTCACCGGGAACAAGTCCCGCGCGGTGGCGGCCGCCCGCGAGGCCGGGGTGCCCGTCCTGAAGTCGTCGGAGCCGTCCACGGACGTGGACACACTGATCGGCGAGGCCGACTCCATCGGGTTCCCGGTGTTCGTCAAGGCGGTCGCCGGCGGCGGCGGGCGAGGAATGCGGCGCGTCGCCGAGCCCGCCGAGCTCCGGGAGTCGATCGACGCGGCGATGCGTGAGGCGGAGTCGGCGTTCGGAGACGCCACCGTCTTTCTGGAGCAGGCCGTAGTCAACCCCCGCCATATCGAAGTACAGATCCTCGCCGACGCCCACGGGAATGTCGTCCACCTCTACGAGCGTGACTGTTCGGTGCAGCGCCGCCACCAGAAGGTCGTCGAGATCGCGCCCGCGCCGAATCTCGACCCGGAGCTGCGCGCGCGCATCTGCGCCGACGCCGTCGCGTTCGCCAGGCACATCGGGTACGTCAACGCGGGGACCGTGGAGTTCCTGGTCGACGAGCGCGGCAACCATGTCTTCATCGAGATGAACCCGCGTATCCAGGTGGAGCACACGGTCACCGAGCAGGTCACCGGACGGGACCTGGTGATCGGGCAGCTGCGGATCGCCGCGGGAAAAACGCTTCCGGAACTGCACCTGACGCAGGACGACATCGTCCTCACCGGCACGGCCCTGCAGTGCCGTATCACCACTGAGGATCCCGCGAACGGTTTCCGTCCCGACACCGGCACCATCTCCGCGTACCGTTCCCCGGGCGGCCCCGGTGTACGGCTCGACGGCGGCACCGTCCACACCGGCGCCGAAGTGTCTGCCCACTTCGACTCGATGCTGGTCAAGCTGACCTGCCACGGCCACGACTTTGCCAACGCCGCCCGCCGAGCACGGCGCGCGATCGCCGAGTTCCGTATCCGCGGAGTCGCCACCAACCTGCCCTTCCTGGGCGCCGTGCTCGACCACCCCGGCTTCCGAGAAGGCCGTGTCACGACGAGTTTCATCGCCGAGCATCCGGAGCTGATCGGGGCCCGCCCCTCGGCCGACCGCGGAAGCCGCATGCTCACGTATCTCGCCGAGACGACCGTCAACCGTCCCCACGGCCCGCGTCCCGTGGTCATCGACCCGGCCGCCAAGCTCCCTCCCGCCTCACTGGGCAGTCCGCCCGCCGAAGGCTCCCGGCAGCGCCTCGCGGCCCTCGGGCCGGAGGCGTTCGCAGCGGAGCTGCGTGCGCAGCGGGCCGTCGCGGTGACGGACACGACCTTCCGCGACGCGCACCAGTCCCTGCTGGCCACCCGGGTGAGGACGCGCGATCTGCTGGCCGTCGCCCCTCATGTCGCCCGCACAGCACCGGAGCTGCTGAGCCTGGAGTGCTGGGGCGGTGCCACCTACGACGTGGCTCTGCGCTTCCTCGCCGAGGATCCTTGGGAGCGGCTCGCGGCGCTGCGAGAGGCGGTGCCCAACATCTGTACGCAGATGCTGCTGCGCGGTCGCAACACCGTCGGCTACACGCCCTACCCCGTCGAGGTGACCGAGGCCTTCGTCGCCGAGGCAGCGGCAACCGGCATGGACATCTTCCGTATCTTCGACGCGCTCAACGACGTCTCACAGATGCGTCCCGCCATCGATGCTGTCCGGTCCACCGGCACCGCGCTGGCCGAGGTCGCCCTGTGCTACACCGCGGACCTGTCGGACCCGGCCGAACAGCTGTACACGCTCGACTACTACCTGCGCCTCGCGGAGCAGATCGTCGAGGCCGGCGCGCACGTACTGGCCATCAAGGACATGGCCGGTCTGCTGCGCCCGCCCGCCGCCCGCACCCTGGTGACCGCACTGCGCGAGCGCTTCGACCTTCCGGTGCATCTGCACACCCATGACACGGCGGGCGGCCAGCTCGCGACGCTGATCGCCGCGATCGACGCGGGCGTCGACGCCGTCGACGCCGCCGTCGCCTCGATGGCGGGCACCACCAGCCAGCCGTCCCTGTCAGCGCTCGTCGCGGCTACCGACCACACCGAACGCGCGACCGGGCTCTCGCTCGGCGCGGTCGGGGGACTTGAGCCGTACTGGGAGGCCATGCGCAAGGTCTACGCGCCCTTCGAGTCGGGGCTCGCCTCGCCCACCGGGCGCGTCTACCACCACGAGATCCCCGGCGGACAGCTGTCCAACTTGCGTCAGCAGGCCATCGCGCTCGGCCTCGGCGACCGCTTCGAGCTGATCGAGGACTGCTACGCGGCCGCCGACCGGATGCTGGGCCGACTGGTCAAGGTGACCCCCTCATCGAAGGTGGTGGGAGACCTCGCCCTGCACCTGGTCGGAGCCGGCGTCCAGGCGGCCGACTTCGAGTCCGACCCCGGCAAGTTCGACGTACCGGACTCGGTGGTCGGATTTTTGCGCGGCGAGCTCGGCGACCCGCCCGGCGGCTGGCCCGAGCCGTTCCGTACCCGCGCACTCCAGGGCCGCCCCGGGCAGGCCGAGGCCCCGACCTTGTCGGACGAGGACCGAGAGGGACTGGGCCGGGAGCGGCGGGCGACGCTGAACCGGTTGCTGTTCCCCGGCCCGACCAAGGAGTTCGAGGCCCACCGCGAGGCCTACGGCGATACGTCCGTACTGCCCACGCAGGACTTCTTCTACGGTCTGGAGCAGGACACCGAGCACACGGTCACCCTGGGGGCCGGTGTCACGCTGCTGATCGAGCTGGAGGCTATCTCCGACGCCGACGAGCGGGGCTTCCGTACGGTGCTGGCCACGCTCAACGGCCAGCTGCGCCCGGTGTCGGTGCGGGACAAGTCCGTCGCCACCGAGGTCAAGGCCGCGGAGAAGGCCGAGCGCGGCAACGACCGGCATGTCCCCGCGCCGTTCGCCGGCGTCGTGACGCTCCAGGCGGAGGAGGGCTCCTTGGTGTCGGTGGGTCAGACGGTGGCCACCATCGAGGCGATGAAGATGGAGGCCTCCATCACTGCCCAGTGCGCGGGCACGGTCGCGCGGCTGGCGATCGGAAAGATCCAGCAGGTCGAGGCGGGCGATCTCCTCATCGAGATCGGCTGACGCCTGATTCGTGCGGGCGTGCGCGGCCGACTCGGGGGAAGTTCTCCTCGGCCGCCCGCCCGCGTACGGAAGACGGCCGGCCGCCCGCCGCCTGTCGCTGGCCCCTCGGGTGCCAGTGCCGGTAGCCGGGGTCTTTGAGTGATCGCCTGGGACGCAGTGCGGGAGTTGCAGGGGTCGGCGCCCGTGACCAGACCCATTCAGACGCCACCAGGCAGAAGTGGACGTGATCGTTCCGGCTGTCCGCCGAAGGGCGCATGCCAGGTCGGTTTGAGGTGGAGGCTCGGCGTCTGGGGGAAGTGACGCCCGCCGGCCCGACGGCGTCGACGATTCAGGTGGCTTTGTGGCGTTGGTAGTACCGGGCCACACGGGCCCGGTTGCCGCAGCGCGAGGCCGAGCACCAGCGGCGGCGCGGATGGGTGGGCAGGAACAGCATCACGCAGCCTTCGCCCTCACAGGCACGGACTTTGCGGACTGCGGGATTGGTCAGCAGGCGGACAGTGTCCTCTGCGAGCAGGGCGGCCAGGCGTGTGCCAGGTGCGCCCGGACGGTGGAGGGCAAGCGTGAATGAGCCGCCGTCCCAGGCCAGTTCCTGTATGGCGGGCGCGGTGTGCAATGCCGCGTTGAGGCCGTCCAAAGCCGTCATGGGTGGCCGCTCGCCGCGCCGGGCGGCGTGCACTGCGGCCGCGATGTGGTCGCGCACGGCCTGTACGGCAGCCAGGTCGGCATCGGTGAGCAACGCCGCGTCCGGTGCCGACTCGGCGAAGCGTTCGGCCTGGAGGCCCACCCATGACCGCAACCGGGTGACGTCGGCGAGCAGGTCGACCGGGCCGTCGACGGTGTTCGGGCGGGTGTTGACCAGGTCGAGGGCCAGGGGCTCGCCTGTCAGCGGATGTGGATCAACCATGTGCCTAATGGTACACGGGCGTGTTGACGCATTAGCTTGAAGTCGTTAGAACTAATGCATCATCTCGACAGAGAGGCATGTGAAATGGCGCCGCTGGTCCTCCCCCGCATCGTCCACCGCCACGTCGAGGTCGACGGAGTGCAGGTCTTCTACCGCGAATCTCTTCCGTCCCGGACGGACGCCCCGGTCTTGTTGCTGCTGCACGGCTTCCCGTCGGCCTCTCACCAGTTCCGGCGTCTCATCGACGCACTCGGCGCTCAATACCGGCTGATCGCACCGGACTACCCGGGCTTCGGACACACCCGGGCCCCCAGTGGCTTCTCCTACACCTTCGATCGGCTCGCGGACATCACCGAGGCATTCGTGGAACAACTCGGTCTGACCAGGTTCGTGATGTACGTCTTCGACTTCGGCGCTCCCGTCGGCTTCCGGCTGGCAACCCGTAACACCGAGAAGATCGCCGGCCTGGTCGTGCAGAACGGCAACGCGTACGAACAGGGTCTGTCAAAGGGCGCCCGCGACTTCATCGAGCTCCGCCCGGACGTGCCTGGCGACGAAGGCATCATTCGCGACCTGCTGACCCTGCCCGCCACGCGCGGCCAGTACGAGGGCGGCACCAGCGACCCCGAACTCGTCGCCCCCGACGGCTGGACCCTCGACCAGCACTTCCTGGACCTTCCCGGACGCAAGGAAGCCCAGATCGCCCTGGCCTTCGATTACCACACCAACCTGAAGCACTACCCGCAGTGGCAGGCATGGCTGCGCAATCACACCCCACCCACCCTCATCACCTGGGGCCGCAACGACCCCTTCTTCCCCGAACCTGGCGCCCACGCCTACCTGGGTGACCTCCCCGACGCGGAACTCCACATCCTCGACACTGGCCACTTCGCACTGGAGGAGAACCTCCCCGAAATCGCCCCTCTCATCGCCGACTTCCTCGACCGCACCTGGACCTGACCGGGCCCCTGACCTCTGAGCACTCGTACCTGGCTGAGCACGTGGAGCAGTACGCAGACGATCGGTGGCACTGGCACTGGCGCCGGTGTGGAGGGCGTCAGCGGTCGACGTGGCTTCGCGGAGGGAGCCGCCCAGGGTGCCCAGCTCAGATGGGTCGGCGTTCGGTGCACGGGCGGGCCGGACCTGCATGCGTCCAGGCACCCGCTGGTAAACTGGGGGCACGCTTCGACACCGCCGGGGCCCGTACCGAGGGGTACGGGCCCCGGCGCGTTCCGGGCGCCAGACCGAGGAAGGTTCCCCATGAACGCGAATTTGCCGGCCCCTGGACTCTCCCGTGCCGGCAAGCCCCAGCGCGCGACAGCGCCGCAGGGTGAACTCTCGACGCCGCAGACGGTGGTCCCGGGCCTGCCGCCCGCCGAGTCGTTCGACGCACTCGGGCTGCCGCCGGAACTGACGCAGACGATGATCGGCCTCGGGGTGAAGGAACCTTTCCCGATCCAGGCGGCGACCCTGCCCAACGCGCTGGCCGGCCGCGATGTCCTCGGCCGCGCGCGGACCGGCTCCGGCAAGACGCTCGCTTTCGGGCTTGCGCTGCTCGTCCGTACGGCCGGTCTGCGAGCGGAGTCGAAGCGGCCGCTCGCACTGGTACTGGTGCCGACCCGGGAACTCGCTCAGCAGGTGAGCGACGCACTGGCGCCGTACGCGCAGGCGTTGAATGTACGACTGGCGACGGTGGTCGGCGGGCTGTCGATCAACCGGCAGCAGTCGCAGCTGCGGACCGGCGCCGACGTGGTCGTCGCGACGCCGGGGCGGCTGGCCGACCTGGTGTCGCGCCGGGACTGCCACCTGAACCAGGTGCGGATCACGGTGCTGGACGAGGCGGACCAGATGTGCGACCTGGGGTTCTTGCCGCAGGTCTCGGAAATCCTGGATCAGGTCCGCCCCGACGGGCAGCGGCTGCTGTTCTCGGCCACGCTCGACCGCAACGTCGACCAGCTGGTGCGGAGCTACCTGCACGACCCGGTCCTCGCCTCGCTCGACCGGGTGGCGGGCTCGGTCACCACGATGGAACACCATGTGCTGAACGTCCACGCCGCCGACAAGTACGGGATCGCGACCGAAATCGCCGCGCGGGACGGCCGGGTACTGATGTTCCTGGACACCAAGGCCGGCGTGGACCAGTTCACCCGTCACCTGCGGGCCAGCGGCGTACGGGCTGCCGCCCTGCACAGCGGGAAGTCGCAGCCGCAGCGCACGCACACGCTCGCCCGGTTCAAGGACGGTGAGATCACCGTACTGGTGGCCACCAATGTCGCGGCGCGGGGTATTCACATCGAAGCGCTCGACCTTGTCGTCAACGTCGACCCGCCGGCCGACGCCAAGGACTACCTGCACCGTGGCGGACGCACGGCACGCGCCGGGGAAGCCGGAAACGTGGTCACGCTGGTCACCCCCAACCAGCGGCGTGATGTGAACCGGATGATGACCGACGCCCGCATCCGGCCGACTGTCACCCAGGTGCGCTCCGGCGAGGAGAAGCTGACCGCCATCACCGGGGCGAAGCGCCCGCCGATCGAGGGGAAGACCAGCGGCGGCAACGCCCCCTTCCGTGGCCTCGGCACCCGTCCGGGCCGCCCCGCGAAGGAGTCCCGCAAAGCCGCCGAGGCCCGCAAGACGGCGGAAGCCCGAGCGGCGGCCCGGGTGCGCAAGGGCCGCTGACGCCGGCCCACCTCCACCGGCCGGACGAGTGGGGTGGCCGCCCCCGCATGCCCTGGGTGATGGGGTCGCGCGCGGCGGGCTCTCTCCTTGCGGGCGAAGCCCGACGCGACCGTCGGGCGGGTTCCGCGATGCCGAACGTCCGTGCTGGGCGCTCAGGGCTGTCTCGGCGTCGGGGCAGGAGGGCATCAGTGTGCTGACGCCGGTGAGGTCGAGCATGCGGGCGAGGCGGTCGGGGACGGCGGTCAGGGCGAGGGATCCGTCGATGGTCTTCGCGCAGCGCAGGATGCCACGTTCCTGAGGCGCGGCTCAGCGCCGGATGCAGACGCCGGTCCACGTTTCGACATCGCCGGCCCCCTGCCTCCTCGTCAGTGTCCTGGCCGCGACGGCCGGTATCTCGGAGGGGGACTCTGTGGCACCGCCGGGGAACGGTCACTGACCAGGGCGCGAGCCCGCGCATCAGCGGGGATGGCGCGAACAGGCTCACCGGACGGGGCGTCGGCCGGTGCGGCGCCACCGCATGGCGGCGTAGAACAGGTCGGCGATCAGCACGGCGATGCCGATGATCAGAAGGTAGAACAACCCCTCGGCGGCGACGCCGATGATGCCGAGCACCAGCGCGACGACGACCAGAAGCAGGATCAGAGTCATGAGCGTGTGCCTTCCGGCGCAGTGTGCTGGGGAGTCAGCGACGGGCGAGACGGCGTTCGCCGCCGGCGCCCGGCTCGTACGGCAGGTCGTAATGGACGAAGATCGCCTCTTCGTCCTCGGCGGGCAGGACATCGTCGGTACCCATGGACGGCGCGCCTTTCACCAGGGCTTTGGCGTAGCAGACCTTGACGTACCCCGGCCCGACGATCGCGTCGGCCAGCGGAACGAAGACCAGTCGGTGACGGGTCGGCAGACCGACCTGGACGGTGGCCACGGCCGGTTCATCGCTACGGGTGTCGACATACACCGCCTCCAGCGTCCCGATCTTCCGCCCTCCGGAGTCCACTACGTCATGGGTACGCCACTCACGGATATCCGCGCTTTTCACCACGTCTGCACCCTCTGCTCTCCACCGCCCCTGTGACGGTGCCGTCCGGTGTGCACTTCGAAGCCCAGCACATATTCGCGCTTCAGGGTCATGTTCCCTCAACTGGGACGGCGACTCGTGTCGCGCCACTCTCTCGTTCGCCAGGCAGGACGACGGACCAATCCGCTCAGCGGCCGGTTCCGAATGAGGGGCGTGAGGACCTCCCGTACGTACCTGGCCCGTGGTGCGCTCGCCGCCCTCGGCGGCCTGCTCTCCGGCTACGCGGCACTCGCCGTCGCCGAGCTCGTCTCGGCTGCCGTCCGCCCCGAGGCGGGGCCCGTCACGGCGGTGGGTGGTGCGGCGATCGACCGCACACCGGCGCCGGTGAAGGACTGGGCCATCCGGAATTTCGGTGAGGACGACAAGCTCGTTCTGCAGCTGGGCATCCTGGCGACCCTCACCGCCCTGGCGCTCGCGCTCGGCGTGGTGGCGCTGCGGTACCGGCGCGCCGGCTCGGCCGGTGTGCTGATCTTCGGTGTGGTGGGCGCGGCAGCGGCGGTGAGCCGCCCGGACTCCACCGGCGCCGCCGACGCCCTGCCGTCGCTTGTCGGTTCCGTGGCGGGCGCCGCTCTCCTCTACGTTCTGGTCGGCAGGCTGAGGAACCAGGATCGCTCGACGGCCCAAGGCGCCCGGGGGCGTGACTGGGACCGGCGGGGATTCCTGATCGCCGCCACGACCGCGGCCGTGGCGTCCACCGCCGCGGGCGCCCTGGGCAGGTCTCTGCACAGCCGCCGAGGGCAGAGCGCGGTGGCTTCCCGCGCCGCGGTCGTGCTTCCCGGGCCTGCTTCGCCGGCCGCGCCCGTTCCGTCCGGTGCCCAGCTGCGGATTCCGGGGATCAGCTCCTTCACCACGCCGAGCAAGACGTTCTACCGCGTGGACACAGCCCTGGTGGTGCCCAAGGTGGACGCCACGACCTGGCGTCTGCGGATCCACGGCAAGGGCGTCAGGCGTCCGCTGACCGTCACCTTCCAAAATTTGCTGGAACGTGAGTTGATCGAGCGGGACATCACGCTGACGTGTGTGTCCAACGAGGTCGGCGGCCCATATGTGGGTAACGCGCGCTGGATCGGCGTACGGCTGGCGGACCTGCTGCGCGAGGCCGGTGTGAAACCGCCCTCCCGGGGCGGGCCCGCGGACCAGCTGGTGGCACGCTCGGTGGACGGGATGACGCTCGGCACACCGGTCGAGGACGTCATGGACGGCCGCGACGCGATGCTCGCGGTCGGAATGAACGGCGAACCGCTCACCTTCGTGCACGGCTTCCCCGTACGGATGCTCGTCCCGGGGCTGTACGGATACGTATCGGCCTGCAAATGGATCCAGGACATCGAGCTGACCACGTTCGACGACTACGACCCGTACTGGGTCAAGCGCGAGTGGGCGCGCAAGGCTCCGATCAAGACCCAGTCCCGTATCGACACACCCAAGCCCTTCGCCCGGCCCAAGGCGGGCACCGTCATGGTCGCCGGCGTGGCATGGGCACAGCACCGCGGAATCGACAAGGTGGAAGTCCGTATCGACGACGGGCCCTGGCGGCCCGCTGACCTCGCCGCCCAGGACACCGTCGACACCTGGCGCCAGTGGTCTTTTCCGTGGAAGGCGACCCCCGGCGGCCACACCCTGACCGTGCGCGCCACCGACCGCACGGGCGAAGTCCAGACCGAGAAGCGAACGCGCACCGTCCCGGACGGGGCGGACGGCCGGCACTCGGTCGTCGTCACCGTCGACTGACCCGGCCTCTGCCCGGCAGCTCCCTGAGGACGGCCTGCGCCCCGACCTCCGCGTCGCCGCCCGGTGGCACTGTCAGTCGGATGCCTTGACTTCCAGTTCGGCCCACACCGTGTGCCCGTGGCCGGAGCGGTCGTCGCCCCAGGACGAGGCCAGTGTGTCGACGACGAACAAGCCGCGTCCGCCGCTCATCAGGGAGCCGGAGGGGTGGCGCCAGCGGGCGCGCAGCAGCTCGGTGTTGATGCCGGCTCCGGCGTCGGCCACCTCCAGCCGCACGTAACGCCGCCCGCCCTCTCGCGACAGCAGCGACATGCTGACGCTCCATGGCGGCTTGCCGTGGCGGACAGCATTGGACAGCAGCTCCGTCATCACCAGCAGCGCGTCGTCAGTGAGGCGGCGCAGCCCCCAGTGCGCCAGATGCCGGCCGATGACGGCTCTGGCTCCGGCACCCGCCGATGAGGCGGCCTCGCCCCGGGTGGCCCGGAAAGGGGGCGTAAGAGGTACGACGACTCTCATGCATGCTAGTCGTCGCCGACAGGCCCGTGGATGGGTCTTCCCTCAGACAACGGCAGCGGAGTCATTTCCGTCCCCCGGGCCGTGACGGTACGGCCCCGCAGCCCGCTTCTGCTCCTTCGGGGCCGTACCGCTTCCCTCACGCACTCCATTCGTCACCGGAGCCGGTACGGATTGGTCGTGCAGCGATCGCTCTCGCCGGGAAACACAACGTCCGGCCGGGCCATGAGCGGCGCCGGGGGAGGGGGCTCACCGGGTGCGGAAGCCGGGGCGATAGCGTCATGTGCCCAGGATTGGAGTGCCATGGCTCGCACGTTCACCGCTTCCGACAGCGTCATCATCGAGACCAGCCCGTCGAGGGTCTACGAACACGTCTGCAATCCCGCTCTCATGGGGCAGTGGAGTCCCGAGAACCTCGGTGCCACACTGGGCGTCGAACAAGGTCCGGCGTACGTCGGCATGGTCTTCGACGGTCACAACAAGCGGGGTGCGTTCCGCTGGACCACGCGATGCACCGTGACCGCGGCCGATCCCGGTGAGCTGTTCCGCTTCCGTGTGCACGCCATCGGCGTGAAGAAGCCACGGCTGCGCGGGCCCATCGCCACCTGGGAGTACCGGTTCGAGCCGGCCGGTGACGGCACCAAGGTGACGGAGACGTGGACGGACGACCGGCGCTCCTGGCCCGACTTCGTGGCCAACGCGTTCGACAAAGCGGCGACGCGCGGACACACCTTCGCCGACTTCCAGCGCGGGAACATCCGGACCACGCTGCGAAACCTCAAGGCGGCGCTCGACGCCCCGTCCACGACGCGGCTCTGACCGGCGTATTCCGGTGAGGACCCGGTGCGAGGCGATCCCCGCTTCGGGGGAACGCGCGTCCGCCTTTCCGCGTCATGGAGAGAGTGATCGAACTTGTCGACTCTTCCAGTCCTGACGGCTCCGAAGAGACAGTGCGGCCTGGTCCGCTGTGGCGCCACGCCGTGTGGGTTGTGGGCATCGCCGTCCTCGGAGTGGCCGTGGGCTGGGCCGGTGCCCTGTTCCGTATCGGCCCCGAGGAGTACGGACTGCCGTCCGCCGCTCCGGGGCCGGCCTGGCCGTACCTCGTCGCCTGGACCGTGACCGGCCTGGTGATTGCGGCCACCCTGCGGGCGGTCGCCGCGAAGGTGCCGCTCTACGCTCCGGGGCGTACCGCGGCCGTACTCACCCTTCTGGGAACGCGGCTCTCGCTGGGCTGGCGGCCCGAGGCGCCGGTGCTGGCGGTGATGGCGGCGGCCGCGCTGACAACAGCGGCCCTGTGGTGCGCCATTGCGCTGCGCCCCCGCTTGAGGTCGTGATCGCTCGTCGGGAGTGGGCGAGCGGGGGCACCCCGAGCGGGTGCGCTTGGCGTGCCGCCGATGAGTTCTCGCGGTCGGCCTCGTCTACTGGAGGAGGAAGAACTCACCGGCGACATCTGTGGAGAGCCAGCATGAGGAAAATCATCGCGCAGCTGTTCATCTCGCTCGACGGCGTAGTGGAGGCGCCCGACCAGTGGCACTTCCCCTACTTCAACGACGAGATGGGGGCAGCCGTCGACGCCACCCTCGGCGGCGTCGACACCATGCTCCTGGGGCGCAAGACCTACGACAGCTTTGCCGGCGCCTGGCCCGACCGGGAGGCCGCCGGAGGTGAGGACGCCCCCTTCGCCAAGGTCCTCGGTGACGCGCGGAAGATCGTCGTCTCGAGCCGGTCGCTCGAGTTCACCTGGCGGAACTCGGAGCGGCTCGAGGGCGATCTCGTCGAGGCGGTCACCGCCCTGAAGAACGAGCCGGGCTCCAGCCCCATCATGATGAGCGGCTCCGTCTCTGTCGTCCGCCAACTGCTTGCCGCAGGGCTGCTGGACCAGCTGCACTTGCTGGTGCACCCCATCGCCGTGCGCGGGGGCATGCGACTGTTCGACGAGGGCGAGGCTCCGATCCCCCTGAAGCTGCTCTCCTCCGAGACGTTCAGCACGGGCGTGCTCAACCTCTTCTACGCCCCCGCTGAATCAGTCGGCGAGGCCACGTACGACGATGCCAAGGCCCACCTCTCCCAGCCCGGGCAGTAGCGCGACCCCGTCGGCGCGGTGCGGACGGCACGGTGACGCGCCAGGAGCAGCAACTGCCTTACCTCCGGGGTAATCGTCTCGGCCGGGCTCTCGCGCTGCCAGGTTTGCGGTGTCCCCGCGTCGGCAGGAAGCGGACCCAGAGGCGGAGTCAAGCCTTGTCCGTAACCGCACGTACGAACACGCGCACCGTGGTCGAGGAGTTGCTGCTCAGGATTGGCGAGGGCGATCCTGAGCGCATCGCCGAGCTGTACGCAGAGCACGGCGACTGGAAGCTGAACTGCGGGCGCCGAACACGGCCGTACCGCCACGCCGTGGATCCGGCCGAACCACCCGGGCCGACGTGGCGGCCCACTACCGCGAACTCGCCGAGCACCACGTGCCGGAGCAGGCGGGCGACCGAGGTCGAACGCATCGTCATCGACGGAAACGACGCGATCGTACTCGGCGAGATCCGCCGGACGGCCCGGTCGACCGGACGTGCGTACCGCGCGCGGTTCGCTCTGCACCTCACCGTCGAGGACGGGCTCGTCACCCGGCATCACGTCTACGAGGACAGCCTCGCCGTCGCGCAGGCCTTCGACGCGGAACGCGAGTGAAGGCGGCGGCCCGTCGGAAGGCCTGGCCGGTCACCGGATCGCAGCCCGCCCCGAGGGCGGGGTGCGTTCAGCGTCGCAGGACCCACCGCTGCGCCGACTCCAGAGGGCCGTACCTGAAGCGCCTCAGCCACAGCGTGGCGCCCACCATCAGCACCGTGCACACGGCGGCCCACAGTCCCATCACCCACCACGGGTGGGCCGGCCCGTCGAACCGGGTCGCCAGGCCCAGTCCGAAGCCGTACGAGACCACCACGCACAGCGCGTTCTGCAGCACGTAGCCGGACAGGGCCGTCCGGCCGACCGAAGTGAGGCCGGTGGTCAACGGGCCGGGACGCCGTACCCGGTCCACCACGGCACCGATCAGGCCGATGTAGCCGACCGCCACCACCGGCGCGGCGCAGTAGCGGCTCAGCAGGAACCAGTCCTGGCCCGCCACGGCGAACACCGCGGTGAGGGGGAGTCCCAGCCCCAGCCCCCAGCGGAGCATCCGGGCGCGGAGCCGTCGCCCCGTCGCGTCCGCGCCGAACGCGCCGGCCCGGAACAGCCGTACCCCGAGCAGGAAGAGGAAGACCAGCAGCCCGAAGGAAAGAACCGGCTCCAGCCGCAGTACAAGAGCGTTCTCCAGCCGGAAGGACACCTGGTCCAGGTAACTGCCGTGCGCGTACAGGTCCACGACTTCGTGTGAGACACCGCTCGCGCTCTCCTCGCCGGGGCCGGCCGCCACCAGCGCGGCAGTGAGGAGACCCATGAAGGCCAGGTGCAGCCCCGCCGCCCACCGCATGGCCCGTAGCCGCGCCCGGTCCGACCGCGTCAGCAGCCACGCCACGAGCAGGGCGGTTACGGCGTACCCCATGAGTACGTCCCAGGCGAAGACGAGTACGAAGTGCAGGGTTCCCTCGGCGAACAGGAACAGCGCCCGCCGGCGGTAGCGGCCCGGCCAGCGCTGGCCGCGCCGTGCCGCGGAGTCGAACTGGATCGCCAGACCCACGCCGAACAGGATCGTCAGCATCGACAGGAACTTCCCGTCCGCCGTCACCCGGAACAGCGTCTCGGCGACGGCCGGTACCGTTCCCCGGTCGCTGCCGCCGGTCCCGCTCTGCAGGATTCCCCACTCGGCGCCGGGAGCGGTGAAGATCCACACGTTGGTCATCAGTGTGCCCAGGATCGCGACTCCGCGCAGCACGTCGAGCAGTGCGAGGCGGCCGCCGCCGGCGCCGGGCGTCGACACAGTGGAGGGCAGGGTTTCGGTCATGTGTCCATGGTCGGGGCCCGGCGGCCGGCCCTCGTCGTGAGCAAGAACGAACCCGGGCTACATCGAAAGATGCACCACGGGGCCGCAGGGGTGAGAGGGCGAAGTACGGCTAGCCGGCTCGCCTGCAGCGCGCCGGTGCCCCGGCCAACTCCTCCATTGGCGTGTGACCTTGACGCATCGGATGCAGAAGTCACCCTCCTCCTGTGTTGGCTGACCTTTCATCACTTTGACACCCGTCGACGCCCGGTGCGCTACGAGGTTCGGTGAGGCTGAGATGGGCATGTCAATCAAGCCGCGTGCCCCACGCCGCGGCCGATCAGGAGGACGCAGTGAAGACGAGCTCGCGGATCCGCAAGGTTTCGCTCATCCTTGGCAGCGCCTTCGCGCTGGTCATCGCCTTTCCCGGCAGCGCACTCGCCGACCCGCCCAAGGCATTGCCCGCCAACGCGGACGGTCTGGAGCAGACGTTCCAGCCGGCCTTCGACTACGACACGGACGGCTGCTACCCCACCCCCGCCATCGGCCCCGACGGGACGGTGAACGGCGGGCTCAACCCGTCCGGCGCCCTCAACGGCCAGTGCCGCGACGCG
This sequence comes from Streptomyces sp. NPDC055287, assembly GCF_053646035.1. Taxonomy (NCBI): domain Bacteria; kingdom Bacillati; phylum Actinomycetota; class Actinomycetes; order Kitasatosporales; family Streptomycetaceae; genus Streptomyces; species Streptomyces sp. NPDC055287. The sequence continues at coordinate 13,620 of NZ_JBSHNE010000007.1, read as the reverse complement.
TGGGACCTCGACAACACCAACGGATACGCGCGGTCCAAGTGCAACAACGGCTGGTGCGCGATCATGTACGGCCTCTACTTCGAGAAGGACCAGGCCGTGGCGGGCAGCGGTCTCGGCGGGCACCGGCACGACTGGGAGCACGTCGTGGTGTGGGTGCAGAACAACGAGGCCCGGTACGTTTCCACCTCCGCCCACGGCAATTTCAACGTCTCCAGCCGTGACCGGATCCGGTGGGACGGGACGCACCCCAAGGTCGTCTATCACAAGGACGGCGCGGGAACGCACTGCTTCCGCCCCGCGAACTCCAACGACGAGCCGCCGGAGAACCACTACCACGGCTGGCAGTTCCCCAGGCTGGTCGGCTGGAACGGCTACCCCGCGGGTGTCCGCGACAAGCTGAGCCAGGCCAATTTCGGCAGTGCCGTCTTCGGTCTCAAGGACGGCAATTTCAACCACCACCTCGAGAAGGCCAAGCCGGCCGGCATCGCGTTCGACCCCAACGCCTGACGAACAGGCCGGGGGTGCGGACCCCGGCGCGAGCCTACCAGATCTGCCCGGTCCGGTAGTCCGAGGGGAGCGTGTACACGAATTCGCGGGGATCGTGGTGCGCGCTCTCCAGCAGGCCGGGAACACTGTGGTAGCCGAGGGCGTACAGATTCCGGCTCGGGTCCCAGGTGTTGTAGGCATAGATCGCCTTGCGTTTGGCCGCCATGTGGGCGGCCGGGATGTTCAGCACGTAGGCCGCCCCGTGTGCGCGCGTCTCCAACGGGTTGTTGTAGGCGTAGACGTGGTTGAAGCGCGCGTCGGTGATCCTGCCGTCGTTCAGGAGCCGGTACGCCACATCACTGCACGCCTTGTGGGTGTGCGTCTTCTCCAGCCACCCGGCGGTGAACTTGTGCGAGGCGCCGGGATACTGCTTGGCGAGTGCCGCGACCTTCCACGCGACCGCGTCCACGAACCTCCCGTACTCCGCCTTCGTGCCGTGCGCGGAATCGGCGAGGCCGAAGTTGATGACCTTGTCGACACCCAGTGCCTTCGCCGACGCCCGGAACTCGGCCGTCCGGGCGGCCACGACCTTGCTCGTGCCGTCCGTCGGCCAGCCCAGACTGTGCGTACGGCCGGGCGCCGCGCACTTCGTGCCGAGGAAACAACGCCCGGCGTTCATGATGTCGGCCAGCCCGCTGTTCCCGCCCTGGCTCACCAGCACCAGGTAGACGGGCCTGCCCGCGGCCTTGTGCTCCAGGATCGACCCGGCCAGCCCGATCGCGTCGTCGTCCTGGTGAGGGGCGTAGAAGATGGCCGGGTTCGCCGCCGCCGAGGCGCCCGATGTCCACACCGCGTTCTGCACGACGGCCGCCGCGGTCAGCGCCCCGGCTGCCAGAATCCGGCGCCTCGACATATCGGCGACGCCGTCAAGTCTGCTGCTCACATCTGCTCCCCTGGGTATCGCCCTGTGACGCGTGCTGAGGTCCCGCGCGGTGGCGCGCAGTGCACGGAGCCGTTCCCGTTGTGGAGTCAGCCTGACGGGGCCCGCCGACGTACCGCTCACGCGCGGCTGATGTCTCGCTGACGCCGCACGTCCGCGCGCGAGCTCACGTACGAGCCATCAGCCGCAGGATGGCCGTGTCGTACCGTGCTCGCAGCCCCACGTCCCCCGATACCCGCAGCAGCGCGCTCAGCGCGCGTACCGCACCCTCGTCGAAACCGAACGACTCCGCCTCGCGCGCCGCGCCCTCCAGACGCCGGATGCCCTCGCCCTCCTCGCCCATCCCCAGCAGCGCTTCCCCGGCCGCCGTGAGCAACAGCACCCGGGAAGCCGCCGATGTGTGCGAGGGGTTGTCGAGTTCCAGGGCGGAGATGGACGTGTCGAGGGCCGACTGCCATTGTCTGATGGCCAGTTGGTGCCGGGCGAGGTGGTACAGGGCCAGCCGCTCGGTGTGGGGGTCGCCGGCTCCGCGCGCCAGGTGCGCCGCGTTCACGCACCCCTCGGCGGCCTCCTCCGGGCTGCCGAGCGCCGCTTGGGCCAGCGAGAGATTGACCAGCGCGGTCGCCTCGCCGCGCCGGTCGTCGGCCCGGGCGGCGAGCGCCGGTGCCGCCTCCAGATGGCCCAGCGCCTCATCGGTGCGGCCCTCTTCGGTCAGGATCCATCCGAGCAGGGCAAGGACCCGCGACTCCGCGCGGGCGTCGGAGTCCGCCCGCACCGCCTCAAGTGCCGTCTGCAACAGGGGAGTCCAGCCGTCGAGCGCCCGCCACACCATCTGCGGCCACAGTCCCAGGACAATCCGCCAGGTCCTGCTGTGCAGTCCGGCGGCGTGCGCCGCCGCCACCGCGAGCGTCAGGTCGTCACGCTCGGCCGCGTACCAGGACATGGCCTCGTCGCGGTCCGCGAACTCCCGTATGGCCGACGGCGGATGGAAGTCGGCGGGCAGCGGGAAGCACGACTCGTCGCCGGGCTCGGCCGCACCGGCCGCGGCCAGGGCGGTGGCCACACTGTGGTCGAGTACCCGCACGAGTGCGTCGGGCCCGGCGTCCAGGCCGCGCGCGTACAGCCGTACGAGATCGTGCAGCGTCCAGCGCCCCGGCGCGGTCCTGGTGACGAGGTGCGCCGCGGTCAGCCTGTCCAGCGCGGCCTCGGCCGCGACCGGGTCCGTGCCGGCCAGCGCCGCCGCCGTATACCGGTCGACGTGCGTGCCCGGGTGGCGGCCGAGATGCGCGAAGTGGTGCGCGACGTCCTCGGGAAGCCGGCGCACCGTGAGCCTCAGCGCTGCCCGTACGCCCGTGTCCTCCACGTCCAGCAGGCTGAGTCGGCGCGACTCGTCGGAGAGTTCGGCGGTCATCGCGCTCAGGGACGAATCCGGCTGGTCCGCCAGCCTGGCGGCGGCGACCCGCAGCGCGAGGGGGAGCCCGCCGCACAACTCGGCGAGGCGCCGGGCGGCAACGGCCTCGGCGAGCACCCGCTCCTTGCCGAGCACCGCGGCGAGCAGGGCCGTGCTGTCCTGCGGTTCGAGTACGTCCACGGGGACCGGACGGGCGGCGTCGGAGGCGATCAGACCGCCCAGCCGGTACCGGCTGGTGACCACGGTGACGCACCGGGCGCCGCCCGGGAGCAGCTCTCTGACCTGCTCTGAACCGCGCGCGTTGTCGAGCACGACAAGGAGCTGACGGTCGGCGGCGAGGGACCGGAACAGCGCGGACGCGCCGTTCGTCGACTCCGGGATACGGCGCGGAGTGACCCCCAGCGCCAGCAGGAACTCGCGCAGCACCTCGAGGTGGGTCGGCTCTCCCGTATCGCTGAAGCCGCGCAGGTCGGCGTAGAGCAGTCCGCCGGGAAAACCGGCGCGGCTCCGGTGCGCCCAGTGCGTCACGAGCGCCGTCTTGCCCACTCCCGCCGGCCCGGTGACCAGGCAGACGGGCGCTTCTCCGGCGGCGGCCCGGGAGAGTGCGGTGAGTTCGGCGCCGCGGCCGTGGAAGCCGCGCGGCATGCGCGGCAGCAGGTCGACGGTGTCCGTGGAGAGGAGGGCAGACGGCGCGAGCGTGGTGGCGGGCACGGGGACGGGGTGCGGGTCCGACGCCGGGACTCCCTCGGCGCCGTCACCCTCGCCGCGCAGCGCCACCGCGTAGGCGTCCGCCAGTTCGCGGCCCGGGTCGACCCCCAGTTCGTCGGCGAGCAGCCGCCGCGTGCGGTGAAACCAGTCGAGCGCCTCGGAGCGGCGGCCCGCTCGCTGAAGGGCCCTCATCAGCGCGGCCGACAGCGATTCGCGCAGCGGGTGGGCGCCTGCCTCCGCGCGCAGCACGGCCGCGGCCCGGGCGTGCTCACCCAGCCGCGCGTAGGCCGCGGCCAGCAGTTCCACGGAGGCCAGCCGGAGTTCCTCCAGCGCGTGCGCGGCGGCCTGCAGCGGCGGACTCGGATACGCGCCGGTCAGCGCGGGCCCCTGCCACAGCGACAGCGCCTCCTGATACATCGCCACGGCGTCGGCCGGCGCGCGCTGGCCGCGAGCCAGTGTCACCAGCTCTTCGAAGCGGTGGGCGTCCAGCAGGGTTTCCGGCATCCGCAGGACGTACGCCGCGCCCTGCGTGACCAGTTCGACGCCGTACATCTCGGCGTCCGCACCGGCGAGCAGGACCCGCAGCCGCGACACATGGCCCTGGATGACACTGCGGGCCCGTGCCGGCGGCTCGTGATCCCACAGCGATTCCGTCAGCCGGTCCACCGGAACTGGGCAGTTGGGTCTCAGCAGCAGAGCGGCGAGGAGGCTGCGCCGCTTGGCGGGACCGAGCGGCAGTTCACCGGCCTCGGTGGCGACGGAAACCGCTCCGAGCAGCCGGAACTCCACTGGCTCAACTCCTCTTGGGGGAAAGAGCCAGATTACCGGTGGGGTGGGAGAGGGCGTCGGGTGACCGAGGGATCACGGGGTGTGCTGTGCCCCACTCTCGCTACGGCGCATCGCTAAGGCGTGCTCTTGCCGGCCGCCGTTCCCCCGGCCCCGGAGCCGCCGACGAGCAGGGCCACCAGTCGCTCCGCCTGCTCCCGGGGATCCGGGGTGGCGGCCCAGCTGGTCATCAGGAGGTGATGAAGGGTTCCGACGAGTGCGAGCGCCACCGCTGCGGTGTCGGTGCCGCCCGCGAGTCGCCCCAGTCGCTGTTCGGCGTTCAGGTACACGGTGATCGCGTCCTGGATCGCGGTGAAGCCCGGGGCGCCGGCCTCCAGAGCCCGGCGGATCCGCAAGGACGCCCCGGGGTGCGTCATGGCCAGGCCGACGACGCCGGGGTGCGGGGAGTCCAGGAGCGTCAGCGTGATCGTGACGAGGTTGTCGGCCACCGTGCCGTGACCCGCTCGTGCGGGGATCTCCTCTGCCCGGCGCGCGGTGCGCGCGAACCGGTCGAGGACCAGTTCGGCGATGAAGGCGTCCAGCCCGTCGAAGTGGGTGTGCAGTACCCCCTTGGCGCACCCGGCCTCGGTGGTGATCGCTCTGCTGGTCAGGGCGGCTGGGCCCTCGCGTGCCAGGACTCGCTCCGCGGCGTCGAAGAGCCGTTCGCGAAGGTCTTGGATCGCTACTCCACGCGGTGACATGAGGGCCTTTCCTGGTACGGGCTGCGACCCCCCACGGTACAAGGGCCTTGCCGGTATGGGCGGGTGCCCATACTGTTTGGGCAAGCGCCCATACTCGGCGCGGTGTCCATTGCGGCAAGTCGGAGGTGCGGTATGTCATCCATCGTCAACACGCAGCAGGCCGAGGCGTGGAACGGATACGAGGGCATTCACTGGGCGCGGAACCAGGACCGTTGGGATGCCGTGAACGCGGGCTTCAACGAGCCGCTGCTCGCCGCTGCCGCGATCGGCGGGGGCGACCGGGTCCTGGACATCGGCTGCGGCGGCGGGATGACCACCCGGCTGGCCGCACGGCAGGCCCGAAGCGGTCGGGCCATGGGCCTAGACCTGTCCGCACCCCTGCTGGAGCGCGCACGGGAGGCCGCCGGGCGTGAGAATCTCGACAACGTCCACTTCCAGCAGGGCGACGCACAGGCCTGTCCCTTCGAGCCCGCCGTGTTCGACGTGGCGATCAGCCGGTTCGGGGTGATGTTCTTCGCCGACCCCGTCGCCGCCTTCGCCAACATCGGGCGTGCCCTGCGCCCCGGCGGCCGCGTGGCGTTCGTCTGCGCGGCGGAGGCCGAGGGCAACGAGTGGCTGCGGACGCTGGCGGAGCTGCGCGACATCCTGCCGATCGGAGGCTTCGGCGCCACGGGCGGTCCGGGGATGTTCTCCATGGCGGACCCGGCCACCGTCCGTGACGTGCTGTCCGCCGCCGGGTACGAGCGGATCGCCACGCCACGCGTCGAGGCGTACGGGACATGGGGCCGGGACGCCGAGGACGCGGCCGCCTTCCTGCTGGACTCCGGCCCCGGACGCCATCTGATCAGCCAGGTCGGACAGGACGTGCGGGACCTCGCCCGTCGGCGCCTCACCGATGCCCTGCGTGCGTACGAGCGGCGGGGTGCGCTCCTGCTGCGCAGTACCGCCTGGCTGGTCACCGCGCACCGGCCGAAGTAACCGCGCGGGCACCGCTGTCGCACCTGTTGTCCCGCGAGCGGCGCAGCCGTCAGCGCGTCGGCGCGGCCAGCTCCCGCTCGATCAGGGCGACTGCGTTCTCCCGCCTGACCTCGAGACCCGAGGCGTACGCCGTCGCGTACTCCTCGGGACCGAGCTGCTCGGTCAGGCGCTGCGCCAGGGACGACACGTCGGGGTTGCTGGCGTCCGGCGCGCCACGCAGCGCGTGGGCGGTACCGAGCGCCCTGGCCGCTTGCCCGGCATCGCCACGGTGGTAGAGGAGCTGGGCCACCCCGACCGCCGCCTCCGCCACCAGCAGCATGTCCGGCGCCTCGATGCCGGCGGTGAGAGCCCTGCCGAGATGCCCCTGCGCCGCGTCCGGCTCGTCGCGCGCGACGGCGAGGCGGCCCATACCGGACCAGTACAGCGCGTGGAACGCGGCGTTGGACGCCTGCGGACCGAACGCCTCCCTCGCCAGGCCGTACTGGCGGGCGGCCTCGTCCAGGTCGCGGGCGTGGCGCGCGAGGTCACCGATGCTGAGCCGTGCCATCCCGAGGTAGCGGGCGGACGAGGTGCTGCGCACCACGTCGAGCAGCTCGGCGCGGGCGGCCTCCGTCTCGCCCGCCCGGATCCGCGCCACCGCCAGCCACACGCGCTGCTGGTCGTGCGCGCCCAGCTCGCGGGCGGGCCCCATCGCCTCCTCCAGCGCCTCGATCGCCTCGGTGAACCTGCCCAGCGAGGTCAGTACGATCGCCGAGTACGTCAACGATGTGGCGAGACCCCAGCACTCGCCCACTGCCCGGAACTCCCGCGCCGCCGCGGCCAGGTCCTGTCCGGCCGCGTGGATGTCGCCGTGGTTGCCGTTGAGGAACGAACGGACCAGCCGCAGCATGCCCCGGGTCCAGCTGTCGGCCGACGGCGTCAGCTCGTCGATCGCGGCCAGACCTTCCTTGGTGTCGCCGGCGATCAACGCCACCAGCGGCGGAATCAGCGGGCCGGCCGGATGCGCGGTGACCGGGGTGGGGACGACCGACCGCAGGTGCGTCAGCTCCTCCCGCGCGTCGACGGAGTGCCCGGAGAGCACTGTGTTCAGCAGATAGCCCGCCGTCGCCGCCGACCGTTTGTCGGGCGGCGCGTCGCCGGGCATCCGGACCACCGCCCGCAGCAGGTGCACGGCCTGGGCGTACTCGCCGTTCAGTGTCCAGAAGAAGGCGAGCGCGGCGGCGAACCGCACGGCGCTGTCCGTGTCCTCGCTCTCGTGCGCGAAGTGCACGGCGGCGATGAGGTTGTCACGGTCCGCGCTCAGCCTGCGCAGCCAGCGAACCTGGCCGGGGCCGCGCAGATTCGGGTCGGCGGTCTCGGCCAGCCGCAGGAAGTGACGCGCGTGCGCGGCCCTGGCCTCCGGGACACCGTCGCGCGCGGCGAGCCGCTCCAGACCGTACGCGCGCAGTGTCTCCAGCATGCGGTATCGGACCTGGGGGCCGTCAACGAGCTGGAGCAGAGACTTGTCGACCAGTCCTGCGACGGTCTCCAGAGTGCCGCCCCCGGAGGGGTCGACGCTCTCGGCGGCCTCCAGGGTGATCGTGGACGGGAAGGCGGCCAGCGCTTCGGCGAGCGACTGCTCGTCCTTCGCCAGAAGGTCCCAGCTCCAGGCCACGACGGCGCGGAGCGTGCGGTGCCGCGGCAGTGCTGTGCGACTGCCGCCGCTCAGCACCTGGAAGCGGTCGTCGAGCCGCGCCGCCAGCTCCTCCACGGACAGCATGCGCAGCCGGGCCGCCGCCAGCTCGATGGCCAGGGGGAGCCCGTCCAGGCGCCGGCAGATCTCGCTGACCGGGCCCGCGTTGTGCGCCGTCACCGCGAAGTCGGGGCGGACCGCCGAGGCGCGGTCGGCGAACAGCCGGACAGCGGGGGCGGCCAGCACCTCGTCCACCGGACAGCCGGGCTGCGGCACGTCCAGCGGAGGCACCGGCAGCAACGACTCGCCCATGATGCCCAGCGGTTCACGGCTGGTGGCCAGGATCCTCAACCGGGGGCACCGGCTGAGAAGTTCGTCCACGAGCCGGGCCACCGCATCGACGATGTGCTCGCAACTGTCCAGCACCAGGAGTACTTCCGACACCGAGAAGGCTTCGACCAACCGCTCCAGCGGTTCCAGGGGCCCGGCGGCCTCGGACAGCTCGGCGTCGCGGACACCCGAAGCGGCGAGCACGGCCTGGAACACGTCCTCGGGGGCGGTGACCGGCGCGAGTTCGACCATGCGTACAGCGGCGGGCAGGTGGGGGGCCGGTCCGGTCACCAGTGTGGTGGCGAGCCGCGTCTTGCCCGAACCGCCGGTGCCCACCAGCGTGACCAGCCGGTGGTCGCCCAACTGTGTCTGCAGCTGCGCCAGTTCCTTCTCCCGGCCGACGAAGCTGGTCAGCGCCGATCGCAGCCCCGGGATGTACCCGTCGGCGCCGCGGCGGGGCGGGGCGGAGGACGGCCCCGGGTCGAGCCGCTGCCCGCGCAGCACGGAGAGATGTACGCGTCGCAGCTCCTCGGAAGGGTCCGTGCCGAGCTCTTCCGCCAGCCGGCCGCGGTACTGCTCGTAGCACGAGAGCGCCTCCGCCGAGCGGCTGTCCGCGTGCAGGGCGCGCATCAGCAGCGCCCGCGGCCGCTCGCGGTGCGGTTGCGCGGCGATCAGCGCCTCCAACTCGGCGATCAGCCTGGGCAGATCTGCCGCCAGGAGCAGGTCGGCCTCCGCGCAGTCCTCCGCGGCACCGAGCCGCAACTCCTCCAGCCGCGCGACGGTGCTCGCCGCGAACCCGGCATCCCCCACATCCGCCAGCGCCTCGCCCCGCCACAGCGCCAGCGCGGAACGCAACTCGGCGGCGGCCGCCTCCGGCCGGCCTGTCGTCAGGGTGCTCCTGCCGCTGCGTACCAGCCGGTCGAAACGCAGGGCGTCCACGGAGTCGGGAGGGACACCGAGGCAGTAGCCTCCGGGCCCCGAGTCCAGCGGGGTGCCGTCCGGCAGGGCCCGGCGGAGCCGGCTCATCAGCGACTGCAGGGCGTGGCCCGGATCGGTCGGGGCATCATCGGGCCAGACCGCCGCCGACAACGTCCCCACCGAGACAGGACGACCCGCGTCCAGTGCGAGCCGGACCATCAGGCGGCGCAGCCGTGCCCCGCCGACCGGGATCAGTCTGCCGCCGTCCCGGACCTCGAGCGGCCCGAGGAGTCCCACATGCATGGACCCATAGTGCCATCAACGACCCGCCCCAGAGCGGCATTCCGGACCGGGTTGCGGGCCGGCCCGCTTCCGCACGCCAGCGATCTGTGAGCGATCTGTGAGCGGTCACCGGCAGGCTGACCGGGCCATCCGCCCGTCGGGGCCCAGCGCAAGAACCGGCGCGAGAAACAGGGGAGTACACAGATCATGGTGACAATCGCACGGTGGTGTCTCAAACACCGCTTGGTGGTCCTCCTGTTGTGGGTGGGCATGCTCTTCGGCTCGGGGGCCGCGAGCGTCGCGGCCGGTGACGACTACTCCAACGCCTTCGACCTCCCCGGCACCGAGTCCGCCCGCGCCACCGACAGGATGACGGAAGCGTTCCCGGAGCTTGCCGGAGACGCCAACACCGTGGTGTGGCAGGTGGAGGACGGTTCTGTACGGGACGCGGAGATCCGCTCCCGGATGACCGCCGCCCTGGAGGACGTCGCGAAGCTGCCGGACGTGGGCACCGTCGCCGGTCCCTACGGCGCCGACGGGGCCGGACGTATCAGCGAGGACGGCCGTACCGCCTACGCCGAAGTCACCTTCACCAAGCAGGCGTTCGACCTTGAGGCCGAGAACACCGAAAAGGTCGTCGAGCGGGCCGAGGAGGCCCGCAGCGACGGTCTGAGGGTCGAACTGGGCGGCCAGGCCATCGAGTACGCACAGGTGCCCCCGGAGGGCCTCGCCGAGCTGGTGGCGATCGTCGCCGCGGCGATCGTCCTCTTCGTGGCCTTCGGCTCCTTGTTCGCTATGCTGCTGCCGCTCGTGACCGGCATCTTCGCCGTCGGAACGGCCGTCTCGCTGCTCGCCGTGTTCAGCAAGGCCGTCACCCTGCCCGACGCGGCCCCGATCCTGGGCTCGCTGGTGGGTCTCGGGGTGGGCATCGACTACGCCCTGTTCGTGGTCACCCGCCACCGCAGGGGGCTGAAGGCCGGCCTGACTCCCGCCGAGGCGGCCGAGCGTGCCCTCAACACGTCGGGACGCGCGGTGCTCTTCGCCGGCGGCACGGTGTGCATCGCGCTGCTGGCGATGTTCGCCCTCGGGATGCAGTTCCTCAACGGCATCGCCGTCGCGACCACGCTGACCGTCGTCCTCAGTGTCCTTGCCGCCGTCACCCTGCTGCCCGCGATGCTCGGCATACTCGGCATGAAGGTGCTCAGCCGCCGTGAGCGCCGTCGTCTGGCCGCCGAAGGGCCCCAGGGGGCGGAGAGCGCGAGCGCCTGGGCCGTGCGCTGGGCAGGGTTCGTCGAGCGCAGCCCCCGGATGGTCGCCGTGGTCGCCCTGGCCGTCATGGTGGCGCTCGCCCTGCCGTCCCTCTCCCTGCGTCTGGGCACCAATGACCAGGGCAATCACGCGGAGTCCCAGACCACCCGCCAGGCCTACGACCTGCTCGCCGACGGCTTCGGCCCGGGCTTCAACGGACCGCTGCTGCTGGTGGTCGACACACCGCGGGCCGGGGACGACCGGGCCGCGGTGGACGGGCTGGCCCAGCAGGTCGAGGACATCTCCGGCGTCGCCCGGGTGGCTGTGCTGCCCCCGTCGAAGGACGGGCGCACCGCTCTGGTCCAGGTCGTACCGTCCACCTCACCGCAGGACGAGAAGACCGACCGGCTCATCGACCGGCTGCGCTCGGACGTGGTGCCGGCCGCCGAGAGGGACACCGGCATCAGCGTGGACGTCGGTGGCGGAACCGCGATCCAGAAGGACTTCGCCGCCGAGATCGGCGACCGACTGCCGCTGTTCATCGCCCTCATCGTCCTGCTGGGCGCGTTGCTGCTGATGCTGGCATTCCGGAGCATCGTGGTGCCGCTGATGTCCGCGTTGATGAATGTGATCGCCGCCGCCGCGTCGTTCGGTCTGATCGTCGCCTTCTTCCAGTGGGGCTGGGGCATCGATCTGCTCGGCATGGGCAAGGAAGGGCCGATCATCGCGTACATGCCGGCCTTCATGCTGCCGATGCTGTTCGGCCTGTCGATGGACTATCAGGTGTTCCTCGTCAGCCGCATGCACGAGGAGTGGGTCCACAGCAAGGACAACGCGCGTGCGGTGCGCGCGGGACTGGTCGACACCAGCCGTGTCATCAACAGTGCGGCCCTCATCATGATCGCCGTCTTCTCCTCCTTCATCCTCAGCCCGGACCGGGCGGCGGTGATGACGGGTGTCGCGCTGGCCGGGGCGGTGGCGCTGGACGCCTTCATCCTGCGGATGATGCTGGTCCCGGCCCTGATGCTGCTGCTGGGGAAGAAGAACTGGTGGCTGCCCGCCGGCCTCGACCGCGTCCTGCCGCACGTGGCGGTGGAGGCTCCTTCCCCCGCCCCGGGTGTACCGGGACAGGCCACCGCCTCGCCGGAACCGGCCGGGCGGATCTGAACGGGGCGGACCGCGGCCGGCCGCGGTCCGCCCGCTCCATGGCACGGGCATGCGACGGTCCGCATGCCCGTGCCGTCGTGCCCGCTGCCGGCACCCAGTGGGGGCGGCCGTCCAGGCGCCTTCAACTTCCCTTAAGAAGTTGCCCAGACGGGCTGGGCCACACTACGAGGGGCGCTGGGGCGGGAGTGCAGAGATGGCCGAGGAGCCCCCGGGAGCCTTGTTCCTTGAGGCACCGCCGCGACGAAGGACGACATCCCTGGGGGCATGGTGCGCGTAGCAACCACGATCACGGTCACACCGGCAGAGGCCGTGACCCCCACCGCTGTGCCTGCGGCCCCGAAAAGGCCCCGGAAGCCGGCAGGCGGCCCGGAGACCCTCGACGGCCTGTTCAGCCGGGCCGTCGCCAGGCGTCCCGGCGCCGTCGTCGTGGCGGACGGACGGCGCACGCTGAGCTATGAGGCGGCGGAGAAACGCTCGGGCCTGCTCGCGTCGGCGCTGCTGCGCTCGGGAGTACAGCTCGGTGATCCCGTCCTCGTTCACTGTACGGACCACGCGCAGGCGCTCGTCGCACATCTGGCGGTGCTCAAGCTGGGAGCCGTGTGTGTGCCGGTACCGTGCGGCGTGGACGACGACGCCCTGCGGCGGATCGTCGTCATCAGCGGGGCCGCACTGGTTCTGTGCAGTGGTGCCACGAGGGAGCGCTGGACGCTCCCGGCGATGGTTCTGGACGATGCCCGGACCTGGGCGAGGATCGGGCCCATGCGTGTCGACGGCTCGCTGCCGAGGTCGGGCCTCACGGACGCCGCCTATCTGCTGGTCGAGCAGGGGGACGGCGACGGTCCGACGGGTCATCTGGTCGACCACCGCGCCCTGTTTTTGGCCGTGTCGGACCGCATCCGCAGGGCGGGCCGGCCCGAACGCGGTGTGGCGGTCGGCCGGCAGCCGGGCGAGGCACGGTCGCTGGCCGCATTGTGGTGGGCGGTCGGAACGGCCGGCAGGCTGTACGGCCCTCCGCCGGAGGCCGCGGTGTCCGAGGCCGGGGGGCTCCCGGAGGCGGGTTCGGTCGCGGTGTTCGGACCCCGCGAGTACGCGGCCGTGCTCGCCGCGACGCGGGCCGCCGCGACAGACGGCGGACGGGTCGCGACCCGTCTGGGTACGGTGCTCCTCACCGGCGAGCCCTGCCCCGCGGAACTGGCGGAACAGCACTTCGACACGCTGCCGTTCACCCGCCTGCTGTCCGAATTCTCGCCGCGCGACGGGCTGATGCCGTGGACCGCGATCGAGTACACCTCCGGTGCGCAGGCGCCGTCCCCACTCGTCGTCGGCGAGACCGTGAGCCGGGTCCGCGTCACGATTCGCGATGCGGAGGGGCATGCGCTGCCGTCCGGGAGCCCGGGGCACATCTGGGCGGCGGGCGCCGCGCTGCCCTTCGACCGTCTCCGCGCGCACAGCCGGGTGCCGGCTTCCAGGAGCCGGGGATCGCTCGCTGATTCCGGCTATATGGGCCGGTGGAACTCCGACGGAGTTCTCGAAGTCACCGGGCGGGCCGTTCGGCCGGTGCGCATGCGCGAAAGAATGCCGGCGGGGATCGATTCGGGACCGACCCGCTCCGGAGAACACCCCTACGGGTAATGGACGGCAAATAGGGGGTTGTTGTTAAGTCCCTGCAAATTGGGCCGGGAAAGGTCAGGGGTTCTTGTCCCTGTGAACGGCGCGTAGCGTAGACAATTGAATTCAGTCGTACTGTACGTCGCCTACCTGCGGAGCGGTCGATGGGAATGGGAATGACGGCCGAGAGTCCGGAACGCGGAACACCTTCCCGGTTCGATCTCCGCGGCCGTGTGGCGGAGTTGCGGGACCTGCGCGAGCAGGCCCGCCGTGGCCCCAGTGAGCGGGCGACCGAGGCCCAGCACGCGAAGGGCAAGCTGACCGCCCGTGAGCGCATCGAGCTGCT